>JAJYTW010000073.1 GCA_021792855.1 Actinomycetes bacterium
CCGAGTCGGCCTTCGCGCCGTCGAAGGTCTCGGCGCAGTCACCGCCCTGCAGCACGATCGCCTCGCCCCTGGTGACCGCGGCGAGCCGCTCGGTCAGCAGGTCGCACTCGCCCGCGAACACCAGCGGCGGCTGCCCGGCAAGCTCGGCGGTGACCGTGGCCAGCTTGCCGGTGTCCGGCCAGTCCGGCTGCTGCGCCGCTGGCCGCTCCCGCCAGTCGCCCAGATCCGGGCGGCCGGGAGCCGAGAGCCTGGGCAGTTCCCTGGCGGGGACCATGTTCCGGCGCGGGGCGGCCGGGCTCAGCCGGGTCCCGGCCGAGCCGCCCGCGGCCGACCGCCGCTCAGAAGCCGCGGAGGTGGTCATGGCCGGGCTGCCGGGGGAAACGATCACTACGCACGATCTCACGGTATGCGCACGCGCCGTGTGCTCGGCGTCCGGGGTGGCCGGGGCGTCCGGGGTAGGTCGGGGGCGGTCGGCGCGGCGGCGTCTTGCGCACGTGGTGAGAATGGATTCATGAACCCCGAAGCCAGCCCCGAGTCGCTGGGCCGCCATCGCCGTCTTGTGCTGCTCGGCTCCACCGGGTCGATCGGCACCCAGGCGGCCGACATCGTGCGGCGCAACCCGGACCGCTTCACGCTGGCCGCGATCGCGGCAGGCGGCGGGAACCCGGAGCTTCTGGCCGGCCAGGCGCTGGAATTCGGGGTCGAGGCGGTCGCCGTCGCCGACGAGGCGGCGGCGCCCCTGGTGCTGGCCGCCCTGCGGGATCTCTCGGCACGCCCGGGGACAGGCGGCGGGCCATCGCCCTGGGCAGGCCGTCCGCTGCCGAAGGTGCTGGCCGGCCCGGACGCCGTGGCCGAGGTCGCGGCCTGGCCGGCCGACATCACGCTGAACGCGGTGACCGGGGCGGTCGGCCTGGCCGCCACGCTCGCCGCCCTGGACGCCGGCCAGGTGCTGGCGCTGGCCAACAAGGAGTCGCTGATCATGGGCGGCGCGCTGGTCACCGGCCGGGCCGCGGCCGGGCAGATCGTCCCGGTCGACTCCGAGCACTCGGCGATTGCGCAGTGCCTGCGCGGCGGCCGCAGGGAGGAGGTTCGCAGGCTGGTCGTGACCGCCAGCGGAGGGCCGTTCCTGCGCACCGACCCGGCGGAGCTTGCGACCGTGACGCCGGAGCAGGCGCTGGCGCATCCCACCTGGAACATGGGCCCGGTGATCACTATCAATTCGGCGACCCTGGTCAACAAGGGCCTGGAGGTCATCGAGGCGCACCTGCTGTTCGATATCGCCATCGACGACATCGAGGTGGTGGTGCACCGTCAGTCCGTGATCCACTCGATGGTCGAGTTCACCGACGGATCGACCATTGCCCAGGCTAGCCCGCCCGACATGCGGATCCCGATCGCGCTGGCGCTCGGCTGGCCGGAGCGAGTGCCCGGCGCCGCCAGCCCGGTGGACTGGACGACCGCGCATACCTGGACGTTTGAGCCGCTGGACCGGGGCAAGTTCCCGGCGGTGGACCTGGCCCGCGACGCGGCCCGGGCGGGCGGCACGGTGCCGGCTGCCTACAACGCGGCCAACGAGGAGTGCGTCGCGGCGTTCATCGCGGGCCGCCTGCCGTTCACCGGGATCGTAGACACCGTGGCACGGGTAGTCTCTGAGCATGGCGGCACCAGCCCGGGCATCACCGGGCTGGATGACGTGCTCGCGGCCGACAGCTGGGCGCGCCTGCGCGCACGCGAACTGACCCGCGGCGGGGCCGGGTGAACCGGCGACCGCAGCGGGCTGGGATGGCACGCGGACTTCGCGCGGAGGGAGAGCCAGCACGATGAACTTCCTGATCGGCGTGCTCATCTTCGTGGTCGCCTTGCTGGTCTCGGTGATGCTGCACGAGGCCGGTCACTTCGCCACGGCCAAGATGTTCAAGATGAAGGCCACGCAGTTCTTCGTGGGCTTCGGCACCACCTTGTGGTCGCGGATGCGCGGCGAGACCGAGTACGGCGTCAAGGCACTGCCGCTCGGCGGCTTCGTCAAGATCGTCGGCATGAGCAGCATGGACGAGGTCGATCCGGCCGACGAGCCGCGCTCGTTCCGGGCCCAGCCCGGCTGGCAGCGGGCGATCGTCCTGGTCGCAGGGTCGTTCATGCACTTCGTGATCGCGTTCGTGCTGCTGTGGTTCGTGGCGGTCGGGATCGGCATGGCGAACCCGGCAAGCACTACGATCGACGTCCTGTCGTGCGTGCCGACCAGCGCGCAGGCGTCCTGCACGGCGTCCGACGCCAGGTCGCCGGCCAGGCTCGCCGGGCTGCAAGCCGGCGACAAGATCATCGCGATCGCCGGTCACCAGGTGCGGACCTGGACCGAACTCGGCAACGTGATCAAGAGCCAGCCGGCCGGCCGGCCGGTCGCGTTCACGATCAGCCGGAACGGCCGGACGTTCACCAAGGACATCACCCTGGCGCACGCGTCCTGGCATAAGGGCTCCTACCTCGGCGTCGAGCCTGTCGTGGTCTATAACAGGGACAACCCGGTGGCTGCCGTGGGCTACGCGGGTCAGCAGTTCGGCGGCATCGTCACCCAGTCGTTCTCGGCGATCGGCAAGATCCCGCAGGCGCTGCCCTATCTGTTCGCGAAGAACCGGGCGGCCACACCGGGCGCGAACGTCAGCAGCGTGGTCGGGGCGGCCGACGTGACCGGCCAGGTGATCGCGGCGCACATCGGCTGGCAGCAGAAGGCCACCGCGGTCCTGATGATCATCATCGAGGTGAACATCTTCGTCGGCATCTTCAACCTGCTGCCGCTGCTGCCACTGGACGGCGGGCACCTGGCGATCGTGGTGTTCGAGCGGGCCCGGGCCTGGCTGGCCAGGATGTTCGGCAGGCCCGATCCCGGCCGGGTCGACATCAGGAAGCTGATCCCGGTCAGCGTCGGCGTGTTCGCCCTGCTGGTCGCGTTCAGCCTGCTCCTGATCGCCGCCGACATCATCAACCCGATCACGCTGACCTAGCTGGTACCCCACTACGAATCAGTGAGCCGACAACTGCTAACCGTGTGAGGCGAGAACTCCGATGACCGTCAACCTTGGCCTGCCCGACCTGCCGCCCGCTTCGCTGGCGCCGCGCCGTGCATCCAGGCAAATCACCGTCGGCAAGGGCAAGCACGCCGTGCCGGTCGGTGGCGGCGCACCGGTTTCGGTCCAGTCGATGACCACCACTCTGACCGCCGACGTGAACGCGACGCTTCAGCAGATCGCCGAGCTAACCGCGGCCGGCTGCCAGATCGTCCGGGTAGCCGTGCCGTCCCAGGACGATGCCGACGCGCTGCCGGAGATCGCCCGCAAGTCGCAGATCCCGGTCATCGCCGACATTCACTTCCAGCCCAAGTACGTCTTCGCTGCGATCGACGCCGGCTGCGCCGGCGTCCGAGTGAACCCGGGCAACATCAAGGCGTTCGACGACAAGGTCGGCGAGATCGCCAGGGCCGCAGCCGACGCGCAGGTGCCGATCAGGATCGGCGTCAACGCGGGCTCGCTGGACAAGCGCCTGCTCGCGAAGTACGGCAAGGCGACCCCGGAGGCGCTGGTCGAGTCGGCCCTGTGGGAATGCTCGCTGTTCGAGGAGCACGGCTTCCGCGACATCAAGATCTCGGTCAAGCACCACGACCCGGTGGTGATGATCCAGGCCTACCGGCTGCTCGCGCAGCAGTGCGACTACCCGCTGCACCTCGGGGTCACCGAGGCGGGACCGGCCTTCCAGGGCACGGTCAAGTCCGCGGTCGCGTTCGGCGCGCTGCTCGCCGAGGGCATCGGGGACACGATCCGGGTGTCGCTGTCGGCGCCGCCAGTGGAGGAGGTCAAGGTCGGGATCGCCATCCTGGAATCGCTCGGACTGCGCCAGCGCGGCCTGGAGATCGTCTCCTGCCCCTCCTGTGGCCGGGCCCAGGTGGATGTCTACGCGCTCGCCGACCAGGTCACCGCCGCGCTCGCCGGGATGGATGTCCCGCTCCGGGTAGCCGTCATGGGCTGCGTGGTAAACGGGCCGGGCGAGGCCAGGGAGGCCGACCTCGGCGTTGCCTCGGGCAACGGCAAGGGCCAGATCTTCGTGCGCGGCGAGGTCATCGCGACGGTACCCGAGTCGCAGATCGTGGAGACGCTGATCGAGGAGGCCATGAAGCTGGCAGCCACGATGACGCCAGCGGCTCCGGATGCCTGAGCCGTCCGCCGGACCGCGCAGCGCCCAGGCCCGCCGGGTCGGCCGTTTCGCCTGGCGGGCTCCGGCCCTGGTCGCTGCCGCTGCCCTGGCGGTGGCCGGCTGCTCGGCAGGATCCGCCACGACCAGCAGTCCGCCGGGCGCCCACGCGACTGGACGGGCGGTGCTGCACTGGCGCCCGTGCACCGGCCCCAACGCGGGATCGGGCATGCTGTGCGCGATGCTGCCGGTGCCGGTCAACTACGCCGACCCGTCCGGCCGGAAGATCTCGATCGCGCTCAGCGAGGTGCCCGCCACCGCGCCGAAGCGCCAGCGACTCGGCATTCTGCTGGTCAACCCCGGCGGGCCGGGCGCCAGCGGGCTGTCCCTGGCGGGTTACGTGGCCCAGGGCCTTTCCGGCTCGGTCGCTGCCCGGTACACGATCATCGGATTCGACACCCGCGGTGTTGGCGCCTCGGTGCCCGCACTGCGCTGCGATCCGTCCTTCTTCGCCCGCGAGCGGCCGAACTACATCCCGGCGAACGCGGCCGCCGAGCAGGTCATGGTCAACCGGGCCAGGACGTACGCGGCGGACTGCGGGAAGAAGTACGGCTGGCTGCTGCCGTACATGACCACCGCGAACATCGCCAGGGACATGGACCAGATCCGGGCGGCCATGGGCCAGTCGAAGCTGAGCTACTTCGGGTACTCCTACGGCACCTACATCGGCCAGGTGTACGCGACGATGTTCCCGCACCGGCTGTTCCGGATGGTGCTGGACAGCACGGTGGACCCGAACGGCGTCTGGTACGCGGACAACATCGCCCAGGACTACGCCTTCCAGGGCCGGATGAACGCGTTCTTCGCCTGGGCGGCGAAGTATCAGGCGACCTACCGGCTTGGCGGCACCGCCGCCGCGGTGAGCCAGTCCTGGTACCGGGCGAGGAACCAGTTGCTCGCGCACCCGATCGCCGAGCCACCCGGGCCGAGCATCGGCCCGGACGAGTACGACGACACGTTCCTGATCGGCGGCTACGACAACGCCTACTGGCCCGGGCTGGCATCGGCCCTGTCGGGCTACCTGCACGCGGGGCGGACCAAGCCGATGGTGACGTTGTTCCGGCAGGTCGGCGCGCAGAGCGCGAACGAGTTCGCGGTCTACAACGCGGTCGAATGCGCGGACGTGGCCTGGCCGCGGAACTGGGCGACGTGGAACTCCGACACCCGGAAGGTATACCGCACGGCGCCGTTCGAGGCGTGGGACAACACCTGGTTCAACGCGGCGTGCGCGTTCTGGCCGGTGCACGGACCAGCCCGGCCGATGCGGATCGGGGCGCCGGGTCTGCCCGGGATCCTGATGCTTCAGGGCACGCTGGACGCGGCGACCCCGTACGCCGGCGCCCAGGCCGCGCACCGCAGGCTGCCCACCGCCCGGATGGTGGTCGTGGTCGGCGGCGGCAACCACGGCCAGTCGCTGGCCTATCCGCCGAACACCTGCGTGAACGGCTACCTCAACAGGTACCTGGCCAGCGGGGCGCTGCCGACCAGGCCCGGCCTCGTCAACGCGACCTGCCCGGCACTGCCGCCGCCGTCGCCGGCGGGGTGAGCCCGGGCCGCGGCGCCCGCGGTGGTAGCGGGTGATCAGCGATGCCGGTGCCGTTACGCTGGTGGGGTGCTGCGCACTAGGGCGGGGCAGCAGTCGTCGCTCCGCGTGCTGACCAATCGCGACCGCGACGAGGCCCTGAGCCTGTGCGAGCGCGATCCCGTCGCGAACGTCTTCGTCAGCTCCCGGATCCGGGCCAGCGGCCTGGACCCGATGCGGCTTGGCGCGCAGGTCTGGGGGTACTTCCGGGCCGGACAGCTGATCTCGCTCTGCTACGTCGGCGCCAACATGGTCCCGGTGCAGGCGGTGCCCGAGGCGGTGGCCGCGTTCGCCGAGCGGGCCAGGCTCACCGGCCGGCGGTGCTCCTCGATCGCCGGGCCGGCCGAGCCGGTCGCCGACCTGTGGAACCGGCTCGCGCCGTTCTGGGACAGCCCCAGGGAGATCCGGCAGAACCAGCCCCTGATGGCGATCTCGGCCGGTCCGTCGGTGCCGCCGGACCCGCTGGTCCGGCCGGTCCGGACCGAGGAGATCCCGATCCTGCTCCCGGCCAGCATCGCGATGTTCACCGAGGAGGTCGGCGTATCGCCGATCGGGCCGGACGGCGGAGCCGCCTACCGCGCCCGGGTCGCCGAGCTTGTCGCGGCCGGCCGCTCGTTCGCCAGAATCGCCGACGGGCAGGTGATGTTCAAGGCCGACGTCGGGGCGGTCACCCCGCTGGCCTGCCAGGTCCAGGGCGTCTGGGTGCCGCCGGCGCTACGCGGCCGCGGCCTGGCCACGCACGGGATGGCGGCGGTGGCCGCGATCGCGCTGCGGACGCTGGCGCCGGTGGTCAGCCTGTACGTGAACGACTTCAACGCCCCGGCGCGCGCGGCGTACCGCAAGGTCGGGTTCACCGAGGTCGGCACGTTCACCTCGGTGCTGTTCTAGTCCCGGAGGGTAATTCGCTGGCGGCCGGGCCGGCGGGCGACTAGGCTTCCGTGCTCTTGTGCCAATCCCATGCGCTCTTGAGGAGCTGTGCCATGGCATCGACCGCCCAGGAGGAAGCAACCGGAGACGACGATCAGCCCGGCGGCGTGCTTGCCGCCGAGCGCGAGCACCTCAATCGGTCGCGTGACTTCCTGCGGCTGATGCGCGAGGACGTGCTCGCATTGCCCGCCCTGGCCGGGGACCGGGTATCGGCGGAGTACCTGAAGGCCGACCTGCACCGGCGGGCCGAGGCCCTGCGCGACCTGCCGGACACCCCGCTGTTCTTCGGCAGGCTGGACTACTCCGAGCCGCTGGCCGGCCCGGACGGAGCCGAGCCATCGGCGGCGGGTGGCGAGATGTTCCACGTCGGCCGCAGGCACGTGCACGACCCGGAAGGCCGGCCCGCCGTCATCGACTGGCGCGCCCCGGTCTCCCGGCCGTTCTACCGCGCCAGCCAGGGCGACCCGATGGGGCTGGCCAGGCGGCGCAGGTTCGGATTCAGCGGCGGTGACCTCACCGCGTTCGAGGACGAGGTCTTCGGCGCCGGGATGCCCGGACCGGACGGGCAGCCGGTCAGCCGGATCCTGATCGAGGAGATCGAGCGGCCCAGATCGGGGGCCATGCGCGACATCGTGGCGACGATCCAGCCTGACCAGGACGACATCGTCCGGGCCGACGTCGCCGAGTCGGTCTGCGTCCAGGGCGCTCCCGGCACCGGCAAGACCGCCGTCGGCCTGCACCGGGTTGCCTACCTGCTGTACGCGCACCGGGAACGGATGAGCCGCGGCGGTGTCCTGGTGATCGGCCCCAACGACGCGTTCCTGACCTACATCCGCAACGTGCTCCCGGCACTCGGCGAGTTCGACGCGGCCCAGGCCTCGGTGGCCGGCCTGCTCGGCACGGTGCCGGTGCGCGGCGCCGACGTGCCCCGCGCCGCAGTCGTCAAGGGCGACGCCCGGATGGCACAGGTGCTCCGGCGCGCGCTCTGGGATCGGGTGCGCGAGCCGTCCGAGTCGATCCTGCTCGCTCGCGGGTCGCGGCGCTGGCGGGTCCCGGCCGGCCAGATCGCCGATCTGATCGCCGAACTGCGGGACCGCGGGGTGCGGTACGGCGCGGGCCGGGAGATGCTGTCGCACCGGATCGCGCACGTCATCCTGTCCCAGATGGAGGGGGCCGGCGAGACCTGCGATGACCGCACCCACGAGTCGGTGCGGCGGACCAGCCAGGTCCGCACCGCGGTCAGCGCGGCCTGGCCGAAGGCCGAGCCGGCCCGGGTCGTGTTCGACCTGCTGGCCGACCCGCAGTCGCTGGCCAGGGCCGCCGACGGCCTGCTCGACCCCGACGAGCAGGCCGCCATCGCATGGGCCAGGCCGCCCCGCGGCCCGGGTTCGGCCCGCTGGTCGGTGGCCGACACGGTCCTGATCGACGAGGTGGCCGACCTGATCGAGCGCACTCCGAGCCTGGCGCACGTGGTGGTGGACGAGGCGCAGGATCTGTCGCCGATGGCCTGCCGGGCGATCGGGCGGCGCTGCACGACCGGGTCGGTGACGGTGCTCGGGGATCTCGCGCAGGGCACGACACCGTGGGCGGCCGAGAACTGGCAGGTACTGCTTGAGCACCTGGGCAAGCCGGAGGCCGCGCTGGAGGTGCTGACGACCGGCTATCGCGTTCCGCGCGAGATCCTGGACTTCGCCAGCAGGCTGCTCGGCGCGATCGCGCCTGAGCTAGCACCGGCCACCTCGGTCCGGCACGACCCGGGTGCGCTGAGCGTCCTGCCGGTGCCGCCCGGCGGCCTGGATGGCGCCCTGGTCGCCGCGTGCGAGCGGGCGATGGCCGGGCCGGGGTCGGCCGCTGTGATCGCGGCCGACGACGACGTGGCCGGGTTGTCGGTGACGCTGGCGGCCGTCGGCCTGGATCACGGCGTGCTGCAGACCGGCTCGGACGGCAATCGGCTCGTGCTCGTCCCGGTCAGCTTGGCCAAGGGCCTGGAGTTCGACCACGTCATCGTCGTCGAGCCGGCCAGGATAGCGGCCGCGGAGGCCCGGGGACTGCACCGGCTGTACGTGGCGCTGACCCGCGCGGTGTCCAGGCTGACGGTGTTGCACGCCGAACCGCTGCCCGCCCCGCTGGCCTGACCGGCCATTCCGGCAGCGCGGCACGTGCGAAGCCGGGACGGACCCGGGCAAGGAGAAGAGATGGGGGCGTCCGTGGCGACCTTCTCTTCGCCTAGCGCCAGACCTTCGCGCTGATCGGCCGGTACGTCCGGGACGCTGGCCCCGGAACCGGCTCAATCGGGGATTGCAGGAATTTTGTCAATGGAACTTGCGGGTTCGGCCCGCGCGGGAGCATCCTTTGAGAGAGACATTACACTGCGCATTCTTAAGAACACTCAAGGTGACGACGTGACTTTGGTAGCCGGCCCGGCCAGCGGCATTCACGATGCGGACGGACAACCTCGGTACTTCACGGACCGGCTTGAGGGCCTGGCTGATGAACTCGCCAAGTGCGGGCTCAGCACGCGCCTGGTGACGCCGCCCGGACGGGTGCCGAGCCTGCACGTCGTCAACCCGGCGCTGTCGATGCTGTCCGAGGACATCTACGCGGGGCGCGGCCAGGACGGCGCCTGGTGGTACTGGTGGCCGTGGGCCGAGCGGATCGCCCCCGGTGACGACGTGCCGTCGGCCGCCGCCCTGATCGCCCGGGTGCTGCGGGCCGGCACCTGACCGCGGCACCGCTCGCCAGCCCGGTCCGGCCCGGCCAGCCCGGCCAGCCCGGCTCCGGCAGGCCCAGGTGACCGCCCGGCGACCGTGCCGGGACCAACGGGCTAGCCAGGCGGCTGGATCCCAGGGAAGGCCTCGGTGCCGCCGTCCCAGCGCGCCGCCCGGACCGCGGCGCCCTGCATCCTGACGGCGGCCAGCTTGCGCAGGGCCGGGTCGTCGACGCCGGCCAGGCCCAGGTAGGCGGCGGCGAGATCGAGTTCCAGCCGTGCGGCCAGTACGCGGGCGCTGGCCGCCGAGTTCACCGCCACCGGCAGCCGGTAGGCCACGGCCGAGGCCTGCGGCTGCGCTCCGAGCGCCTCGATCAGCCCGATCAGGACATCCCTGGCCCGCTCGTGCAGCACGGAGTCTGCGTAGGCCAGGCTGTAGCCGGCGCCGGTCAGGTGCGCCCCGGCCACGCCATAGCCGTAGATCGTGGCCTCCTCGGCGCCGAGCGCCGCCTGCAGCGCACCGAGCCTGCCCCGCGCGGGCTGCTCCCGCCCCGCCCGGCTCACCGGTAACCCCCCTGCGTCATGGCCGCCCGGCCTGGCTGAGCACGACCACATGGGCGGCCTCGGAAGCGCTGATGCTGGCCATCAGCTGCGCGGTGGCCGGCGGCATCGCCACAAGCTGTCCGGTCAGCCGGCCGGCGGCAGCGCGCTCGGCGGCCACCAGGTCAGCCAGGATCTGCCGCCGCCCGCCCGGCGGCGGCGCCGGCGTCGGTGTCGCCGACGGACTCGGACTGGCCGGGGCCGCGGCCGGCTGGATCAGCCGCGTCCGCAACCGATCCAGGTGGGCCCGGTGCTCCGCCAGGATCGGCGTGAGCAGCCGGGTGATCCGTTGCTGGCCGGAGAGCGCGGCGAGCGCGGCGTCGTACCGGGCGATCAGCATCTCCTCGGCCGCGATCGCCTCCGTCAGGGTCGCGACGTCGGCGCCGGTCTTCGGGGCCGGGCCGAGCGCGGCTAGCCCCTTGCACCCGGCCAGCAGGACCGACCCGGCGGCTGCGGCCGCGAGTACGACGCGGCGCGGGGGTGCTGCGGTAGGATGTCCCGATTTCGCCAAGATCCGTTCCAGTTCCGGTCACCGACTGTCACCTGCGGCACCCAGCATGCCATGTACGGGACGGGCGAGGGACCGATGCGCGCAGTACGCATCGTTGCCACGACTCGTACCGATTTGATAACGCGGCCAAGAGCAGCAGGTCAGAACGCCGGGCCGTTGTCCCGGCTAGGCTAGGGGCAGGCTGGACATCGAGATCCGGGCCGCATAACACGTTCAGGTCGCCGACGAGGAGGCGCGATGCACGAGGGCTCCCGTCGCGGCGCGCCGCGGTCAGCGCGGGCCGCGAACCGGACCCCGGGCGGGCGCGACGCGCGCGGGGGCGGCGTGCCGGGCCGCGTCAGCCGGGGCAGTGCCAGCCCGGGCAGCGCCAGCGCGGCCGAGGTGGCGCGCATCGCCAGCCTGGTCGAGCCGGTCCTGGCCGCGATGGAGATCGACCTGGAGGGCATCAAGATCGGGTCGGCCGGGCGGCGGCGGGTGCTGCGGATCGTCGTGGACGCCGATGGCGGGGTGAGCCTGGACGACATTGCCGAGGTGAGCCGTGAGGTGTCGGCACGACTGGATGCCAGGAACGCGATGGGTGACGCGCCGTACACGCTTGAGGTGTCCTCACCCGGGGTGGACCGGCCGCTGACTCAGCCCAGGCACTGGCGGCGCGCGGCGGGCAGGCTGGTCGTCGTTCCGATCGCTGCCGGGAATTTCGATGCGGAACGGGACGCGCCCGCCGGTCCCGTTGCGCGGCAGGCACGAGTGATCGACGCCGATGAGGAAGGCGTGACGCTGGAGATCGACGGCGTCAGCAGGTTCCTCGACTACGCGGACCTCGGGCCGGGCCGGGTTCAGGTCGAGTTCACCCGCCTTGATGAGGCCGACGGCGAGGCCGGCGGTGGGGATCTCGACGATGACGACGATGACAGGGACGACGTCGGCGACAGCGCAGACGAGGAGGATCCCGATGGATATTGACGTTTCTGCCCTGCGCAGTCTGGAGGCTGAGAAGGACATCTCGATGGACCTGGTGATCCGGGCCATCGAGGACGCACTGCTGCTCGCCTACCACCGGACCGAGGGGTCGGCGCCGTCGGCGCGGGTGGAGGTGAACCGGAACACCGGCCACGTCACGGTCTGGGCCGCGGAGACCGACGAGAACGGGGTCACGCTGCGCGAGTACGACGACACCCCGGACGGGTTCGGCCGGATCGCGGCCACCACGGCCGGGCAGGTCATCCTGCAGCGCCTGCGGGATGCTGAGGACGAACTGACCTTCGGCGAGTTCGCCGGGCAGGAGGGCAACGTCGTCGCCGGGGTGATCCAGCAGGGTAAGGATCCCAAGGCGGTGCTGGTCGATCTGGGCAAGATCGAGGCGATCCTGCCGCCGACCGAGCAGGTGCCGGGCGAGCAGTACGTGCACGGAGAGCGCATCAAGTGCTATGTCCTGCACGTCAGGAAGGGCTTCCGCGGGCCGTCGGTGACGCTGTCCCGCACGCACCCGAATCTGGTGCGCAAGCTGTTCGCGCTTGAGGTGCCCGAGATCGCCTCCGGCGCGGTGGAGATCGCGGCGATCGCCCGTGAGGCCGGGCACCGGACCAAGATCGCGGTGATCGCCAGGGAAGCCGGCGTGAACGCGAAGGGTTCCTGCATCGGGCCGATGGGCAGCCGGGTGCGGAACGTGATGGCCGAGTTGCACGGCGAGAAGATCGACATCGTCGACTACTCCGACGACCCGGCCGAGTTCGTCGGGCATGCGCTGTCGCCCGCGCGCGTTACAGAGGTACGGGTGCTGGACGCCGCGAACCGGGTTGCCCAGGTCATCGTGCCCGATTACCAGCTATCACTGGCGATCGGCAAGGAGGGGCAGAACGTCCGGCTAGCCGCCAGGCTGACCGGATGGCGGATCGACATCCAGCCGGATACCCAGCCCGGGCAGCCGGCCCAGGCCGTGCGGCAGACGGTGCCGGGTGCCGCCGACGCGCCGGCACTGTAAGCTGTCTGGAAGGCGGCCATGGGGTCCTCGTCTGCGAGCGTGCCCGGGTCAGTGATCCGGACGTGCGTGGGATGCGGAGTCCGGGCCGCCAAGCCCGACCTGCTCCGCGTGGTGGCGGTCGACGGCGACGTCGTCGCCGATCCCGCCGCGCGCAGACCCGGCAGGGGAGCATACGTGCATCCCAGCCTGGACTGCCTGGAGCGGGCCAGGCGCCGCCGGGCGATCCCGCGAGCGCTGCGCGCGAACGGGCCGCTCGCCGATGACGGGCTTGCCAGCTACCTCGCCGATGCCGCGATGGCACGCGGACCGGATGACCGGTCCCGGCCGGATCGGGCGGTGAGCGAGGCCGGCCGGTGAGTCAATGGCAGGGCGGGAAGTACAGGGCGGCACAGGTATAGGCCACAAGGACAGGCTGATAAGTGATGAGCGCTCGATGAGCACGCTGCGATGAACAGCAGGAAATAACGCCGGACGGTGCACGCGCTGCCCCGGGCCGGCTGACTGGCCCGCTATGGGCCGAGTAGAGGGAGCGTAGTGGCGAAGGTCCGGGTTTATGAACTCGCGAAGGAGTACGGCGTAGAGAGCAAGGCTGTCATGGCCATGCTCCAGGACATGGGTGAGTTCGTGCGATCGGCGTCCTCGACCATCGAGGCGCCGGTAGTTCGCAGGCTCAAGGAAGCGCTCGCTAGCCAGGCAGGAGCCGCCAAGAAGGCGGCGGAGCCGGCGGCGACCGGCGGCAAGCGTGCCGCCAATGGCAAGGCCGATGGCGCCGTGACCGCGGCGGCCGAGCGGGCCGTTACCGAGAAGGCAGTGACTGAGCAGGTTGTGACCGGGTCGGCGCCGCCGGCCGAAGCGTCCCCGGCGGCGGCGACTCCGGCCCCGCCATCGACTCCCGCGCCGTCCCCCGGCGCCCCCGGGCAGGCTCCCGAGCGCGGCGACACCGCGCGTCCGGGACAGTCCGTTCCCCAGGTGCCGTTCTCGCAGCGGGAAGCCGCGCCACGCACGCCGACCCGGCCTGGACCGGTGCCGCGCCCGGGAACCGCTGGCGGTACCGCGGCGCCCGGGCCGAGGCCCGCGCCGCGGCCCGGTCCGCGGCCCGGGAACAACCCGTTCAGCTCAACTTCGACCGGCATGGGCGCGGCCCCGCGGTCCGGGCGTCCCTCGCCCGCTGGACCGGGGCAGGCCGGCCGTCCGGGCGGCAGCCCGAGCGGCGGCCCCCGCCCGCAGCCGCCGCGCGCTGGCGGTCGCCCGGCGCCCGGCGCGCCCGCTGACGGCGGCAGGCCCGGTGGCCCGCGCCCGGCGGGTCCGCGGCCGAGTCCGAGCAGCATGCCGCCCCGCCCGTTCGGCGGCCGGGCCGGAACTGGCACCGGGACCGGGACCGGACCGGGCAGGCCCGGTGGCGGTCGCGGCGGTCCCGGCGGCGCTGGCGGTCCCGGCGGCAGGCCGGGCGGCGGCGGTGGCGGTGCCGCGCGGCCGGGGATGGCCCCTGGCCGCCCCGGTGGCGGCGGCGGGCGCGGTCGGGCAGGCACCCAGGGCGCCTTCGGACGGCCAGGCGGCCGTCCGTCGCGCGGTCGCAAGTCGAAGAAGCAGCGGCGCCAGGAGTTCGACAACATGCAGGCGCCGTCGATCGGCGGCGTGTCGGTCCCGCGCGGCAACGGCCAGATCATCCGGCTGTCCCGCGGGGCGTCGCTGAGCGACTTCGCCGACAAGATCGGCGTCAACCCGGCATCGCTGGTGCAGGTGCTGTTCCACCTCGGCGAGATGGTGACCGCTACCCAGTCGGTGAACGACGAGACGCTCCAGCTGCTCGGCGCTGAGCTGAACTTCAACGTGCAGGTCGTGTCCCCCGAGGAGGAGGACCGCGAGCTGCTCGAGGAGTTCGACATCGAGTTCGGCGAGGACGAGGGCGAGGACTCGGACCTGGTCGCGCGGCCGCCAGTGGTGACCGTGATGGGCCACGTCGACCACGGCAAGACCAAGCTGCTCGACGCGATCCGGAATACCAACGTGGTGGCGAGCGAGGCCGGCGGCATCACCCAGCACATCGGCGCTTACCAGGTCAACACGGTGGTGGACGGCAACGAGCGGGCCATCACCTTCATCGACACGCCGGGCCACGAGGCGTTCACCGCCATGCGTGCCCGCGGCGCGGAGACGACGGACCTGGTGATCCTGGTCGTCGCGGCGGACGACGGCGTCAAGCCGCAGACCACCGAGGCGCTGAACCACGCGCAGGCGGCCGGCGTGCCGATCGTGGTGGCGGTCAACAAGGTCGACAAGGAGGGTGCCGACCCGACCAGGGTGCGGGCCCAGCTAACCGAATACGGCCTGGTGGCCGAGGAGTTCGGCGGCCAGACCCTGTTCGTCGACGTCTCGGCGATCAACGGGACCGGCATCCCGACGCTGCTCGAGGCCGTGGTGCTGACCGCGGACGCCGAACTCGACCTGCGCGCGAACCCGCGGCAGCAGGCGCAGGGCGTGGCGATCGAGGCGCACCTGGACAAGGGGCGCGGCCCGGTGGCCACGGTGCTTGTGCAGCGCGGCACGCTCAGAGTCGGTGACTCGATCGTCTGCGGCGACGCCTACGGCCGGGTCCGGGCCATGCTGGACGAGAACGGCGGGCAGGTGGCGGAGGCGCCGCCGTCCCGGCCGGTCCAGGTGCTCGGCCTCACCGCCGTTCCGGGAGCCGGCGACAACTTCCTGGTCGTGGACGACGACCGGATCGCGCGCCAGATCGCGGAGAAGCGCGAGGCCAGGGAGCGGACCGCGCAGTTCGCCCAGCGCAGGCCGCGGGTCACGCTCGAGGACCTGGAATCCGCGCTGAAGTCCGGTGAGCGCCAGGAACTGCTGCTGATCATCAAGGGCGACGTGTCCGGCTCGGTCGAGGCGCTGGAGGACGCGCTGCTGAAGATCGATGTCGGCGAGGACGTGGTGCTGCGCGTGATTGGCCGCGGCGTCGGCGCGATCACCCAGGACGACGTCAACCTGGCGATCGCCTCGGACGCCGTGATCATCGGATTCAACGTTCGGCCGGCCGGCCGGGCGGGCGAACTCGCTCAGCGCGAGGGCGTCGACATCCGGTACTACTCGATCATCTACCAGGCGATCGAGGAGATCGAGGCCGCGCTCAAGGGCATGCTCAAGCCCGAGTTCGAGGAGGTCCAGCTCGGCACTGCCGAGGTCCGCGAGATCTTCCGGGTGCCGCGGATCGGCAACGTGGCCGGCTGCCTGGTGCGGTCGGGAACGATCACCAGGAACTCCAAGGCACGGCTGATCCGGGACGGCGTTGTCGTCTCGGACAACCTGAGCGTCGACTCGCTGCGCCGGTTCAAGGATGACGCGACCGAGGTCCGTGAGGGCTACGAGTGCGGAATCGGTATCGGCTACTCCGACATCAAGATCGGCGACACGATCGAGACGTTCGAGATGCGGGAGAAGCCGCGCGCCTGAGCGGCGGCGTTGCCGGGCGGCGCGCCGCGCCGCCCGGCAACAAGGCCAGCGCGGCCTTTCGACCAGCGTGAAGGGGCCCGGTGTGTACGTAGGAGCGCTGACCCTGGACGTGCTGCTCGGCGATGTCCGGTCGCTGAAGCAGAAGCGATCCGTGGTCCGGCCGCTGATCGCGGAGGTGCACCGGAAGTTCCCGAACCTAGCGGTGGCCGAGACCGGGCACCTGGATCTGCACCGACGGACCGAGATCGGAGTCGCGGCGGTCGCCGAGTCCGCCGCGCACGTGACCGAGATGCTGCGGGCGTGTGAGGATCTGGTGGCCCGGCGGCCCGATATCGAGTTGCTGTCGGCGCGGCAGCGGCTGTTCAACGCCGACGACGAGGGGGAGTGAGCGACGATGGACCCAGCCAGGGCACGCAAGCTCGGTGAGCGGATCGCACAGATCGTCGCCGAGTTGCTGGAGCGACGGATCAAGGACCCTCGCCTGGGTTTCGTCACGATCACCGACGCCCGGGTGACCGGAGACCTGCGCGAGGCGACCGTGTTCTACACGGTGTACGGCACCGAGCAGGAGAAGGCGGATACCGCCGCGGCCCTGGCGAGCGCGACCGGATTGATCCGCTCGGAGGTCGGCAGGCAGACCGGCATCAAGCACACGCCGTCCATCCGGTTCACCGAGGATCGGCTCCCGGAGGGTGCCAAGACCATCGAGGATCTGGTCGCCCGCGCGCGTGAGGCCGACGCCGAACTGGCCGCGGCGCGGCAGGGCAAGACGCCGGCCGGCGATCCCGACCCATACCGCAAGCCAGACGAGCGGGCGGACGAGGACGGCTGATGGTCGAGCCCGGTCTGGTCATTGTCGACAAATCCGCGGGGATGACGTCCCACGACGTCGTCGCCCGGCTGCGCAGGCTGGCCGGGACCAAGCGGGTCGGTCATGCCGGGACGCTGGATCCGATGGCCACCGGGGTGCTGATCATCGGACTGGAGAAGGCGACCCGCCTGCTCGGTTACCTCACCCTGACCGAGAAGGAGTACTCGGCCACGATCAGGCTCGGCGCCGGCACGGTGACCGACGACGCCGAGGGCGAGATCGTGCCGGCCGCCGACCCCGCGCCTGCTCGCGCGGCCGGACTGGCCGAGGCGGATCTGCGCGCGGCGCTGGCCGGCCTGACCGGCGAGATCATGCAGGTGCCCCCGAAGATCAGCGCGATCAAGGTTGGCGGGAAGCGCGCCTACCACCTGACTCGCTCCGGCGCGGCGCCCGAACTCGCCGCCCGGCCGGTGACGGTGCGCCGGATCGACGTGCGGGACATCCGGACCGCTGGCGAAATGCTCGACCTCGACGTCGACATCACCTGCTCAAGCGGTACCTACATCCGGGCGATCGCCAGGGACCTCGGCACCGCGCTGCGCACCGGCGGGCACCTGACCGCGCTGCGCCGGACCAGGGTCGGGCCCTACCTGGTCAGCCAGGCGCGCACGCTGGATCAGCTTGCCGACTCCTTCGAGTACATCCCGCTGGCACAGGCGGCTGCGGCCGAGTTCCCCTCCGTGGTGCTCGGCGCGCAGGAGTCGCGGCTGATCGCGCATGGAGTCCGGCTGCCCGCCGGGGCCCTGGACGGCCCGAGTCTGGGCGGCGCGAGTCTGGGCGGCGGCGCGAGTCTAGGCGGCGTACCGGGCGGCGGGGTGCCGACTGGCGGCCGCCAGCCAACCGTCGGGCCGGTCGCCGCGTTTGACCCCGATGGCACCCTGATCGCGCTGCTGGATACCGGCGGTCCGGAGATCCGCCCGGTCGCCGTCTTCGTCCCGTAGCCCGTCGCGCCAGCGGCCCGGGCCGGATCGGGCCGGGCTGGATCGGGCCGGATCGGGCCGGAAGTGGGCGGCTGTCGGGGAACCGAACGCGGGGAGTTCACTAGTCTGGGTCCGGACGGGCCCGGGTCGATGGGCGCCCGTGGTCGTATCGCGAAGGGAAGCTGAGCGTGTACCGCTGGCAGGGCCTGCATGAGGTGCCCGACTCCTGGGGCAGGTCCGTCGTGACCATCGGGGTGTTCGACGGCGTGCACCGCGGGCACCGGGCGATCGTCGCCCGGGCGGCGGAGGTCAGCGCCAGCCTCGGGGAACCACTGGTCGTGGTGACCTTCGACCCGCATCCCGATGAGGTGATCAGGCCCGGCTCGCATCCACCGCTGCTGTGCACGCCGGGCTACCGCGCCGAGTTGCTGGGCGGCCTGGGCGCCGACGCGGTCTGCGTGCTGCCCTTCACGACCGAGTTCTCCCGGCTGCCCGCGCCGGACTTCGTGCGGACGGTGCTGGTGGACGGCCTGCACGCGGCGGCCGTCGTGGTCGGCGAGAACTTCAGGTTCGGCCACCGCGCGTCCGGCGACGTCGCGCTGCTTGCCGAGCTCGGCGGCAAGTTCGACTTCGTCGCCGAGGGCGTGCCACTGCTCGCCGATGACGGGGTGACGGTGTCGTCAAGCTGGATCAGGAACCTGCTGGCGGCGGGTGACGTGGCCGGCGCAGCCCGGGATCTCGGCCGCCCGCACCGGGTACAGGGCCTCGTGGTCCGCGGTCATCAGCGCGGCCGGGCACTCGGCTTCCCGACCGCGAACGTGGCTTCCCCGCCGTTCACCGCGATCCCGGCCGACGGCGTCTACGCGGGGTGGCTGGCGGCCCTGGACGCGGCCGGCGGTGAGGCTGAGCGGTGGCCGGCCGCGATCTCGGTGGGCAGCAATCCGACCTTCGACGGCGCCGAGCGGACCGTGGAGGCGTACGCCCTGGACCGCGACGACCTGGAATTGTATGGCCGGACCGTTGCCGTGGAATTCACCGCGCGGCTCCGCGGCATGGTCCGGTTCGATTCGATCGATGAGCTGATCGAGCAGATGCGCAGGGACGTGGCCGAGGCGCGGACAGCGACCAGCGGGACGTGACGAGTAGGACGTGACGGACGAAATCCGGCGATAGGCCGCATCAGTCAGATCGATCTGTGAGGATTGCTCCGTCACGTTCCGATCGGAGGGGAAACGGTCCATGCGGTTGGCGACGGCGCGCTGGCGGGTGTGGCTGACCGGGCTGCTGGCGGCGGGGCTGGTACTGGCCTCGGCCGGATCGGCCGCTGCGACCAGCACGTCCGGGCCGTCGGTCGGCCCCGCGGTTCTGGTCAGCAACGGCTGCTCCGGGGCGAGCGCCGAGGTGGAGACCGCCATCGACCCGGCCGCCAGCACGCTGTACGAGGAGTGGATCGGGTGCGGCGGGATCGGCTTCGCCAGTTCGTCGAACGGCGGCGCCAGTTTCAGCGCCGGGATTAAGCTTCCGCGGTCCGGGTATGGCTGGGACCCGTCCATCGCAGTAGGACCGCACGGCAGGGTCTACGCCGCGTTCATGGTCAATCGCGGCGTCTACACCTACCCGGTCGTAGATATCTCCACCGATCAGGGCAGGACCTGGACGGTCCACCCGCTTGGCTCGCC
>JAJYTW010000346.1 GCA_021792855.1 Actinomycetes bacterium
AGTGCGTGCGCTGCGCGACCCCTGGCTGCACGGCGACCTGGTACCGGCCCAGACACGGCCGCCCGGCCGCTCCGCCGCCGTGAGCGGCCGACCGCGCACCGGTCCCGGCCGGTCCCTGGCCCGGCCCGCCGGATCGGACCCGACTCGCTGCCCCGACCCCGGCGCTGGCCTGCCAGACTACCGACCATGCAAACCCTCGTCGCGGACCATCCGTTGATCGCCCACAAGCTCACCGCGCTTCGTGACATCGGCACGGAGACGCCGGTGTTCCGCCGCCTGACCGATGAACTCGTGACGCTGCTGGCATACGAGGCCACCCGCGATATCCGGGTCGAGCACGTCACGGTCCAGACCCCGCTCGCTCCGGCCGACGGGGTCACGCTGGCCAGGCCACGGCCGCTGGTGATCCCCGTGCTGCGGGCCGGAATCGGCATGCTCGACGGGATGGCCCGGCTGCTGCCCAAGGCCGACGTTGGCTTCGTGGGCCTGGCCAGGGACGAGCAGACCCTGCTTCCCTCGACCTATGCCACCAGGCTTCCGGCCGATCTGACCGGCCGGGACGCGTTCGTGCTCGACCCGATGCTCGCCACCGGGGGCACGCTGGCGTCGGTGTTCTCCATGCTGGCCGAGCGGGGCGCCGCGTCACTGACCGCGATCTGCCTGCTGGCCGCGCCGGAGGGAATCGCCAAGGTGCACGCGGCCTTCGGCGACGACTACCCCATCCCGGTCAAGGTGGTCACCGCCGGACTCGACGAGCGTCTCAACGAGCGCGGGTACATCATGCCCGGCCTCGGCGACGCGGGCGACCGACTGTTCGGCGAGATCTGAGGTCCGGCGGCCCGGCGCCGTCCGGCCCGGCACGGCTGCCAGCCACCGGGCAGCCGGCGGACACAGGGGCGTAACCACGGCGAAATCCGCGCCGGTCACACTGATCGTGACCGACCGGGAGGAGCGCCGGTGACCAGCAATCGGACAATCGCACTGATCGCGCACGACAACAAGAAGGCCGACCTGATCGAGTGGGCCAGGTACAACCGGACCCTGCTGGCCGCCCATGACCTGGTGGCGACCGGGACGACCGGCAGCCTGCTCGAGGAAGAACTTGGCGTGCCGGTCACCCGGATGCTCAGCGGCCCGCTCGGCGGGGACCAGCAGATCGGTGCGCTGATCGCCGAGGGCACCGTGCACCTGCTGGTCTTCTTCTGGGACCCGCTGGAGCCGCAGCCGCACGACCCGGATGTCAAGGCCCTGCTGCGACTCGCGGTGGTCTGGAACGTGCCGGTGGCCTGCAACCGCGCGAGCGCGGACTTCCTGATCTCCTCGCCGTTGCTGGCCGGCGGCTACAGCCCGATCCAGCCGGACTACGCCGGCGCTATCCCGGGCCAGGCCCCCGGCGGCCATGCCGCCGCTATCGGTGACCTGAGTCCGCGGCTCCACTGGTCGTGCTGATCCGGCGCGGGGTGGGCGGCGCCGCCGGGATGCGCCCGGCTATGCCAGCGCCATAGGCTGAGTCATGATGTCTGTGACGGCCGCGCCGGCCGCGCCGGCCGCCGTTGGACATCGCCGGACATCGCCGGAGAGGAGGGCGACTGGCCATGGACAAGATCCAGTACGTCGGCCCGCCCGACGGATTCGATGACGACCTGCCGGGCGACCCGGTCTGCCTGATGCGCCGGGTGTGCATGAAGTGCGGAGCCGTCGCCGACGAGGAGCCGCCGACCGTCTGCCCGCAGTGCGGGGAGGAGATGCCAGCCGACTAGGCGACCTGGCCCGGCTGGCCCGCGCGGCCCGGCGCTAGGTGCCGACCGGGTGCCAGACGGTCTTGATCTCCAGGAAGGCCAGCATCCGGCGCGGGGTGGGCGGCGCCGCCCAGTCGTCCTCGGCGGCGAAAACCCGCTTGACGTTCGCCGCCGCCAGTCGCTCAAGCCCAGCCCGGGCATCCGCCGGCGCACCGGTGAGATCGATCGCGTTCACGTCGAAGTGGCCCGCCAGCACGGGGGCTAGCTCGGCAGTCCGGCCGGTCAGCACGTTGACCACCCCGGCGGGCACATCCGAGGTGGCCAGCACCTCGGTCAGGGTGATGGCCGGCAGCGGCCGATCCTCGCTAGCGACCACGACCGCGACGTTGCCGGTGGCGATCACCGGCGCCAGCACGCTCACCAGCCCGAGCAGGCTCGACTGGGTCGGCGCCAGCACGGCCACCACCCCGGTCGGCTCGGGCAGGCTGAAGTTGAAGTAGGGACCGGCCACCGGGTTCGTGGTGCCGACCACCTGCGCGACCTTGTCCGGCCACCCCGCGTACCACACCCACCGGTCGATCGCGGCGTCCACGGTACGGCGGGCGGCGGCAGCCGATACCCCCTCGGCCGCGGCGACCTCCGCGGCGAACTGCTCGGCCCGGCCCTCGATCATCTCCGCGACCCGGTACAGCACCTGGCCGCGGTTGTAGGCGGTCGCCCCGGACCAGCCAGTGACCGCCGCCCGCGCCGCGACCACGGCGTCCCGCGCGTCCTTGCGCGAGGCCTGCGCGGCGTAGGCGAGCAGATCGCCGCCCCGGGCGGCATGGACCGGATACGACCGGCCGGACTCCGATCGCGGAAACGCCCCGCCGACGTACAGCTTGTAGGTCTTGCGGACGGCCAGCCGGGACCGACCGTCCGGGCCGGCCTTATCCGCCACTGCGCTGTCCGCCACTGCGCTGTCCGCTACTGCGCTGTCCGCCGCCGGGCTGTCCGCCGGGCCACCGGCAGCCGAAGCCCGGGCCCTGGCAGCCGGCGTCGCCCCGGCCGTGGCGGCGGCCGCGCGCGCCTTCGGCTTCTTGTCAGACATCGAGGTACGCGGCGAGGCCATGCCGACCGCCCTCCCGCCCGTAGCCGGACTCCCGGTACCCGCCGAACGGACTGGTCGGATCGAACCTGTTATAGGTGTTCGACCAGACCACGCCGACGCGCATCCGCTGTGCCATCCACAAGATCCTGCTGCCCTTCTCGGTCCACACGCCGGCCGACAACCCGTACGGCGTGTTGTTCGCCTTCGCCACGGCCTCCTCAGGGGTTCGGAAGGTAAGCACGGAAAGCACCGGGCCGAAGATCTCCTCGCGGGCGATCCGGTGCGACTGGCTGACGCCGGTGAAGACCGTCGGCGCGAACCAGAACCCGCGGTCCGGCAG
>JAJYTW010000074.1 GCA_021792855.1 Actinomycetes bacterium
GATGATCGGATTCCTGATCATATTTCCGTGGGCCGGGTTCACCAGCGGGTTGAAGCTGAATACCGATTGGTTGGCGATCCAGATAACCTTGAGTTTCTGGTGAGCAATGCTAGGCGGGACGGAACGCCCGAACAGTTCTTTCTCAGCTTGGAAACTGCTCATGCGGTAACTGCTGAAATACCTGCGGATTGCCGCCGCCCGGGCGCGGTCTGCCTGCGGTACAAGGACCACCCAGGAGGTTGTGGACTCGGGGATGCGCACGGGCCTGCCGGCGGTGTCGAGCACCGGGTAGGTGCGCAGGTAGTTCGGGTTAACCTGAATGGAGCGGAATGAGCCAGGCGGCTGCGGTCCGGCCAGGGTGGCTGGCTCATAATCGGTGGACTCGACGAACAAGGCGCCCTCCCGGTTCAGCACCGGGTACAGCCCATACACCTCCGCGGTGGTCGGGCCTGCCTGCCCGTTCTGCAATGCAAGCAGGTCGTTGCCGACGCTGGTCGGGTAAAAGATCCCGAAGTCTTTCGTCCTGGCCCAGTTCCCTAGTCGCGCACGAGCCGCTGCAGCGTTCGAGTACTGGACCCACAACCCGGCTCCGGTAACTACCAGCAAGATCGAGCAGGCGATGCGCAGCAGCGTATTCAACACGAAGACCCCGCCCGTGTCCTTGCGGTTCTTCACCGAGTCGCTGACCCGGATCCGGCTGATGTACAGGCAGGTCACGAGCGAGGCTCCGAGCATCAGCAGCGCAGTCCGGACAATGGAGATCAGTACCGATACGGTGAACCCCTCAGTCACGCCCGGTATGAGCTGACTGGCCAACGTCGCCACCAGGGCGCAGCCCGCCATCACGATCATGATCAGGCGCCCGGACACCCGAAACCAGATTCGCACCGTTCCCAGGCCATGCATCTTCATCACGCCGGCGCGCTTGGCCTCATACAGCTGACGGTAGATGACGAGCAGGGTGGTGAGGGCCACGAGCACCACGATGACCGCCTGGTCCACGCCGGAAGTGCCGCTCGCGAAGCCGGAGGACAAGACCGGGGAGGTGCGCAGATCCTGCACGCTGACGGGCGCGCCATGGCGTGAAAAGGCCGTGCTGATCAGCTTCAGGAAGCGAGTTCTTCCAGATCCGCTAGCAGACTCCACGTAATACGTGCCAGCGACCGGAAGGGAGGCGAACGCCGCCCGCAGGCCCCGGATGCTGATATCGGCGTTACCACCGAAATCGGCCAGCACGCCCACCTGGCCGGGCCCGGCGTCCGGCAGTGACGAGAGGAAACGGCCGGTCCGTAGCGAGTCAGCCGGCGTCAGCCAGTGACCGCTCGCCAGCCTGAACGAACCGAACAAGTTCGTATGTGTGGTCAGCAGAACATACTGCGTCACCATCGGGCGGCCGACGTCGTTGTATCCGGCGCTAGTGCGCAGGACGTTCACGTTCGTGCGGTTGGCCGCGTTCAGCAGGATCGGGTAAGTGACCTTCGGGTCCGCCAGCCCTGGAGACGGCGGGATCGTGAACGCCTGCCCAAGTCCCGCCGCTGCGTACTCCATGTGGGATAGGTCGCTCGCCTGAGTAGAGGTGTACGCGAACCCAAATGCTGCGGCCGATAGCAGTATCAGCAGAGCTGCCAGAAATCGCCTCACACTCAGATACCTCTCATATCCAGCACTGAGAAACGGCCTTTGACATCGTATTGCTGCCTCGGTGGGCAGGTCGACTGCTGACGGCAGCTCGATCTCCGGCGCGGTCGGCGGGCAGCTGTGCTGGCGAGGGGCGTGGCCGTGCAGTTCGGCGCGATCTACGTTGGCGGCGGTGATTGGGAGTTCGGGTACGCGGGCGGTGTGCTCTCCGGGGGAACCGGGACGGACCCCTGCCTGCCCGGCCTGATGGCCGGGGGAGTGACGGCGCAGCTGGCCGATTATGCGAACGGCAATCCCGTGATCCTGCCGACCGGCGACCGCGTGCGGATGGAGGTCGCTACGGCGATCGGCGGCGGATGCAGGCGGACCGAGTTCCGGCTGTACGGCGTGACACCGGCGTCACCGACTGGACGACGCTGCCGCCCGGCCCGGCACGGCTTGGCCGCAGGTCCATGAGCCTGCGATCGGCCTGCACGAGACGCCGGCGGTGGCCACCGCGGGCCTGGTGCCGTACGTGAGCTTCACCTACGGGCAGCTGGCCGACTATGCGGGTGTGCACCGCTACCTGACCAGCCGCCGGCTCCCCTCGACGCAGGTTATGACCACGACTGATGGGACGCCGCTCGGCCAGGTGCTCAGCTCGCCGCTGTCTTCGCTCCGGGGTGGTCACTTCACCGTTTTCGGAGATCCGCCGGTCATCGGGTCCTGAGCCCGGCCGCCTGACCCACGGCCGGTGATCGCCCCGCCACGTTCCAGGGGGTTGCGTGGCGGGGCGATCTGCTGTCCCGGGGGCACATCGGGGGCACATGCCGAGCAAAGCTGTGCAGTAGAATGCCACTCTCCGCCACGCAGAAACCAGCAGGTCAGGCCGGGTGCGGCTGTCTGACCAGCGGGTACGCAGAACGGCGCGATGATCTTCACCATCTTCGAGGGCACCAGCGAGATCCAGCGCATGATCATCGGCCGGGCTGTCACCGGACTCAACGTGCGGTAGTAACCGCAGGTAATGACGCTAATGCCGGTTGGCGGGGCGCGCTGATCGGGAGTTGGGGCGTCGGCTGGATCCGTGCTTACCCCTGGGCCGGCCCGGCAGCGCGACGGGCCGCGGCCTCAGCCACGTCACGTGCGCTGGCGCGTGGTCGCGAGCGGGCGAGGCGGCGTCGGGATGATCGGCTGGCGGGACTACGTACTGCCCTGGTGGCCTGCACGATGGCCGAATACGCGGGCGCGACGAGGGCGGCATCACGGCGAGCGCAGCGGCATCACGGCGAGCGTGGCGGCGCTGGCCGCGTCCGTCCGCGCGGACCCGCCGGGTTCAGCCAGTCGACGGACGCGGCCGCGGGTGGTCCGCCAGCACCTCCTGGAGCCTGGCGATGAAGCGCAGCGATTCGGCGTGATCGCGCTGCCAGATGTTGCGGCCGAAGATCAGCCCGGTGGCGCCCGCGTCCATCGCCTGCCGGGCCTTGTCGAGCATGGCGTCGTCGCCCTGCCGTTCGCCGCCGGACACCAGCAGCATGGTCCGGTTGGCCGACCGGACCACCGCGTCGATCGCCTGCCGGGTGGTGAACTCGCGCTGGTAGGCCTCCCGCACGCCATCCTGTTTCTCCGGGTGCGGGAAGTTGACCTTGACCAGGTCCGCACCGAGTTCGCTGGCGACCCGGGCGGCGTAGTCGACGGCGTAGAAGGAGTCGCGGCCGCCCTTGGCCTCGATCGCGGCTCCGCGCGGATAGGCCCAGACCACCAGGGGCATGCCAAGCCGGTGCGCGTCCTCGCGGACCTGGCGGTACTGGCCGAAGTCGGCCGCCGCGGCCGGGGTGCCCACGTACAGCGTGTAGCCGACGGCGTCGGCGCCCAGTCGGACCGCGTCGGCGACCGACGCGTGCAACGGGGACAGCGCCTGCTCGTCAGCGGGAATGTCGGTCTTGCCGTTGAGTTTCAGGATCAGCGGGATCTCGCCGGCGTAGTCCCAGAAGAACTTCTCCGCCAGCCCGATCTGAAGCGCGATGCCGTTGAATCCGGCCTCGCGGGCAAGCCGGAAGATGTACCCAGGGTCACCCGCCGCCGGGTTGGCGAAGAAGTCTCGCGGGCCGTGTTCCAGTCCGTGGTCGTACGGCAGGAACAGCGCCGTGCCGTTACCCAATCCGTGCTGGTACAGGATCCGGGTCAGCCTGGCCTTCTTGCCCGGGCTGAGCCCAGCGCTGGTGACATCTGGCTGCGCGCTCATAATCCGACCTTCACACTCGGCACCAGCCGCATGGCAGGGCCGTTAGGCCCGTCCGGCCGGACATTCGCCCTGGCGGCCGGGGCTGGCGGCCAAAGGTACGCCGACGTCGGCCTGGTCCCGGTTAGTCGGCGCCGGCCAGCAGGGTCTCCAGGCGGACGCCCGGGTGGTCACGCTGGACGCTGGCGAGCCGCCACTTGTCGGCGAACAGGGCCAGCAGCGCACCGTCGATGCGCCGGGTCAGCACCTCGACCCCGGACTGCCCGGCGAGCGCCGGGACGCTGTCGGCATCGGTGCGGCGGGCGATCGTATAGCCGAGATGGTCAAGCTGGGCAGGCACCCCGTACTCCCGTTCCAGCCTGCTCACCGTCACGTCGAACTGGAGCGGGCCGACCGCCGCCAGCACCGGGGCCTGGTCGCCGCGCAGGTCGGAGGAGAGCACCTGGATGACGCCCTCGGTGTCCAACTGGGCGATCCCCTTGCGGAACTGCTTGTGCTTCGCCGAGTCCTTGCAGCGCACGACCGCGAAGTGCTCGGGCGCGAAGCTCGGGATGGGCGGGAACCGCACCGGCTCCGACTCATACAGCGTGTCGCCGGGTCGCAGCGCGGTCGCGTTGACCAGGCCGACCACGTCGCCCGGGTAGGCGACATCGAGGGTCTGCCGGTCCTGGCCGAACATGGCCTGGGCGTACTTGGTCGCGAACGGGCGTCCGGTCGCCGCGTGGGTGAGCACCATCCCGCGCTCGAACCGGCCGGAGCACACCCGGACGAACGCGACCCGGTCCCGGTGCGCCTGGTTCATGTTGGCCTGCACCTTGAACACCAGGCCGGAGAACGGCGCCTGCACCGGCCGCGGCGCGCCCTCGGCGTCCTGCCGCGGTTCCGGGGCCGGCGCTAGCTCGCGCAGCGCCTCAAGCAGGCGGCGCACCCCGAAGTTGGGCAGCGCCGCGCCGAACAGCACCGGGGACGACTCGCCTGCCAGGAACGACTTCAGGTCCACGGTCGCGCCGATCTCGTCCAGCAGCGCGAGTTCCTCGACGGCCGTCTCGTAGATGGCGCCGTGCCGGGCGGCGGCCTCGTCCGCGGCCAGGTGCTCCTCGATCGCTCGCCCGGTGCCGCCGGGGGTACGGGTGAAGGCGGTGAACTCGCCGGTGTCCCGCTCGATCAGGCCGCGGAAGTCCCCGGCCACGCCGACTGGCCAGACCACCGGGGTAGGTCGCAGCCGAATCCGCTGCTCGATCTCGTCCAGCAGTTCCAGCGGTTCCCGGCCCGGGCGGTCCCACTTGTTCACGAACGTGATCACGGGGATGCGGCGGGACCGGCACACGTCGAACAGCTTGAGCGTCTGCGGCTCGAGGCCCTTGGCCGAGTCCAGCAGCATGACGGCGCAGTCCACGGCCTCAAGGACCCGGTAGGTGTCCTCGGAGAAGTCCGCGTGCCCGGGCGTGTCCAGCAGGTTCAGCACCACGTCGCGATAGCCGAACCGGAGCGCCGCGGAGGTCACCGAAATGCCCCGATCACGCTCCATCTCCATCCAGTCCGAGGTGACCCCGCGGCGGCCCGACTTGCCGTGCACGGCCCCGGCCTCGGTGATCGCCGAGGCGTGCAGCGCGAGTGCCTCGGTGAGCGTGGACTTGCCCGCGTCCGGGTGGCTGATCACCGCGAATGTCCGCCGGCGCCGGGCCTGGGCCAGGACGTCAGGGACGGCGCCAGGGTGCGCCGTCGGCAATTCGGCCCGGCCGGCCGCCTCGCCGATCCGGGTCTCCCGCTCAGTCACCGCCGCGCCCACCTCCGCTGTCCGGGCGCCACTCTACCGTCACGTTAGGGTACGGTCCGGACAGCCCGAGCCACGGAACGACCAGGAGACGAGCCGACGTGCGCCCCGTCACCCGCAAGGAGATCGCCCGCCATACGGCGGACGCCTTCGACTATCCGCCCGCCACCACGTCCGACCTGATCGAGGCGGCCGTCGCCAGCGGTGCACGGCCGGAGGTGATCGCCGTGCTGCGCCGCCTGCCCGGCGGGACGTACAGCCACCTGCGGGAGGTATGGGGTGATCTGCCCGGCATCCCGGTCGACCTCTGAGCTGGAATCCCCGGCCGCGGCACCTCGCTGATCCGGCCGGGCACGCTAGGGGGTCGAATGCGCCCGGCCGGGTGCGCTACGGAAGGTTCGGGCTACGCCGGGCCGGGTGCGCTACGCCGGGCCCGGCTCATGGCGCCGGTTCTAGCGATCGGCGGATCGGGCGGTAGCGGCGATCCGGCCGCCGACACGACCAGTCTGGCCGGCAGCGGAGACACCGATCCGGTGGCCGGGGGATCGGGAGGGAGCGGAGACGGGTGCCGGATGGTCCTCATGGCGTCCTCCTCTGCGGAGCGCCCGCCCGCCAGGCCCAGACCGCGGCAGTCGCCGGCGATGCGCCCGGACGGGCGATTTTTTTTATCGTTACACGATAGATCGTACCATGCAACGGCCGTTCGTCAAATTCTTTGGTCTTTATCGTGGCACGATAGTCCGGCGCCGGAGACGAAGCGCGACCAGGTCCCGGGTCCGGCCGACGGGCCGGTCGCCGGGGGCTCGGCACGGGGCGACCGGACACGCGGGGCGGATGGACACCGGACAAGGGCCCGGTGCGGGCGGCCGGGCGGGCCAGGTTAGGACGACACGTCGGCCACGAGCCTGTTCAGGATCGCCGCCAGGCTGTGCAACTGAACCAGGTGGGCGGGGGTGAGCTCGTCCAGGATCCGTGAACCGCGGCCGGTCAGCCGCACCCGGACCAGGCGCGCGTCCCTCGGGTCGGCGGTGCGCCTGACCAGACCGGCGAGTTCGGCCCGGTCGACGAGTTCGACCACGCTGTGATGCCGCAGCAGCAGGTACTCGGCAAGTTCCCCCACGGTGGGCGGCTCCGAGCCAGGATGACCCCGGACCGCGACGAGCAACTGGTGCTGCGCCGATGTCAGGCCGGCCGCGCGGGCCTGGTCCTCGCTCCACCGCTGAAACCGGCGCAGGCTGCTCCGGAAGGCCAGGAGTTGCTCGAAATCCGCATCGGTCACCTGATGCCGCGTGCGGGAGTCTCCCATTGCGCGCCTCCATTGCCCGTCTCGACCGCCCCTGGCCTGCCGCATGGCAGTTGGTCACCCGCCGCACATGCTCTCACCATAGATCAGCCGCCAGGCGGGGCGCCCGCAACCAGACCGCTGGCAGCGCCGGAACTATCGCCCAATGACCACTCGTTTTACTGCGATAAATTCGGGATTGCATTTAACAATTCTCACCTGCCAGACTCGCCGCATGGCCGAAGGAATTTCCGGGCTATTCAAGAACCGCGGTAAATCACGGCTGCCCATTCATGGCGGCGCGCCCGCCGCTGCCGGTGGCGGCGCGGAGCGCCGCAACGGGCGGCTGTACCTGACCGGCCTGGCCGTCTCGGTGATCGGCAACAACGCCATGTCACTGGCTGCCGGCATCTGGGTGAAGTCGCTGACCGGCAGCAGCAGTGCGGCCGCCCTGGTGTCGGTGTGCGTGTACGCGCCGACCCTGGCCGGCCCGGTGGCCGGGGCGGTGGCCGACCGGGTGCGTCGGCGCCGGTTCCTGATCGCGCTCAACCTCACCTCGGCGGCGCTGATCCTGCCCCTGCTCACGGTCGGCGGTGCCGGCTCGACCTGGATCATCTTCGCCGTGATGACCTGGTACGGCATCCACCTGACGCTGTCCGGGCCGGCCGAGAGCGCGCTGTTCGCCGTGATGCTCTCCGGCGAACTGCGGCGGGACCTGAACGGATGGCGCCTCGGCCTCCAGGAAGCCGGCCGGCTCGTGTCACCGCTGTTCGGCGCGGGACTGTTCGCGCTGGCCGGCGGCGGCACGGTCAGTGTCTTCGACGCGGTGACCTTCGCGGTCGCCGCGCTGACGCTGAGCCAGATCCGGTTCCGCGAGACCAGGCCCGCGCGACCGCCCCGGCATCGGCGATCGGGCGGGCACTGGCGATCGGGCGGGCACTGGCGATCGGCCGGGCACTGGCGATCGGCCGGGCACTGGCGATCGGCCGGGCACTGGCGGGCCGACCTGCTGGCCGGCTTCACGCACATCCGCCGCACGCCGGACCTGCGCCGCCTGCTCGCGGCGGCCTCGGTCGTGATGAGCTTCTCCGCGGTGCTGGTCGCCGCCCAGTACAGCCTGGTCCAGGGGGTGGGCGAGCCGCCGAGCTTCCTCGGCGTCCTCAGCGCCGGTCTCGGCGCCGGGTCGATCGCCGCCAGCCTGACCAGCGGCCGGCTGCTGCGGCGGGCCGGCGAGCGCTGGCTGGCCGTCTTCGGCATGGTCAACTTCGCCGCCGGCAACGCCCTGCGCGCCACCGGCAGCCTGCCGCTGGCCATCGCCGGCTCGGTCGCGCTCGGCTTCGCCCTGCCGTGGCTGTTCCTCGCCCTGCTCAGCCTCGCGCAGCGCCGGACGCCACCGGAGTTGCAGGGCCGGGTCTCGGCCGCGGTGACGCTGGTGTTCTTCGGACCCCAGGCGCCGCTCCAGGCGCTGGGCGCAGTGGCCATCGCCTACCTGACCTACCGGCAGCTCTACCTGGCCGGCGCCGCGATCGCGATGGCCACGGCGCTCGGCTTCGTCCTGATCACCCGGCCGGGTCGGCCGGGTCCGGACGGCGGCTAGCCGCGCACCTTCCGGCCGCCCGCGTACACGGCGCGGATGTTCTGCTTCAGGCTGGCCAGGTCGAGCGGATGCCCGGCCACGACGACCAGGTCCGCGCGCTTGCCCGGCATCACCGTGCCGGTCTCCTCGGCGATCCCCAGCAGTTCCGCCGCCGAGCCGGTCGTCGCGGCCAGGACCTGGGCCGGCGTCATCCCGCCGGCCGCCATCAGCGGCAGTTCGTCGAGGTTCGTGCCATGCGGGCCGACGCCGCTGTCGGTGCCCATCGCCACCTTGACCCCGGCCGCGACCGCCCGGGCGAACGCGTCCGCGTGCGCGGCGATCACCTCCTCGGCCTTGGCCCGGACGCCCTCGGGAAGCTGGCTGCCCGCGTTCGCGGCGGCCACCACCGCGTGCGGCGCCACCAGCGTCGGCACCAGCCAGGCGCCCCTGGCGAGCATCAGGTCGATCGCCTCGTCATCGAGGTAGATCCCGTGCTCGATGGACCGGACCCCGGCCCGGAGCGCGTTCTTGATCCCGTCGGTCGCCTGCGCGTGCGCCATCACCGGCACGCCCGCCGCGCTGGCCTCGGCGATCAGGGCGTCGAGTTCGTCCGGCCGGAACTGGGCGTGCCGCGGACTGTCCCGCGGCGACAGCACACCGCCGGAGGTGTGCACCTTGATGACGTCGGCGCCGGCCCGGATGATCTCCCTGACCCGCTTGCGCATCTCCTCGGGACCGTCCACGATCCCGCCTGGGCGGCCCGGGTGCGGTGACATGAGCGAGGTCCGGATGCCCGAGGGCAGCCAGCCGTCACCGTGCCCGCCGGTCTGGCTCAGCGCCGTGATCGCGATCTTCAGCGCGGGCCCCTCGATCAGGCCGTCGGCCACCGCGCGCTGCACGCCGAGGTCCGCGCCGCCCGCGTCGCGAACCGTTGTGATGCCGCAGTCCAGGGTCGCCGACAGGTTCCGCGCCGCCTGGAAGAACTGGTAGGAGAACGGCCGCTGGAGCCGCCCGACCAGGTCGACTCCGGACACCATCACGTGCACGTGGCAGTCGAACAGGCCGGGGAGCACGGTCAGGCCGGACACGTCGACCTGCTCGTCGCCGTCAAGTCCGATCCCGACATCGACGATCCGGCCGCCCGCGATCACGACGTCGGCGTCGGCCGCCGGGCTGCCCGTGCCATCGAAGACCCGCCCGCCGCGCAGCACCATCCTGGTCATCTGGTCACCTCCGGAATCAACTGTGCCATTCCGCATCATGGCGCATCCGGCCCCGCCCGGGTGGCCCGGATGCGCCAGGCGGCCGGACCGGGTTACACTGCCGAGCACGCGCGGGAGTCCGGGACGGAACGGGCTGAGAGGGCGGCTAGCCGGCCGCCGACCGCAAGAACCTGATCCGGGTCATGCCGGCGAAGGGAGCGTCGCCGTGGCTGGCGCGATCGACGAACTCAGCGTTTTCGAGGGCGTGCGGCCCACCCGCACCGGGGATCTGGCACTGGAGAGCCAGGGGATAGCCCCGATCCCGGCGAACGCTAGGTACGGCGGTGTCGCCCGGATGTTCACCGTCTGGTTCACACCCAACATGGAGCTATCCGGCGTGTTCGCGGGCACCCTGGCGGTGCTGTTCGGACTCGGCTTCTGGACCGGCCTCGCCGCGATCGCGGCCGGCACGATCGTCGGCTCGCTTCCGGTGGCCGCGATGTGCACCTGGGGACCGCGGACCGGCACCGGCCAGGTGCCGCTGGCGCGGCTGCCGTTCGGCAAGTCCATCGTGCTGCCCGGCACGATCCAGTGGCTGTCCTCGATCGCCTGGGACGCGCTCGTCGGGCTGTTCGGCGGGCAGGCCGCCGCGCTGCTGCTGCACATCCCGTTCTGGGCCGGCGCGGCGCTGGTGCTGGCGGTCGAGGGCCTGGTCAGCGTCTACGGCTATGAGTTCGTGCAGCGGCTCCAGTCGTGGGGGTCGGCCGTGCTGATCGCGCTGTTCGCGGTGCTGACGGTGCGGATCCTTGGCCACCACATCGCGCTGCCGGTCGACACCGTGCACGGCGCTGCCCTGGCCGGGGCGTTCACGCTGATGATGACGATCGCGCTCAGCCAGGGCATCTCCTGGGCTACCTACGCCTCGGACTACAGCAGGTACCTGCCGACCCGGACGTCCAGGCCGGCCATCTTCTGGCTGACCTTGGGCGGCCTGGTCGCCTCCTACCTATGGGTAGAGACCATCGGACTGGCCGCCGCCAGCGTGCTCGGCAACCAGACCGCGGCCGGGGTGCGGACGCTGATGGGCGGCGGAACGCTCGGCGTGCTTGCGCTGGTCGCGATCGTGTTCGGCGCGATCACGTCCAACACGATGAACGACTACACCGGGTCGCTGGCGTTCCAGGCCCTCGGCGTCCGACTGCGGCGCCCGGTGACCGCCGCGCTGGTCGCCGTTATCGCGTTCGCGGCCATCATCTGGATGCAGGCGGGCGACACCGCGGGCCGGTTCGAGAACATCCTGCTGTTCATCGGGTACTGGATCGCGCCATTCTGCGCGATCGTGATGATCGACTGGATCGCCAGCCGGGACCGGTACGAGCCGTCCTACCTGCGATCCGCGCTCGGCTTCGCGGGCCTGCGGTCCGGCTGGCCGGCCCTGACCGCGTTCGTCGTGGCGTTCGCCGCGATGGTGCCGTTCATGAACACGTCCGTGATCGAGGGCCCGGTCGCGGCCGCGCTGCACGGCGCCGACCTGGCGTTCTACGTCGGCTTCGCCGTCGCGGCGGCGCTGTACTACCCGCTCCGGCGGGTCACCCTGCGCCGGTCCGGGCCGCCCGCCTGACATCCCCCGCGTGGCCGCGGCGACTGGCTGACTTCGGCGGGACCTCCGACCCTGCCCCGGGCCTACCGCGCGCGCGATGGTGGAGACAGCTAGGCCCGACCGGGGGAGGACGTGGGGCGGATGAGTCAGCTATCGCGCGGCAAAGCGGGTCCCGTCGAGCCGCACAGCGGCGGTACCGCGGTGCGGCTGAACTGGCTGCGCGCGGGAGTCCTAGGCGCCAATGACGGCGTCGTATCCACCGCGGGCCTGGTCGTCGGCGTGGCCGGCGCGACATCGTCGAGCTCCGCCATCCTGACGGCGGGCCTGGCCGGGCTATTCGCGGGCGCGCTGGCCATGGCCTCCGGCGAGTACGTGTCGGTGAGCAGCCAGCGCGACTCCGAGCGGGCGCTGCTGGACCTGGAACGGCACGAACTGGCCAGCACCCCGGAGGCCGAACTCGCCGAACTGGCGGGACTCTACGAGCACAGGGGCCTCGAGCCCGGGCTGGCGAGGGAGGTTGCCAGCCAGCTCACCAGGCACGACGCGTTCGCCGCGCACGCCGAGGTTGAACTGGGCATCAATCCCGAGCACATCGCCAGCCCCTGGCACGCCGCGCTCGCCAGCTTCCTGGCCTTCGCGGCGGGCGCGCTGCTGCCGCTGCTGGCCATCACCCTGACCCCCGCGGCCGCCCGGGTCCCGGTCACCGCGGCGGCCGTGGTCGCGGCACTGGCCGCCACCGGGTTCGTTGGCGCCGTACTCGGCCGCGCCAGGCCGGCCACCGCGATCATCCGCAACGTGACCGGCGGCCTGCTCGCGATGGCCGTCACCTACGGCGTCGGGGCCCTGGTCGGTCACGCCGCAGGCTGACCGACCGCTTCCGCGCAGCCGGGTTGAACACGGCCGTACCGCCGGTCAGCAGCGGGGGACCGGCTTGCTGAATCCGGTCCGGCTGGGGGTAGCCACCCAGTTGTCGGACACCCAGTGCCGGTCGTCGATCTTGTCCCAGACCCGGGTGGCGCCGACGACCGGACCAGCACTCTGGCAGAACATCCATGCCAGGCCGCCCGCGGGAATCACCCCGGTGACCGGGAAGGAGGCACCCGGCCCGCTGCGCTCGTTCAGCCCGTCCCCGGCGGTGGTCTGGTAGGGGTAGAGGCAGCGCGTGAGCGGCGGGCTGTAACCGGTGCGCGACGGCGTGTCCAGGTAGTAGTCGGTGACGTAGCTGCCGTTGTTCAGCTTGTCCCAGACGGTGGTGGTCCGCACGACGGCGCCGGGCGTCTGGCACACCGCCGATACGCTGGCGCCCTTCGGGTAGACCTTGACCAGCGCGAAGGACGGACCGGGCCCGGTGCGGGCCCGGACCAGGGCGGTCGCCCGGTAGCTGAACGCGGTGGTGGCGACGGGGGCGTCCCAGTTGTCGGCGTCGATGCGGAGCGTCACCCCGCCGTAGGTCGCGGTGAAGTCGCCCCGATACTGCTTGGCCCGCTGCTGGACGGCCCACAGGCTGTCACCGATCCCGCTCCAGCCGGTCAGCGCCGGGTTCTGGTCGTAGCGCGCGATCCAGAGCGCGTCCGGCCGGGCGTAGGCGGCCGAGCCATAGACGCCCGCCAGGGCACGCGCCCCGAGGTTGAGGTTCTCGTAGACGCCGGCCAGGTAACCGAGCCGATGCAGTTCCCTCGTCCAGGCTGACAGGAACGTGAGCACCGCCGTCCCGCAGGCCAGGTCGGCCGTGTCGTAATGCTCCATGTCGTAATAGATGACCCCGCCCCGGAACATGCCCAGCGCCCTGACCTGATCGGCGGCGTTGTCGGCTGCCCAGGTGCCCTCGGCAGTGGCGGCGGAGGGCACGATCTTCAGATCCGAGGGCCGCGCGCCGCAGGACGGCTGCCGTCCCTTGAAGATCGGGATCAGCCGCCAGCCGAGGTCGGCCACCGCCCGGGTCCAGGCGCTGGTGAGTTCCGGCTGCGCGCAGGTGCGGTTCTGGCCGCCGACGTACACCCCGACGGCCCGGTACGGCGACGCGAGCCAGGCGCGCATGGCCGTGAGCGGCGGCGCGGTGCAGGTGTCGAACGCCAGGCCGGTGTACCGGGTCGCGCTCGCCCACGCCGGGTAGGCGACCGCGGTAGCCGCGTCCGACGTGGCCGGCGCCAGGCCAGGCGGGGCCGCGGGCACCGCCAGCGCCGGGGAACCGGCCATGAGCGCAGCGAGCACCCCGGCGGACAGCGCCAGGACCGGCCAGATCGCTCGAGCACGATGAGACATGCGCACCCCCTTGCCGCGAAATGCGGAGCGGCGCGATCAGCCTGCGCCGCCAGCACCGGACGCGCCAGGGGCTAATGTCCCGGGCAGCAGGCCCTACGGGCGAGCGGATCCCATCCAGCAGTCAGCAGTCGGCGGCGTGCGGCTAGCCGGATCTGACCATCGCCGACAGCCGCAGGTCACGGGAGGACCGCCCGGCCTGGATGACGAACTCGCCGGGCGGCCAGGTCCAGCCGCCGGCCGCCGGGTCGAACACCGCGAACGCACGGGCCGGGACCCGGAGCGCCACGGCACGATCCTCGCCGGGGCCCGCCTCGACCGCGGCGAACGCGCCGAGCACCCGCACCGGCCGGCCCGGCGCCCGGTGCCCGGGAGCGACGTAGACCTGCACCACCTCCCGGCCACCCCGGCAACCGGAGTTGCGCACCCGCACGGTCAGCGCCAGGTCAGTGCCGGGTGCGAGGTCGGGATCGGCCGGGGTGAGGTCCTGGTACTCCCACGAGGTGTAGCCGAGGCCGTGACCGAAGGCGAACATCGGCTCGGTTCCGGCGGCGTCGTAGCCGCGATAGCCGATCAGCAGGCCCTCGGCGTAGTCCAGCCGGCCGTCGCGGGGCACCGCGTGCAGCACCGGGCAGTCGGCCTCGGCCGCGGGCATCGTGACCGGCAGCCTGCCACCGGGCTCCGCGTCGCCAAGCAGCACGTCGGCCAGTGCGGTGCCCATTTCCTGGCCGGGCAGCCAGGCCTGCAGCACGGCGGCAACGTCGGGCAGCCACGGCATCAGCACCGGCATCCCGGCGTTCAGCACCACGATCGTGCGCGGATTCGCGGCCGCGACCCGGGCGATGAGCTCGTTCTGCCGGCCGGCCAGGGCGAGCGTGTCGCGGTCGAAACCCTCACTCTCGGCGGCTTCGGCGGTGCCGGCCACGACCACGGCCGCATCGGCCCGCGCGGCCGCGGTCACCGCCTCCTCGATCATCTGGTCCTCCTCCGGCGCCGGGGCGATTCCCACCCGGAGCGCCAGCGGGCCGGCCCCGTCCGGAGCGGGCTCGAACTCGACCAGCACGTCCACGACCTGGCCGGCGGTCAGCTCGAGCCCGGCCCGGACCTCGCCGGGCCGGGCCAGCGCCTCGACCGGGTCGGCCGGAACGGCGGTCCGCCGATCGGCGAGCACCGCGTCGTCCGCGGTGATCACCAGCCTGCCGACGCCCGCCGCCCCGATCACGTGCGGCCCGCCGGACTCGGCGGTGTACCTGGTGCGGAGCGCGATCGTCCCGGCCCGGCCCCAGCCGATCTCCTCCGGATGCGACTGGTCCCACCAGCCCAGCGTCGCCGCCGTGCGCCGCTCGCTGAGCAGCACGGCCCCGCCCGGGGCGCGGAACTCCAGCCGGAGGCCGGCCTCGCCGCTGACCGGGTCAATCAGCGTGGATAGCGGCGGGGCCGGCACCAGCGCCCAGGTCCGGCACCCGGCCGACACGCTGACCGTCGCCCGCCCGGCTAGCGCCGCCCGCAGCGCTGCGGGCAGGGATGGCGACGCCGCCGGGCTCACGACCGCGCTGCCGCCGCCCTGGATCACCGGGTAGACCGCGTTCGGCCCGATCACTGCCAGGCGGACCAGTCCGCCGGGGTCCAGCGGCAGCGCCTCCCGGTCGTTCTTCAGCAGCACGAACGACGCGGCCGCGACCCGGCGCAACAGCCCGGGATCGGCTGCGGCGCCGGCTGGCACCGCCCCGGGACCCGCTGCGGGCCGCCCGCCGCCATCGGCCGCGACGGACTCCGGAACCCCGGACTCCGCATCTCCTGACTCCGCAGCCCGATGGTCCGCGGGTCCGGCCAAGGCCCCGACTTGCGCGGCCAGCCGGACCAATCGAGCGACCTTGTCGTCGATGACCGGTTCGGGCACGATGCCGTCCCGTACGGCCCGGAGCAGATCCTCGCCCCAGTGCCGGTTCGGCCCGGGCATCGCCAGATCGAGCCCGGCCAGTGCCGTCGCGACGGTGGACCGGGTGGCGTCCCAGTCCGAGATTACCGGCCCGGCGAAGCCCCATTCTCGCTTCAGCACGCCGGTCAGCAGTTCCTCGTGCTCGGTCATCCGCTGGCCGTTCACCGCGTTATAGGCCGCCATCACGGCCAGCGCGCCCGCTTCGCGCACGCAGGCCTCGAACGGCGCCAGGTACAGCTCGCGCAGCACCGCGGCGTCGATCCTTGCGTCGTACCCCCACCGGCCGGTTTCGGTGTCGTTGCCGACGAAGTGCTTCACCGCCGCGGCGACACCGGCCGACTGTAGCCCCCGGACGTAACCGACCGCGATCCGCGCCGTGAGCTCCGGATCCTCGGAGAAGCACTCGAAGCCGCGCCCGCCGAGCGGCGAGCGCATCAGGTTGATGGTGGGCGCCAGCACGATGTCGACGCCCTTTGCCCGGGCCTCGGCGCCAAGCGCCGCGGCGACCTCGGCGACCAGGTCCGGATCCCAGGTCGCACCGAGCGCCGAGGGACACGGCAGGCAGCCGGACGGTCTCCGCTCGTCCAGCGTCGCTCCCCGGACGCCGGACGGGCCATCCGAGGTGACCATCGGACGGAGGCCGAGGTCGGCGCTGGCCGCGGTCCGCCAGCTGTCGGCGCCGGTCAGCAGGCGCACCCGCTCGGTCAGCGGAAGCACGACGCGGGGGCGCCCCGGTTGCGGATACCCGCCCGGGGCGTCAGCGACCGTTACGGCAGCCGTGGCCGGGAGGTCTGTGGCCGGGAGGTCTGTGGCCGGGAGGTCTGTGGTCGGGGGGACCGTGGTCCGGCCGGCTTCCCGGCCGGACCACGGCAGCCCCGCGTGCGGAGTGGTCATCCTGCGGAGCTCTCGTTCCTTCCGCTGCCGCCGCTCACGCGGCCGGCTTCAGGTGCAGAACGACCTGCTCCAGATAGGGGCTGTTCGGGACCGGCGTCATGTAGGCGTCCGAACTGGTCGGCCAGCCCGTGTAGGACCTGGTGGAGATCTCGCTCCAGGCCGCGCCGTACAGCAGTGGGGCCATCGGGACCTGCGTCGACATGATCTGCTCAAGCGAGGTGATCGCGGCCTTCTGGGTCGCCCGGCTGTCCGAGCCAGCGAACTTCGCCAGCGCCGCCTGGGCGGCAGCGCTCTTGAACCGGCCGTTGTCGCCCGCCGCCGGGCTGCCGATCGGCGCGGTGAACGCGTCGTTCAGCCAGTTCTCGTAGTAGTAGAACGGGTTCGGGCCCTGGTTGCTCCAGTGGATCGTGGCGTCGAAGTTGCCGTTGTTGAAGTCGGCCTGCCACGCGGTCGGCGAGCCGTTCCCAGCCACGGTCACGTCGAAGCCGAGCTTGTTCAGCTGGGACGCGATCAGCTGGTCGTCGACGTAGTAGTCGTTGTAGGCCGTCGGGTCGGTGATCGAGAAGCTGATCTTCTTGCCGTTCTTCTCCCACTTCCCGCCAACCTTGGCGTAGCCGTCGCCGGATAGGATGGCGGCCACCTTCGCCGCCGATCCGGTGGCCGGCAGGTCACTGCCCAGCCCCGGTGCTAGGTAGGAGTTGTCGATCGGCAGCAGCAGGCCGCTGGATGAGGTGGCCGGCGCCTCGTAGCCGGACTCGCCCTGCACCGCGAGTTGCTGCCGGTCGATCCCATAGCTGATCGCCCGGCGGACGGCCGGGTCGTTCAGCGGCGCCCGGGTCACGTTGAACCAGAGCGTCACGACGTTGTTGGCCGCGAAGTACGGCGAGGCACCGTCCCAGGTGGTGTTGTGCGGGCTCTTGGCCAGGTAGGTCGACTTGAGTCCGGGACCGAGGTTGCTGCCCGCCCAGTCGATCGCGCCGCTGGCGATCGGCGGCACCAGGTTGGCGTTGCTGGCGTAGAACGGGAAGTCCACCTCGGGGACCCGGACCGCGCCGGCGTCCCGGTACCGGGGGTTGCGCTTGAGCAGGAAGCCGTGCGAGGAGTAGGTCGCCAGCTGGTACGGACCGGTGCCGACCGGGTTCGGGTCGGTGTAGGTGACCGGATTGCCCACCGAGCCCCAGACGTGCTGCGGCACGATATAGACCTGCCCGATCAGGAACAGGTTCGCGTACTGCGCGGACGAGAAGGTCAGCGTTACCGACGTCGGACTGGTCGCGGTCGCGCCGCTCACCAGCGGCGCGCTGGCCGTGTACAGCGACGGGTTCTTCCGGATCAGGTTGTAGGTGAAGGCGACATCGCTGGCCGTGAACGGCTTGCCGTCGCTCCACCGCACGCCGGACCGGATCGGCACGGTCAGCGTCCGGCCGCCGTTCGACCAGGTCGGCTGGCCCGAGGCCAGCACCGGAATCGGCGGCTGGGTCGGGTCCATCACGTTGAAGATGTAGAGCGGCTCGTAGATCAGCCCGGTCGCCTGGGCCGAGTACCCGGTGCCGCTCTGCACGTAGGGGTTGAAGTTCTGGCTGGGTGTGGTGACCGAGGTGCTCTCGATCACCAGGGGCTTTCCGGCCGCGGTGCCACCACCGCCGGATGACCCGCCCGAGCCGGAGCCCGAGCAGGCCGCGAGACCGAGGCCGAGGATGCCCACGGCCGCGGCGGTCTTCAGGATTGCGTGCTGCATTGGCTTACACTCCAATGTGCCCGGCCGGCTCATCGCCGGCCTCATTCGACTGACCGTGACGGGGTCTGGAAAATGGGCGATGCCGGATCGAGCCGGCCGGGCCGGCTACCGCATCGCGGGCGGCTAGGTACGGGGGCTGGTCATCAGGTCTCCTGTTCCTCGGGTTCGGCGCCGGGTGCGAGAGCCCCGGCTTGCTGGCCCAGCCAGCAGGCGCTGACCTGGCCGGGAGCTACCACCGCCAGCGGCGGTACAGCCGTCGCGCAGACCGGCATGGCATGCGGGCAGCGCGGGTGGAACCGGCAGCCCGGCGGTGGCGCCGTCAGGCTGGGGACCGTGCCCCGGCTGGTCAGCCGCGCGGGCTCGGGTCGCTCCGGGTCCGGGGCGGCGCTCAGCAGCAGCTGGGTGTAGGGGTGCGCCGGGCGGTCGGTGATCGCCGACGCCGGCCCCGATTCAATGATCCGGCCCGCGTACATGACCGCGATCTCGTCGGCGAGGTACCGCGCCGAGGCGATGTCGTGGGTGATGTACAGGATCGTCATGCCCTCCCGGGCGCGCAGATCCGCCAGCAGATTCAGGACGCCCAGCCGGATCGACACGTCCAGCATCGACACCGGCTCGTCGGCGAGGAGCACCGCTGGCCGCACCGCCAGCGCCCGGGCAATCGCCACCCGCTGCCGCTGGCCGCCGGACAGTTCGTGCGGGTACTTGCCGAGGAACTGCTCCGCCGGAGTCAGCGCCACCCGCTCGAGCAGACCGGCCAGGATCTCATCGGTGACCGGTCCGCCGAGCCGGTGCACCCTGAGCGGCCTGGCCAGGTGGTACCGGACGTCGTGCACCGGGTTCAGCGAGGCGAACGGGTCCTGCAGCACCATCTGGACCCGCCGGGCGTAGCCGCGCCGGTCCCCACGACGGGCCGGGATCGGCTGGCCGGCCAGCCGCAGTTCCCCGGAGGTCGGGGTGAGCAGCCGGGCGAACAGCCGCGCCAGGGTGGACTTGCCGCAGCCGCTCTCGCCCACGATCGCGGTGATGCCGCCGGCTGGCAGCGCCAGGCTGACGTCATCGACCGCGCGGACCACCGCGCCCCGGCGGCCAGCCGCGAAGTGCTTGGTGAGATGGCTGGCCGCCAGCGCGGGAACCTCCGGCTCGGCGCCCGGCCGGCCGGCGGTGCGGCTGCCGTTCCCGCCGGGGACGGTCACGACGCACTCCCGGTCGCTTCCGGCACCGGCCTGGCCGGCGCCACCACTGGCGGGCCCGCCGGCACCCCGGCCTCCGGTACCCCCAGCTCGGCAGGCACCTGCCTG
>JAJYTW010000347.1 GCA_021792855.1 Actinomycetes bacterium
CCTGCTCGAGCAGGCCGGACAGGCCCGGCCGGAAGCGAGCTGGTAGCGAGCCGCCCCGATCCTTCGATGACGATGCCGTAACCCGATCAGAGAGACCGGAACCCGATCAGAAAGAGGTGTCCGTGGTGCTGAGAGCCCGAGTGGAGATAGCTCTGTCCGCGCTGCTCGCGATTGCGACGATCGTGACCGCGGTCTGGCCGTCGTGGATCGAGAGCGCGACCGGGTTCGACCCCGACGGCGGGAACGGCCAGGCCGAGTGGCTGATCGTCGCCGCACTCGCCGTGGTCACTCTGGCGGTGGCCACGCTTGCCCGGCGGGATCTGCGCGCGATCCGGCGGGCCGCCTCGCCCGGCCGGCTCTAGCGACCCGTCGCCGCTGCGACTGGCGCTCGGCGCGGAGCGAGCGTACCTGGAGACGGCGATCGCCGTTGTCCGGGCCGCGCTGTCCGAGGCCGGCTAGCGTTCGGCCCTATCTCAGTCGAGGCTGATCGTGATGTCCCCGCGATCGGGAAGAACGTCATCGATCCAATGCGCCGGCAACGAGATGCTGCGGTGCGGCGTGTACCGCTGACGCGATGTCGCGTGCAGCCTCCGCGGGCCCTGGCGCACCAGCAATCGCGCCCGGTCCGCGACTGTGCTGGCCCGAAGCACGAACCGACCCCGCGGCGGCGGGCCGTCGCCGGGACGTAGCCGTGACGGGAACACCCAGCGCAGCGGCGCCTCAACCCGAACCGGCAGGGCCGGATCGCCCGGCCAGGGCACGCCATCCAGATAGGAAGCGATCGCGACCGCCGCGTGGCGCCCGGTCAGCGCGGCGACATCCGCGCTCTCCGCGGCGTGCACGAGGTTGCCCGCGGCGAAGACTGCGGCTACCGGCGTGCGAAGCCATTGATCGGTAACGGGTCCCCGCGTGCCACTGTCGAGTGGCAGGTCAGCCAGGCGGGCGAGCTCGTTGTCCGGGATCCAGTCACCGGTAAAGACGACGGTGTCGCACGCGATCTCGGCGATGAGCCCGTCGTCCCGGCGCAGCCGGACGCCGGTGACTCTGGGGCGGCCGGTAATGGCGGCAATTGTGGCCCGGGTAACGACCGGCACCTTGTGCCAGTCGGTGGTGGCTAGGCGGAGCGCCCGGAAGGTCTGCGGACCCGGCAGGTCGGTGACGACGGCCGCGACCTCAACCCCGTGCCGCAGCAGGGTGTGGACCGCGGAGAAGCTCACGTGTTCGGCCCCGACCACCACTGCCCGGTGTCCGATCGGCAGATCATGCGCGTCGCCGAACCGCTGCAGCGACCCGGTGGTGAATATCCCGGCGGGGCGGTCACCTGGCACCAGGCGCGCGGTCCTGGGGCGTTCCCGACAGCCGGTCGCCAGCAAGATGGCGTCGGCCTGCCAGGACCGGAGCCCGTCGCGGCTCGTCGTCAGCACGCGAGTCGGCCCCTCCCAGTCGATCGCTGAGGTTGCCTCGAGCACCTCGACGCCGGCCTGGCGGGCGAGGCCGGCGTACCGCCTCGCGTAGGCCGGCCCGGACAGTACCCGGTGCAGGTCGCGCGCCCCGTAACCGATGTGCTGGGTATAGTGCGGGACCCCGCCGACCTGGGCGTCCCGGTCCAGGACGATGACCCGCCCGACCCCGCGGCGGCGCGCCTCGATGGCGGCCGCCAGGCCCGCCGGGCCGGCGCCGACGACCAGGAGATTCGCCCGGGACTCCCCGGCGGTCATCGCGCGTCCTCTCCGGGCGCCTCGCGATCCAGCGCGAGCAGATGCTCCGGCCGCAGGCCGGTGAGCCTGGCCAGCGTTGCGGTCACCTCGGCAGAGCAGTAGAAGCCCTGGCAGCGGCCGAGCATCGCCCTGGTTCGCCTGCGGAGCCCGTCAAGGTTCCGGGCCGGGATCGGCGCGCGGGCACTGGCGGTGATCTCGCCGCGGGTGACACGCTCGCAGTGGCAGATGACCTCCCCGTAATCGCCGTCGCCGTCGATCGCCTGCGGGTCGCGGTACGGACGCTGCATGGCCTCCCCGATGGGGGGCATCCGCACCGCGCGGGGTGTCTCGCGTGGCCGGAGGGCAAGTCCCGCATCGGCCAGCAGGTCAACGACGTAGGCGGCGATCCCCATCGACGCCGATAGCCCCGTGGAGCGAATCCCGCCCACCGACACATAGCGCTGGTCAGGAAACGCGGCGATCTGATAGTCGCTGTGCTCCGTTGCTGCCCGCAGGCCTGCGTACAGTGCCGTCACCTCCTCCTCGATCAGGGCGGGAACGATCCGTTGCCCCTTGCCCAGCAGCGCCGCCAGCCCGGCGGCGGTGGTCGCGGTATCCGACCGGTCGTGCTGATCCTCGGCAGTCGGGCCGAGCAGCACGTTCCCGAAGACGGTCGGGGCGACCAGCACGCCCTTGGTGGTGGCGCTCGGGACCGGGAGCAGCACGCTGTGCACCAGGCGGCGGGCGAACTTGTCGAACACGATCAGCTGCCCGCGGCGCGGGGTTACCGTGAACCGCTGCCGACCGAACATGGCATCGATTACATCGGACGCCAGTCCGGCGGCGTTCACCACCCAGCGCGCCATTACCTGGCGCCGTGGCAGGTGCAGGGCATGTTGCCCGTCCCGGGGCTCAGCTCCGGAAACCGGTGAGCCGAGTACCAGCCGGACCCCGTTGACGACCGCGTCGGTAGCCAGCGCGAGCGGCGTGGTGAACGGGCAGATGATCCCCTCATCGGGGATCTCCAGCGCGCCGAGTGCTCCCGCGCCCAGGTGGGACTCTCGCCGGTATAGCTCGTCGACAGTGACGGGCCTGGCAGCGGAGTAGCCGTTGGCTCGGCTTCGCTTGGCGATGCCGGTGAGGGCGGCCAGTTGCTCGACGTCCCAGGCGATGAGCATGCCGCCGGTCACCTCCAGCGGTATTCCCGTCTCCTCGGCGTAGCTGGCCAGGATCGGGAAGCCACGCCGCAGCAGCGCGGACTCCAGGCTCCCCGGCTTGGCGTCGAAGCCGGTGTGCCGGATGGCGGTGTTGGCCTTACTCGTCCCGGTACCGACGTCGTCGCGTGCCTCGATCAGGATGGTGCGCAGGTCGTAGCGGGAAAGCTCGCGGGCGATGGCGGCCCCGACCACGCCGGCTCCGATGATCGCGACGTCGTATTCGGCTGGATGGCTCACGATTGACGTTCCACC
>JAJYTW010000348.1 GCA_021792855.1 Actinomycetes bacterium
GGTACCCGAGCAGTTCAAGCTCGGTCACCCCGAGGTGCTTGCAGGCCTCGCGAAGCTCGGCCAGCCTGGTCTGCGCGACGTCGGCGGTGTCGTGCCCGTCCTCGCCGGGCTTCACCCCGGCCGGGCCGTCCCCGAACTCGCCGTTGGTGCAGGTCACCACGATCGTCCGGACGCCCTCATCGGAGTACCTGGCCAGGATGCCCCCGGTGCTCGACGATTCGTCGTCGGGGTGGGCGTGCACGGCCATCAGGGTCAGTGGCTGGTTCATAGCCGCAATCTACCGAAGGCCGGCCTAAGCCGGCACCGGCCGGGCGCCGCCGCGGGCCGGCCGAGTGCCGCCCAGGGACTAGGACTCCGGGTTCACCGGCGGGGGTGACTCACCGGGCACCCATTCGATGCCCAGCGTGCCCTGGGCCGCCCGGCTGCCGAAGAAGCCACCGCCGCGGCCGCGCAGGACGCGGGCGAAGACCAGCGCGAACGCCATCCCGATCAGCGGCCCGGCCAGGTAGGCCCACCAGTCCGTCAGGTCGCCGAGGACGAGGGCCGGGGCGATCGACCTGACCGGGTTCATCGAGGCGCCGCTGACCGGGGCGCCGATCAGGCCGGCCAGTGCGATATAGCTGCCGACCGCGATCGCGGCCATCGCCCCGATCTGCTGCGCGCCCGATGCCGTCCCGAGGATCACGCTGACCAGGCCGACGGTCAGCACCGACTCCCAGAGCATCGCCGTGACGGCCGGGACCCCGGCGCCAGGCAGGGTCAGCCCCGCCGTGCCCTGCCTGCCGACCAGCACCACTAGCACGCCCATCGCCAGCAGTGCGCCGACCAACTGGGCCGCGATGTAGGCCGGCACCCGGCGCATCGGGAAGTCGGCCCGGAGCGCGAACGCGAGCGTCACGACCGGGTTGAGGTGGGCGCCGGAGACCGTGCCCATGAACAAGATGATCGCGAGCACCATCATCCCCGGGGCGGTCACCAGCGCGGCCGTGGAGATCACGTGGCCGCCGAACCTGGCGTTGACCATCGGGCCGCCGGCCGCGACCAGCACCAGCAGGAAGGTGCCGAAGATCTCGGCGAACAGGCGGCGCCACTCGTACCTGGCGTTGGCGAAGTCGAACTGCCAGACGACCGAGTTGGGGTGGCCGAGCGAGCGCAGCGCCACCTCGCGGCGCCGGTCCTCGCCGGCTCGGCCTGTGCTGGCTCGGTCTGTGCTGGCTCGGTCTGGGCCGGATCCGGTCCGGCGGGCCGCGGCATCGCTCATCCGGGCGCTCCTTCGGTCAGGCCATCCGGTCCAGGATCTCGGCGACCAGGTCCATCGACGTGTCCGGGTGCAGGAAGGCGAACCTGGCCACAGTCTCGCCTTCCCAGGCCGACGGCGGGATGAACGCCACCTGGTCGTCGAGCAGGGCGTCCGCCCACCGGGTGTAGTCCGCGGCGGACCAGCCGATCCTGCGGAACAGCACCACCGACAGATCCGGCTCCATGATCAGCTCAAGGTAGTCCCGGCTGGCGATCTCCGCGGCGGCGGCCCTGGCCAGCGCGATCGCCTTCTCGATCGCGGCCGAGTACGCGCTGACGCCGTGCACGCTGAGCGAGAACCACAGCGGCAGGCCGCGGGCCCGCCTGGTCAGGTGGTGCGCGTAGTCGGTCGGGTTCCACTCGCCCGCGGCGTCGTGGATCACGTCCAGGTAGGACGCGTCCTGCGCGTGCACCGACCTGGCCAGGGCCGGTTCCCGGTACAGCAGGGCGGCGCAGTCGAACGGGGCGAACAGCCACTTGTGCGGATCCACCACGAAGGAGTCGGCGCGCTCGATCCCGGCGTACCTGTCCCGCACGCTCGGGGCGAACAGCCCGGCGCCGCCGTACGCGCCGTCGACGTGGAACCAGGCGCCCAGGCCGTCCGCGACCTCGGCGAGGCCGGCCAGGTCGTCGATGATGCCCGCGTTCGTGGTGCCCGCGGTCGCCACCACCGCCGCGATCGAGGCCGGGTCGCCGTCCGCCGCGACCGCCGCGGCGGCGGCCGGGCCGGTCAGCCGGTGATCCGGGGTGTCGACCACCAGGGCGTCCATCTCAAGCAACCGGAGCGTGTTGGCGACCGAGGAGTGCGCGTCCTCGCCGACCAGGGCCCGCCAGCGCCGGCCCGTCGTCTGCCCGGCCGACGGCCGGCGCTTGGCCGTCTCCCTGGCCACCGCGAGCGCGGACAGGTTCGCCGCCGAGCCTCCGGAGACGAAGGACCCGCCGGCCGAGGCCGGCAGGCCTGCCCGGTCGGCGATCAGCCGGAGCACCTTGTTCTCGGCGTGAATCGCCCCGGCCGCCTCCAGCCAGGAGATGCCCTGGATCGAGGCGCAGGACACCAGCATGTCGAAGAGCAGCGCGGCCTTGGTCGGAGCGGCCGGGATGAAGCCGAGGAAGCGCGGGCTGTCGGCCGAGATCACCGCCGGCGCGACGGTCGAGGTGTAGACGCCGAGCACCTGATCGGGATCGTGGCCCTCCTCACCGAGCAGGTCGGCCATGATCACATCCAGGTCGGCCGGATCCCGCGAGCCCTTGTCCAGCGGCACCGGGTCCAAGCGCAACCGGTTCTCCGCATACGCCAGCACGGATCGAATCATCTGCTCGGTGACCCTGTCGACTCGGTGCATCCGCGGACCTGGATCCTCTCGATCGGTGCGTGCGCGCGGATCGGCGGCTTGCCGGGACTGCCCGGCGGCGCGCGTTCCGATCGCTACGATGACCAAGGTAATCATGCCGGATCGCGCACGCTGGGAGGCCGCCGTGTCCGCAGACCGGGAGATCACCGGGGACCGGCTCCGGTTATCGCTTCGCGAGGGTGATCCCGGGCCGGACCGGCCCCGCCCGGGCGGCGCTGACGTGCGGGCCGGCCTGCTGGCGCGACTCCGCCTGCTGCCGGACGGGCATCCGAGTGCGTTACCCGAGCGTCCCGGCGAACCCGCCCGGACAGCCGACCGCGCGGACAAGCCCGCTGAGGCCGGCGGCTACTGGGAGCGGGTGCCCGCCTTCCGGCAGCGCTGGGCCGAGCACCTCGCCCGCTGGCCGGACGAGCGAACCGCGGCGGCCGGGCCGGACCGGCCGGCGGCGGACGGCGACCCGCCTGGCTCGTGGCGCGGCCGCGGCGGCCAGTACCTCGGCCC
>JAJYTW010000075.1 GCA_021792855.1 Actinomycetes bacterium
CGCGCCGACTCGTGCACCCCGGCCACCTGCACGACGATCAGCCCGACCCCGCCCTCGGCCCGCGCGCTGTGGTAGGCGATCAACTGGTCGGTGACGTTCCCGGCCTCGACCATGACCGTGTCATGACCGGAGGACACGATCCGGTTGCGGATGACCGCCGGGCCGATGGAGAGGGGCGAGAACAGCCGCGGGAACGCGGGACCTTCGGTCGTCATGCTCGTGCAGCCTGCCAGATCATCGCCGGCCGGTCACGCCCGGGTCCGCGACTCCCGCCAGCGCGGGCTCGGCCCGCGTATTTCGCGCAATGAAACTTAATTGCCAGTACCGGAATAATTAACCTACGCTCCCCACTCAACGCCCCGCAGAACCGCGAATTGACCCCGGCCGATCCGGCATCAGTTCAAACGCACGGGCGCGGCATAGCCGCGGCACGGGCGCTCTCCAGCCGTGCCGCAGGAGGGAGCGGAATGCCACAGTCACAGCGATTCGATACCGGAGCCGACGGAGTCATTGACCCGTCGATCTGGCGCGGCATGACGATGTCCCGGATCAGTCGCCGCAGCGCACTGCGGTCGGCCGGGGCGGGCCTTGGGATGCTTGGCATGGGTGCCCTGCTCCAGGCCTGCGGAGTGCAGGGAGCAGGTGGCGTGGGCACCGGAAACGGCGGCAGGTTGCCTAATGCCGGCATCGGGACCGCACAGTGGTGGTCGAAGCAGAAACTGCACCACGTCGTCAATTTCGCCAACTGGCCCTACTACGTCGATGTGCTGAACGGCAAGCACCTGACCCTGGACCGGTTTACTGCCCAGACCGGTATTAAGGTCAGCTACTTCGAGGTCGAGAACGCCCAGAACTCGTTCTTCGCGAAGATTCGGCCCGCCCTGGAGGCACACCAGTACACCGGATATGACATCGTCATTCTCACTAGCAGCAATCCGCCGCTGAGCCTGGCGATCGACTTCGGCTGGCTGATCCCGCTCGACCAGAGCATGCTGGGCAACTTCCGCCGGTACGCCAGTCCCCTGGTGCGCGGCCCCGCCTGGGATCCGCACAACAAGTACACGCTCGTCTATCAGTCCGGCTGGACCGCGATCGGATATAACTCCTCGGTCGTCAAGAACCCGGGAGACAGCTTCGGCATCCTGTTCGACAAGAAGTATGCCGGCCGGGTCGGGATGTTCTCCGATCCGCAGGAACTCGGCAGCGCCGCCCTGCTCGCGCTCGGCATCGACCCGGCGACCTCGACGGAGGCGGACTGGCTGAAGGCTGCCAAGCTGCTCAAACAGCAGAAGAGCGACGGTATCGTCCGGGCCTACTACGACCAGAGCTACATCGACCACCTGAAGAACGGCGACATTGTCGTCAGCCAGGCCTGGTCCGGCGACATCTTCCAGGCCGACCTGAATAGCAAGTACCGGGATCTGAGGCTCCTGATGCCCAGCGAGGGCGCGATGTTCTGGTCCGACAACTGGTGCATCCCGCTGTACGCGCAGCATCCCAAGGACGCTATGGCGCTGATGGACTACTTCTACCAGCCGGACGTCGAGGCGGTCCTGGACTACTACAACGACTACATCTGCCCGGTCCCGGCCGCGCGTGAGGTGCTGCTGCACCCGACCGGCTGGGCGAAGCAGGCGCTCGCGGCCATGTATCCGGAGGTGCAGTTGTCCCCGTCGGTCACCGCGAACGCGCCGACCGTCTTCCCGACCCCGCGGTACATCAAGCTGTCCAGGAGCTACTACCAGTACAAGAGCGAGGAAGAGCTGAACGCCTGGAACAACATCTTCGTGCCGATCACCGAGGGCGCCTAGCCAGCCAGTTCACCGGCGCGCGACGGCCGGGCCGCCGATCGGGCGGCCCGGCCGTCGCGCTGTTCCCCGGGGTCATCCCGCGTGCGCGGCGTACTCCTCATCGGCCAGATCGAGACCGTGATCCAGGGCGATCAGGATCGCGTCGATCTCGGCCTCGGTGACGATCAGCGGCGGCGCGATGAACAGCGAGGTCTGCTCGCCGCTGGTGGCGATCAGCGCGCCGGCCTCCATGGCTCGTCCGACCACCCGGCTGGCCAGCGGCAGGCTCTCCTGACCACGCCAGTCCCGCCAGTCCGGCCCGTGCAGTTCGACCGTCCAGTGCAGGCCCCGGCCGTCTACCCGGGCGACGCTCGGATGCCGCGCCGCCACCTTGGACAATCCGTCCAGCAGGTAGCCGTCCAGGGCAGCCGCCCGCTGGTAAATCCCGTCTCGCGCGGAAATCCGCAGGTGCGCGCGGATGGCGGCCATCGCGACCGGATGGGATCGGTACGTGGAGTAGCTCTGCCAGCTCGTTCCGTCCAGCCGGTCAAGGAGTTCCCTGGACATCACGACCGCGCCGGCCGCAGCGCCACCAGCACTCATGCACTTGCCCAGGGTGACCAGGTCAGGCCTGGACTGGCCGTACTGGAACTGGAACCAGCCGCCCACCCGGCCAAACCCGGTCACGGTCTCATCGGCGATCCACAGCGCGCCGGACTCCCTGGCCAGCCCGGCTACCTGATCCTGATAGGCAGGCGTGTGATAGGTGCCGCCCTGGCTGTAGTCGATCAGCACGGCCGCGCTCTGCGCGAGGTCAGCGCGCGCCTGATCGATCCAGCCGCCGTCCGCGGTCGGGTCGGGCTGCCCGGTCACCCGGGCGCCTCGGGGCGCGGGAAGCTCGTGCACCGTTGCCAGCCTCGGTGCCGCCAGCACTCCCTTTGCCTGCGACGAGAGTCCGCCGTGCCACTGCGGCTGGACAGTCAGCTCACGGGCAAGGCCGGCCCCGCCGTGGTAAGCACGCTCCCTGGTCGTGAGCGGAGCCCGGCCGGTCAGCGCCTGGCAGAGGGCGAGCGCGGCATCGTTCGCCTCGCTGGCGCTGATGAAGAACCGCACCGCGCCGACCCAGTCCTCGCCCGCGAATGCGGTCCCGATCAGGTCGTCGGCAGCCTGTTCCCGCTCGGCCCAGGTCCAACCCTCGTTGAGCACTGGCGCCGACGCGGCGCCGCGCACCGCCTCAATCACCTCCGGGTGGCAGTGACCGAGCGGCGCGGCCGTGTTGCTCGCGTCGATGACCTCACGGCCGTCGGCGAGTTCGAACCAGACGCCGTGCCCCCCCACGATCCGGGGACTGGAGGAGTCACCGGAGGTGAGGCTGGTCGACAGCAGATGGCCGCTGTGCGTCATCCCAGTGCCTTCCCGCCGATCCCCCACTGGCGGGCCGGCACGCCGTCCACGACGACCCAGATTGATGGGCGCGCGTCCTCGCCGAAGACCTCACAGGCCGCGTCGGTGAGCCGGGCGATGAGCCGTCTGCTCACCTCCGGGTCATCGAACCGGCTATCTACAGCCTTGACCTCTATATAGGGCATCCTTCACCTCATCTGATCGGCAGGTGTGAACTCATCGGCAGGAGTGAGCGCAGCGGCCATAAGTGCAGGCCCGACCGGCTGCGGACCGGCTGGCTCCGGAGCGGCTTGCTCCGGAGCGGCTGGGGCCGGCCCGAACTCCCGCACGGCCAGACCTGGACGGCGCAGTTCCCACAGCACCCGGTTGCCCTCGGCCTGCGTGAGCGCGGAGCGGACCGGCAGCGTGACGGTGAGAGGCTCGGCGGGCGGGCAGGCGCCGGCCTCCGCGGCGACGGCCCTGGCTACCACCGCGCCGCTCGGCGACAGCACCTGGCTGGCGCCGAGCAGCGTCCCCGAGCCGGTAGCACCGCACTGATTCGCCATCACCCACCACTGCCCGTTCGCCAGGGCGGCCGCTGGATAGAGCGTCTCCCACCAGTCCCGGGCCTCCGCCTCGTAGGCAGCCGGGGCGATCACCAGCGTCGCCCCGGCCTGGCGCAGGCCGCGAGCGGTCTCGGGGAAGTCTCCGTCGAAGCAGACGCACAGGCCGACGACGCCAAGTTCGCCGGTATGACAAACGGTCAGCCGGTCGCCGGGAGTGAAGATCGCGTCCTCCCCGGTGGGTGCGTACAGATGGGTCTTGCGGTGCCAGGCACGCAGTTGCCCGGACCGGTCGAACAGCAGGGCGGTGTTATGAATGGCGGTTCCGTCGCGCTCGGGTACCGAGCCGGCTGCGAGCCACACGCCGTGGTCGCGCGCCGCGGTGCTGAGCGCCCGAGTCCTCGGCCCGTCCAGTGGCTCGGCCGCCGCGGCGGCGTCCGTCGCCAGCGTGGCCACGTCGTAGCCGCACGGCCACAGCTCAGGCAGGACGACCAGGTCCGCACCGCGCCGGGCTAGCGCGGCGACCTGAGCGAGCGCCCCAGCCAGGTTCAGCTCGGGCCGGCCCGGGCTGGGCAGCCACTGGGCGAGTCCTGCCACGATCTGGTCACGCACTGGCGCTCCCGGCCGGAGCGACGGCGGCCACGCCTGCCTGGCGGCCCAGCCGGGCCCTGGCCACGAAGTAGTAGAGCGGGATGATCACGACGAGGCCAACCAGCCAGGAAATGTCCGTGCCGCCGAGGGCCCGGGCCACCGGCCCCTCGAACAGCGTGGTGTTGACGAACGGGATCTGGATGCCGACGCCGAACAGGTAGATGGCGAGGGTTGGCCAGTTGACCCGGCCATATACCCCGCCGTCCGGCCGGAAGAAGGACGGGACGTCGTACTGGCCGTGCCGGATCAGGTAGTAGTCGACCAGGTTGATCGCGGTCCACGGGATGAGCACGTACAGCAGGAACAGGATGAAGTTCACGTAGCTGGTCAGGAAGGTGCTCTGGAAGGCCAGCGCACCGATCAGCGAGATCGCCACGATAATCGTCGAGACCACCCCGCGGGTGGTGGCCCGGGGCAGCCAGCGGTGCCGGAAGGTCTGGCCAACGGTGATCGAGCAGAGCATCCCGCCGTACAGATTGATCGAGTTGGTGTCCATGATGCCGAGCGCGAACACCAGCATGATCAGCCAGCCGGCCCCGGCGGTCAGCTGGTGGATCGCCGAGATCTGGTCCGGGTTCGAGGAGGCCAGGCCGACGAAGACGCCCAGGATCATCGGCAGCACACTGCCCAGGACCACGCCGAAGTAGGAAAACCAGAAGGTCGCGCGAACGCTGTCCCCGGACGGCATGTACCGCGAGTAATCCGAGACGTAGGGCGCGTAGGCGATCTGCCACAAGATGCCGGCCGTCGCCGCCGTACCGATGAAACCGCCCCAGGTAAACGACCCGGCGGTAAAGAAGTGGGTGGGCAGGCCGCGGCCGATGATGATGGCCAGGGCGAGCAGCATGGCGCCGCCGAAGAGGACCGTCGCCCACTTGTTCACCGCGTGGATCAGGTCGTAACCGAAGACGGTGATCACCAGGCTCACCAGCCCGCAGATCACGATTCCCCAGTCGGTGCTGACTCCCGGGATGAGTTGGTTGATCGACTGCCCGCCGAGAATCAGGTTCGAGGCGAAGAAGCCGACGTACATGAAGACGGCGATGACGATCACTACGACAGCGCCGATCATCCCGTACTGACCGCGGCTCTGGATCATCTGCGGTACCCCGAGCCGCGGTCCCTGCGCCGAGTGCAGAGCCATGAACAGGGCTCCGACCAGATTGCCTAGCAGGATCGCCGCGATGCTCGCCGCGAATGGCAGGCCGAAGGCGACCGGCGCTAGGGCGCCGGTGACGAAGGTCAACGGCATGATGTTCGAGCTGAACCAGATCGTGAAAAGGTCCCGCGGGCGACCGTGCCGCTCGCTTTCCGGGATGGCCGCGATGGTGTGCTGCTCGAGGGTTGCCGCAGCGGACTTAGCGTTCCTTGTCATGGCCGCTCCAGAGGTCTGGCCACCGCGCTGGCTACGCAGGGCCACACGGGTTCGCAGGGCGGCAGTGTAGGCAGGCAGCTTCACGTGGCGCAAGAAGCTTTCACGTCGCGAAATGATTGCTGGAATCCGAAGGACAATTTCCGGGACACGAGAGAAGATTTCGTCCCACGGAGCTCGGTGTTACGGTGAGCCGATCGTCAGCCAGGCCCGGCCCCGGATGGCCGACCGAGATGGTGAAGAGGCAAGCGTGCGCGATCCCAGATATGACGTGCTGTTCGAGCCGGTGCGAATCGGGCCGGTGACCGCCAGGAACCGGTTCTTCCAGGTGCCGCACTGCAACGGCATGGGCTACCGGGACCCAAGCGCGCAGGCGGCCATGCGGCGGGTCAAGGCCGAGGGCGGCTGGGCGGTGGTCTGCACCGAGCAGGTGGAGATCCACCCGACCTCGGACATCACCCCGTTCATCGAACTGAGGCTGTGGGACGACGCCGACATCCCCGCCCTGGCGCGGATCAGCGAGCAGATTCACGTCGGCGGCGCACTGGCCGGGATCGAACTCGCTCATAACGGAATGAACAGCCCTAACTTGTACAGCCGTGAGGTTCCGCTCGGTCCCGCGCACCTGCCGGTGGCCACCTGGACCTACGACCCGGTCCAGGCCAGGGCCATGACCCGGGCGGACATCGCCGACCTGCGCCGCTGGCACCGAGCGGCGGTCGGCCGGGCGCTAACGGCTGGCTTCGACCTGGTCTATGTGTATGCCGGACACGCCCTCGGCGGCCTGCATCACTTCCTGTCCCGGCGGTATAACGACCGCACCGACGAGTACGGCGGAAGCCTGGAGAATCGGGTTCGCCTGCTTCGCGAGATCCTCACTGACACCCGCGAGGCGGTCGACGGCCGGGCGGCAGTGGCCTGCCGCATCACGATCGACGAGTTGATCGGCGAACCAGGCATCACCGCCGCAGAGACCCACGACATCGTCGGCATGCTCGCCGAACTGCCGGACCTGTGGGACTTCGTGCTCGGAAGCTGGGAGGACGACTCGGTCACTTCCCGGTTCGGCCCCGAGGCCGGGCAGGAGCAGTACGTCAGCGGCCTGAAGCGGCTGACTACCAAGCCGGTCGTCGGAGTCGGCCGGTTCACCTCGCCGGACACCATGGTCCGGCAGATCAGGGCCGGGATACTGGACCTGATCGGGGCCGCCAGGCCGTCGATCGCCGACCCATTCCTGCCCCGCAAGATCGAAACTGGTGACCTGGCCGGCATCCGGGAGTGCATCGGCTGCAACATCTGCGTCTCCGACGACTTCACCTCATCCCCCATCCGGTGCACCCAGAACCCGTCCATGGGCGAGGAGTTCCGGCGCGGCTGGCATCCCGAGCGGATCGCGCCGAGGCGCACCGACGCCAGGGTGCTGGTGGCCGGCGCCGGCCCGGCCGGCCTCGAGGCAGCCCGCGCGCTCGGCCAGCGTGGCTATCAGGTCGTGCTCGCCGAGGCCCGTCGTGAACTCGGCGGCCGGGTCGCGCGCGAGTCCGCGCTGCCCGGATTGCACGCCTGGCACCGGGTGGTGGAGTACCGGGAGCAGCAACTCCGCCGGATGCCGAACGTGACGACGTACCTGCAGAGCCCGATCGACGCCGACGACGTGATCGAGTACGGATTCGAGCACGTCGTGGTCGCTACCGGCGCCAGGTGGCGCGCCGACGGCGTGGGCCGGTGGCACACCAGTCCGCTGCCGGTTCCGGACGGCGCACCGCAGATCCTGACGCCCGATGACCTGATGGCCGGCCAGCGGCCGGACGGCGAGCAGGTCGTCGTCTTCGACGACGACCATTACTACCTGGGTGGGGTCCTGGCCGAGTTGCTCGGGGCCAGCGGCTACCGGGTACGGCTGGTCACTCCCGCCGCGCACGTCTCCGCCTGGACCGCTAACACGCTCGAACTGGTCCGGATCCGGCAGCGAGTGCTGAAGTCAGGCGTCCAGGTAGACCTCAACCGGGTCTTGACCGGACTCGGCCCGGCGGGAGTGATCACGTCCTGCGTGTTCACCGGCGAGCAGCAGGAGGTCGGCACGGACGCGGTGGTCATGGTGACGGCCAGGCTCCCGATCGATGCCCTGGGGGCCGAACTCGATGCCCGCAAGCCCGAGTGGGCAGGCGCGGGCCTGCGCTCGGTACGGGTGATCGGGGATGCGTGGGCGCCGGCCACGATCGCGGCCGCCGTCTGGTCCGGGCGGCGCTATGCCGAGGAACTTGACGAGCCGCAGGCGCCCGTGTCGGTGCCGTTCCGCCGCGAGGTCACCGCCCTCGCACCGGACCTGCCCTAGCCGCGGTGGGCTGGCTCAGCGCCGCCCGCCAACCCGGTTGCCAGCCGGTCCGGCCCCGTCACGCCCGCCAGCGCAGTCAGACGTCCCAGCCCGCGTCGACCGGGATGTCGTGCCCCGTGATGTTCTTCGCGCCGGGGGAAACCAGGAACCGCACGGCCTCGCCCACGTCGGACTCGTCGACGAACCGGCCGAGCGCGGTCTGGGCCGCGAAATCCGCGTAGACCTCGGCGGCAGTCCTGCCGACCTTGGCGGCCTTCTCGGCCACGATCCGGTCCATCCGGGCGCCGTTGGTGACGTTCGGGCAGACGTCGTTCACCGTGATGTTGTGCGGGCCGAGTTCCAGGGCGAGAGTCCTAGTCAGGCCTCGGACCGCCCACTTGGACGAGGAGTACCCGCTCCGGTTTCGGTAGCCGCGCAGGCCCGAGGTCCCGGCGATGTTGACGATCCGGCCGCCGCGGCGCTCGATCAGGTACGGGATGGCGAACTTGCACGGCAGGAACGTGCCGATCACGTTCAGTTCCAGGATGGTCCGGAACTCGCTGACCGGGTAGTCCTGTGCCGGCGTCTCGATCGGGCCCGTGCCGCCCGCCGTGTTCACCAGGATGTCGATACCGCCGAACCGGTCAGCCACCGCGGCGGTCATGCACCGGACCTGCTCCTCATCGGTGACGTCGCATCCCACCGGGTAGCTGGACCGGCCGGGGTGCCGCTCGTCCAACTCGGCTGCCCGCGCCTTCAGCGCGCCGACGTCCCGACCGATCAGCGCGACGTCGGCGCCATCCTCGGCCAGGTAGTCCGCGACTACGGCACCGATGCCCTTCCCCGCGCCGGTCACGATCGCGACCTGACCCCGCAGTGGCTGCACCCTGGTCATCTGGCACTCCTTTCGCGCTCGTCCACCGGGCCGATCGTGGCGTCGTCGGCCGAAACCTGGGGTGCGGTCAGCCCGATGGCGCGCCCGATCGCGGCCGCGGCGTCGTGCACGAGGACCACGTCCTGGCGGACCCGGTCCACCGACAGCCTGGGACTCGGCCCGGCGATCCCGACCGCACACACCACATCACTGTCCGAGAGCACCGGGACCGCGATGCCCCAGACGCCGACGTTGGTCTCCTCGTAGCTGCTCGCCCAGCCCCGGGCCCGGATGGTCTTGAGCTCGCGGCGCAGTGCCCGCGGATCGGTGATCGTAGACTGGCAAAACCGGTCAAGCGGTCCCGCGATCAGTTTCTCGATCTCGTCCTCGTGCATGAACGCCAGCAGCGCCTTCTGGGACGCCCCCGCGTGCAGCGGCAATTGCCGGCCCGGCTGCACGGAGAGCCGAAGCGGCTGCGGGGTCTCCACCCGCTCAAGGCAGACACCCCGGTCTCGCTCGGGGGTCAGCACGGTCAGCAGAGCGGTCTCGCCGGTGGCGTCGGAAAGCCTGCGCAGCGGGCCGAGCGCGACCGGGCGCAGGTCGGCCACCGCCCGGGCCCGCTCGCCCAGGCTGAGGGCGGCCGCGCCGAGCCGGAACCTGCGGGTGTCCTCGTGCTGGCTCACATAGCCGAGCCGTCTCAGGGCGGCCAGTATACGGTGCACGCTCGGGACCGGTAGGTCCAGGGACCGGGCGATCTCGGTGGTGCTCCACTCCGGTCTGGCCTCAGTGAAGACCTCAAGGATGCTGAAGGTCCGCTCGAGCACCTGGAAGGCCGGACGCTGCTCGGCGGCCTCGGATCTGGGCAACGGATGACCTCATTCCGTGCGGCGAACGCCAGCGTTCGATCACTGGACGCGAACGGCAGAAATGTTAGCATGTGGTTCCCGAATGCTGAGAGGCTATTTCACTCAGCGAGAAGTGAGGAGTGTTCCGTGGATCGTCCCGACCTCGAACTCCTGCGCGGAGCAATCGACATGCACGCCCACACCGCGCCCGCCCTGTTCAAGCGTCACGTCGACGACGCCGCGCTGGCGCAGTACGCCGCTGCCTTCGGGATGCGGGGCTTCGTGCTGAAGGACCACGACGCCTCGACGACCGGCCGCGCCTACTACGTGAACCGGATGCACCCCGAGGTCGAATCCTTCGGCGCGGTTGTGCTGAACCGGTCGGTCGGCGGCCTGAACCCCTACGTCGCCGAGGCCGCGATCCACTATGGGGCGAAGGTCGTCTGGATGCCGTCCAACCACTCCAAGTACCACGCGGAGTACTTCGACATGCCGGACTATCCGCAGTTCGGCCGCCCGCGCAAGCAGCTTCCAGGCGACGGCGTGACCGTATTCGAGGCTGATGGCCGGACGCTCACCAAGGAGGCGCGCACGATCTGCGAGATCGTGGCCGAGAACGACGTCGCCCTGGCGACCGGGCACCTCTCGCTGGCCGAGATCCGAGCCCTGCAGGACGCCGCCATCGAAGCCGGGGTCACCAACTTCATCGTCACCCACGCGAACTGGTCGCTGTGCAAGCTCGACCTAGACGTGCAGCGCGAACTCATCGCCAAGGGCGCGACGATGGAGTACGTCGCCTGCTCGTGCGTCTCGCCCATCTTCTGGGAGCAGCAGCCTGGCGAGCTTGCCGAGTGGATCATCGCGCTGCGCGGCGAGAACATCGTGCTCGGGTCCGACCTTGGTCAGTTCGCCGGGCCGCCGCATCCGGAAGGCCTGCGGATGCTGCTCGCAGCGCTGCTAGAGGTCGGGGTGCCGTACGAGTACCTCGAGAAGATGGCCAAGCACAACCCCGTCGGGGTACTCGGACTGGAGCCGGGCTGGGCGCCGCCCGCGACCGCGTTCGCGCCCGCGGCCGATGTCGCTCCCATCGCCACCCCGCCGGCCGCGGTGCCAACTCCGGCACCTGCACCGTCAGCGGAATAGGCAGCTTTCGTCACGCGAGAAACGCTGGCGCCTGGCGAGAGGCCGTGCTAAGCATCACCGGCGGAGGGACCCATGTTTACCAGACCGTTCCGGTATCGGCGATCGGCGAGCTTCGCGCAGGCCTGCGACCTGCTCCGGGAGCACGGCGACGAGTCCAAGATCATTGCCGGTGGCCAGAGCCTGATGCCGATGATCAACCTGGGGCTGGTCCAGCCCGAGGTCGTGATCGACATCTCGGGCGTCCCGGCCGGCCGCGAGATCAGCGTCGCCGACGGCTACCTGTCGGTCGGCGCGCTGACCACACACACTCGACTGGCCGCCGATCCGCTCGCCCGGCAGGCACAGCCGCTGCTGCCCGCCGCGGCGGCGCGGATCGGCAACGTCCGAGTGCGCAACGTCGGAACGCTCGGCGGGTCGCTCGCGCACAGCGACCCGGCCGCTGAACTGCCGCTGGTGATGGTGGCGCTCGGGGCGAGCTACGAGCTGACAGACGGGCGCACGACCCGGACCATTCGGGCGGAGGAGTTTCACCGGAGCTTCCTCACCACCGACCTCGCCGAGGACGAGATTGTCACCTCGGTCAGCGTGCCGGTGCTGGGGCCGGGCTGGGGCTGGAGCTTCGCCGAGGTCTCCCGGCGAGACGGCGACTTCGCCCTCGCGGCCGTCGCCGCGCTGGTCCGGATCGCCGACGGGATCATCGTGGAGTCCCGGGTAGCCGCCTGCGGCGTCGCGGACCGGCCGGTCCGGCTCGCCGACATCGAGACATCGCTGAGCGGCGCACGGCCGGACCAGCTTGCCGACCGGGTCGGCCCGATCCGCGGTATCAGCCCGGTGAGCGACGTCGGGGCCAGCGCGGAGCACCGGGCGCACCTGTGCGGGGTTCTCGTGCTGCGGGCACTGCGAGAAGCGAGCGAGCGATCGGCGGAGGCGGCGTGACCGAGAATCTGACCATTACCCTCACGGTGAACGGCCAGCGCGTGACCAGGAACGCTGCCGCGCACCTGAGCCTGCTGCGCTGGCTGCGCGAGGCGGCAGACGTGACCGACCCCAAGTACGGCTGCGGCGAGGGCATCTGCGGCGCGTGCACCGTGCTAGTCGACGGCGCACCGGTCTCTGCCTGCCTGGTGCTCGCCGCCCAGGTGGACGGCGCGGCCGTGATCACCGCGGCCGGGCTGTGCGAGCCGGACGGCTCACTCGGCTCGCTACAACGCGAGTTCCACACACACCACGCCGCGCAATGCGGCTTCTGCACCCCCGGGATGCTCACAGCCGCGGCGGCGCTGCTGGCCGACGGCCAGCAGCGCACCAGGGACCAGATCCGCACCGAGCTACACGGCAACCTGTGCCGGTGCACCGGCTACGGGCCGATCGTGGACGCCATCGAAGCCGCGCAGCAGGCCGGGACTCAGCAGGCCGGGGCCCAGCACGCCGGGGTGCCGGGAGCGAGCCAGTGACCGCCCAGGGCGGGCTGCCCGCCGCCAGTGCCGGGATCAGGATGTCCAAGGCTGACGAGCTGCGGGTTGTGCATCAGCCGCTGGCCAGGCACGACCAGGCCGAGAAGATCGCCGGAACCACCCGGTACGCCGGGGACCTCGCGTTCGCCAGCATGCTGCACGCGCGCCTGGTCCGCTCGCAGGTCCCGTCAGCGCGGATCGTCCGCCGCGACGCCAGCGCCGCGCAGGCCGTCCCCGGCGTGGTCTGCGTGCTCTTCGGCGAGGACGTGCCGCACAACCTTATCTGGGTGGACGTGCCCGGCCAGACGGTCGAGGTAGCGGCCCTGAAGGCGAGCATGGAGGTGCTCGCCACCAGCCGGGTCAGATTCCATGGCGAGCCGGTCGCGCTCGTCGTGGCCGAGTCCGAGGAAGCCCTGGCACAGGCCTGCGACCTGGTCGAGATCGACTACGAGGAACTGCCAGGCGTCTACGACGCCGTGCAGGCCCTGGCCGACGGCGCTCCGGCCGTGCACGAGGAAGGCAACCTGCTCGGCGAGTGGCGGATCGACCGCGGCGATCCAGATGCGGCCTTCGCCGCCGCGTCCGTGGTAGTCGCCGGCAGCTACCAGACCCAGGCCGTCGATCATGCCTATCTGGAGCCCGAAGCTGGCGTCGGCTGGCTGGACGACGACGGAGTGCTGAACCTCAGGGTCGCCACCCAGGTGGTCGAGCACTACCGGGACGTGGCCCGGATCCTCGGCGTCCCCGAGTCCCGGGTCCGGGTGATCGCGCCGTACGTGGGAGGAGGCTTTGGCGGCAAGGAGGACATGACCGTCGAGCCGTACCTTGCCCTCGCCGTCTGGCGCACCCGCCGGGCCGTGCGGATGGAGTGGACCAGGCAGGAGTCGCTGCTGGCCCGGCCGAAACGGCACGGGATGCGGCTGGAGTACCGGACCGCCGCCGCCGCCGATGGCACCGTGCTCGCCCAGGACATCGACATCGTCGCCGACTCCGGCGCCTACGCGTACCTGTCCGCGCTGGTCCTGCTGTACTCCTCAGTGCACGCGTGCGGTCCGTACCGGGTGGACAACGTCCGGCTCCGGGCCCGCTGCGCCTACACCAACAACCCGCCCACCTCGGCGTTCCGCGGCTTCGGCGGCATGCAGGTGGTATTCGGCTACGAGGCACAGATGGACGCGCTCGCCGCCAGACTCGGCATCCACCCGGCTGAGATCAGGAAGCGTAACGCGATCGCCCGGGGTGACCGTCTTCCGGTCGGGCAGGTCATCGAGACGGAGGTCCTGCTGACCAGGACCATCGATGCTGTGCTCGAACGAGGCGGCGACAAGCCCGGACCTTCCGGGCCGCGCAAGGTGACCGGCCGCGGACTGGCCTCGAACATCCAGTCCTACGGCCGGCTGGTCTGGCTGAACGACTCCGCCGCCGCGTGGACCGGGTTCCAATTGGATGGCAGCCTCACGGTCCGGTGCGGCGTGCCGGACATCGGCGGGGGCCAGGCGTCGTCGCTGGCCCAGATCGCCGCCGAGGTCCTCGGCGTGGACATGGACCAGATCGCCGTGCACTTCGGCGACTCCTCGCTGACCCCGCTGGCCGGGACCACCACCGCCACTCGTCAGCTGCTGATGAGCGGCAACGCGGTCTACGAGGCCAGCCTGCTACTGCGGGACGCGGTCATCGGCGCGGTGGCGACCGAGACCGGGCACGACGCCGACGGCCTCACCATGGCGCCGGACCCGGTCACCGGCCAGGTCCTAGTCACTGGCGACGGGGTGTCGGTCCCGCTGACCGACGCGCTGGTCATCTGCCGACGCCGGAACGTGCCGATCGAGGCGCTCGGAACATACTTCGGCCCGAAAGGCACGTCGGTGGTCAGGGACCTCGCGGCCGATCGGGTCTTCCCCGACTTCACCTTCGGCACCCATCTGTGCGACGTCGAGGTCGACCTCGACACCGGGCAGGTCGAGGTGCTCAGGTACATCGCCGCCCACGATGTCGGCCGGGCGATCAACCCGCGCTCGGTGGCTGGTCAGATCAGCGGCGCGGTGGTGCAGGGAATCGGGATGGCCCTGCTCGAGGAGGTCGCCGTGGACAACGGCGTGAACCTCACTGCCGGGTTCTTCCAGTACCTAATCCCGACGGCCACGGACGTGCCCGACGTCGAGACCGTCGTGCTGGAGTCCGGCGAGGGCATGGGCCCGTTCGGAGCTCGCGGGATCGGCGAGCCGCCGATCGGCCCGCCGCCGGCCGCGGTGGCAAGTGCGATCGGCGACGCGCTAGGCGTCCGGCCGACGATTCTGCCGATCACTCCCGAGCGGGTGCTGGCCTGCGCGAGGCAAGGATCGGCACAGTGACGGTCACCCAGCCGCGCCAGCTCGACATGGTCATTGGGGGCGAGCTTTTTGGCGCCCTATCCGGGGACCGGTTCGATGTCGTCAACCCGGCCACGCTGCGGGTATGCGCGAGCGTCCCGTTCGGCACCGAGCAGGACGTCGACCGGGCCGTCGCAGCGGCCACCCGCGCCCTCCCGGCGTGGCGGGCCGCGCCCGCCACGCAGCGGGGTGAGCTGATCGCCGCGCTGGCCAGACTGCTGGAAGCGAGGGCGGATGAGTTCGCCGCCGCGGAGACCGCGCACAATGGCAAGACGCTCGCCGACGCACGGTTCGACGTTGACTCAACCGTCGCATGCCTGGACTATTGCGCGGGCACGGCGAACAAGGCGTACGGCCAGACCATCCCGGCGCACGACGGCTACCTCGTGTACACCCTCAGGGAACCAGTCGGTGTATGCGGCCTGATCGTTCCGTGGAACTTCCCGCTGGCGATCGCCGTCTGGAAGCTCGGCCCGGCGCTGGCGGCCGGGAACACCGTGATCATCAAGCCGGCTTCGGAGACGCCGCTGACCGCGCTGATGCTTGGCGCGCTAGCCGACCAGGCCGGGTTCCCGCCCGGAGTGATCAACGTGGTGACCGGGCCGGGCAGCCGGGCCGGTCACCGCCTAGTGACCCACCCGGACGTCGCCAAGGTCTCGCTGACCGGCGAGACCAGTACCGGCCAGACGATCATGCGCGAGGCGGCGGCCACGCTGAAGCGGGTCACCCTGGAACTAGGCGGGAAGTCGCCAGCGCTGGTGTTCGCCGACGCCGACCTGGACCTGGCCGTCGACGGTTCGCTGTTCCAGATATTCGCCAACGCCGGGCAGGTCTGCGACGCCCGCTCCCGGATCTTCGTCCAGGACGCTGTCTACGACGAGTTCGTGAGCAGGTTCGCCGAGCGGGCCGGACGTCTACGGGTCGGTGACCCGACCGACCCGGCCAGCCACATCGGCGCGATCACGTCCGCCCGGCAGCTTGAGAAGATCAGGCAGTACGTGGAGATCGGCCAGCACGAGGGCGCGAAACTGGTCTGCGGCGGCACGATCGCGGGCGAGTTGGCCGCGGGCGGCCCGGGATTGTTCCACCGGCCGACCGTCTTCGCCGACGTCGACAACTCCATGCGCATCGCCAGGGAGGAGATCTTCGGGCCGGTCGCCTGCCTGGGGCGGTTCTCCGACTACGACGACGGCATCGGCAAGGCCAATGACACGCCGTACGGGCTGGCGGCCACGGTATGGACGACTGATCTGTCCACGGCACACCGGGCCGCTGCCGAGATCCGGGCAGGCGGGGTCTGGGTTAACACCAGCGAGTTCCTGTTCAACGAGGCGCCCTTCGGCGGTGTGAAGGCGTCCGGCTACGGACGGGAACTGTCAATGCACGGACTGGACGCTTACACCGAGGTCAAGAACGTCGGCATCCGACTGGCCGGCCCGATGCCGTCCTTCGAGCTGTAACTGGCCGTCGGCGGCCTCCCGTTCTCGGGCGCTGGCCGCGTAATTCAGAATCGGAACCTGGTCTCGAAGCCGGGGGCTAGATCGAGCTCTCCCTCACTTACCACTCCAAGTGGCTTCACATATCGGTCAATACGGGCGTGATCATGGGCCTAACGCGTGGTAAGTGCCGTGCGGCGGCCCGGACGGCCGCCCTGGCAGCCCGGACCGCTGCCCTGGCAGCCCGGACCGTCCGCCAGCCCGGACCGCCGCCCCGCCAGCCCGGACCGCCGCCCCGCCAGCCAGCCCGGATCCCATGCCCAGCATTGCTTAGTTGCGCAATCATGCAACTTGTATTACGCTCGCGAGCGTGCGCATCACGAACGACCCGGCCCGGTCCTCCGGGGGCCGCTCAGACCCAGCCGCGACGCAGGACGCGGCGGCCGAGCGGCTTGAGTCGTTCGGCACGCACGCGGACCTGTGCCGGGTGCTCACCGACCCCAAGCGGCTGATGATCCTGCACGCGCTTGGCCAGGGCGACCGGACGGTGACCGAGCTAGCCAGCGAACTGCATTGCTCGATGCCGAACGCGAGCCAGCACCTGACCGTCCTGCGCTCGGCCGGCCTGGTGACCGGCCAGCGCGACGGCACCACGGTCCGCTATCACCTGACCGAACCCGACATCCTCACGGCGTGCGACATCGTCGCCGCCATCGCCACCCGGCTGCACAGCCGGCCAGCCACCAGGAGAACCGCATGAGGACTGCCTCACCGGCCGGCACCTCGCCCGCGCAGCGTGCGCACCGGGTGCTGGTGTTCACCACCCCGTCCTGCCCGTGGTGCAACCGCGCCAAGTCCTACCTCAGGGACCGGAAGGTTCCGTTCCGCGAGATCGACGTCTCGCGGGACCAGAAGGCAGCCAGGGACATGGTGCGCCGCACCGGGCAGATGGGCGTGCCCGTGATCGAGATCGACGGCCGTCCGATTGTGGGGTTCGACCGGCGGACGATCGACCGCCTGCTCGGCCTGTGAGCCGGTAGCGGCCGACCGAGGAACAGCAAACAGCGAGAGTAAGGAGCCAGGAATGAGCCAGGAGATTCAGCCGCTCGGGGACCGGGTGCTGATCCGCCTCGTCGAGGACGAGGCGTTCACCAAGAGCGGCCTTGTCATCCCCGACACCGCTAAGGAGAAGCCGCAGCGCGGCGAGGTCGTCGCCGTCGGCGACGACGAGGAGATGATCAAGGTCAAGGTCGGCGACCTGGTCCTGTTCGCCAAGTACAGCGGCACCGAACTCCGGCTGGACGGCGCCGACTACCTGATCCTGAACTCGGCCGACGTGCTGGCCATCCTCAAGCGGGCCGCCGTCAAGGCCGCCTAAGAGCCAGCCCAGCCGCAACGGGCCCCGGCCGCCGCACCACGCGGCCCGGGCCCGTTGCGCTGCCCGGGGCGGTTGCGCTGCCCGGGGCGGTTGCGGGACCGGCCCGGAGCAGTTCCGGGCAGTTCCGGGCGGTTCGGGCCGTGCTTCGGGCCGCGGTTCGGGCCCCGGTTCGGGCCGGCCCGTGGCTCAGCCGAAGGCGGCAAGCTCCGCGAGGCAGTCGGCCCGGCGGGCCGGGTCGATGAACGAGGCCTCGAACGACGCCGCGGCCACCCGGCGGGCCGCGGCCGGGTCCAGTCCGGCGTGCCGGCTCGCCGCGGCGTAGTTGTCCCCGACGTAGCCGCCGAAGTACGCCGGATCGTCGGAGTTGATCGAGACCACCAGGTTCTCGGCGAGCATCCGTCGCAGCGGGAACTGCTCCCAGGAGTCGAACACCTTCAGCCGGAGATTGGACAGCGGGCAGAGCGTGAGCGGCACCGCCTCGTCCCTTAGCCGGCGCACCAGATCCGGATCCTCCAGGCAGCGCACCCCATGGTCGATCCGCTCGACGCCGAGCAGGTCCAGGGCCTGCCAGACGTACTCGGGCGGGCCCTCCTCACCGGCGTGCGCCACCAGGTGCAGGCCCTCGGCCCGGGCGACCTCGAAGACGGCGCGGAAGTCCGATGGCGGGTGGCCGACCTCGGCGGAGTCCAGGCCGACCCCGAGTAGCTGATCCCGGTACGGCAGGAATTCGCGCAGGCATTCCATCGCCGCCTCGCCGCCCTGGTCCCGCAGGAAGCACAGGATCAGGCCGGTCGAGATCCCGAACCGGTCCAGGCTTTTCGACAGCGACTCGCCCAGGCCCGTCATCAGCGCCTGCGCGCTCACTCCCCGGCTCCGGTGCGCCTGCGGGTCGAAGAAGATCTCGGCGTGCCGCACTCCCTGCTCGCGCGCCCGCCGCAGGTAGTCGTCGGCAAGCTCGGTGAAGTCCTCGGCCTGCCGCAGCACCGCCATGTTCTCGTAGTAGATGTCCAGGAACGACTGCAGCGAGGTGAACCGGTAGGCCCCCGCCAGCGCCTCCGGACTCGCGAACCTGAGCGGCACGTCGTTCCGCCTGGCCAGCCGGAACACCAGGTCGGGCTCCATCGTGCCCTCGATGTGCAGGTGCAGTTCCGCCTTGGGCAGCGCCATCTCCGGCTGGATCATCGCGACCCCTCCCCCGTCTCAGCCCCGGCCGGCTCCCCCGGCCCGGACAACGCTATCGCCGGACACCCCCGCTGCCCGGCAGCGCCATGAGACGGCGGCCCGTTAGCCGGCCCGCAGGCTGGCGCCGGTCCAGTCGACCATGATGACCGGGTCGTCGCCGGTGACCCAGGCGTCGTGCCCGCCAGACAGCGCGGTCAGGTCACCCGGCCCTGCGGTGAACTCGCTGTCAGCACCGAGTCGAACGGTAAGCAGCCCGCCGATGTGGTACCGCAGATGCGAGTCTGGTGAGCCCGCGGCCGCGGCCGACCCGCCGTGGTCGGCCAGTCGCCAGCCTGGCTCGAGAAAGTACAGTCCCGCCTCGCGCCCGCCGATGGTGCAGATGACGGCGCGCCCGAACGGAAATTCCCGGGTCTGGTCCGGGTCGCTGAACCGCCGGTGCTCGTAACCGCCTGCCATGGTTGCCCCCTTCTGGCGGGCCCGGGCCGGGTCGTCCCCGCCCGTGGTCTAGTGCGGCGGCGAAGCCCGGTGGCGCGCTAACTCGGCCGTCCGGGCGATCGCCGCGGCGCACGACCACTTCACGCAGGCGCCGGGCAGATCGCGTGTCC
>JAJYTW010000349.1 GCA_021792855.1 Actinomycetes bacterium
AGATCCGGCCACGGAACCTTGATATCAATGATCGCGATCCCCGCGGCGGGGAACTCCACCGGCCGGCCGATCAGCAGTTCGGTCGCGTCGGCGGTGGCCGGGTTGTGTCCCACGTATAGCAACGTCTGGGCCGCACCGGCCAGCGATCCGATGATCTCCAGCAGTTCCCGCGGGCCGGCCCGGTACAGCCTAGCCTCGGCGATCACCTCCGGCGCCGCCGCCAGTTCGGCGCCGACATGCTGCCAGGTCTGCCTGGCCCGCCGGGCCGGGGAGCAGAGCACCCGGTCCGGCCGGATGCCGCGGACTGCCAGCCAGCGACCCGCCGCGGCCGCGTCCTGGCGGCCCCGCGGCCGCAGCGCACGCTCGACGTCCGGGCCGCCGGGAAGGTCGCCGGCCGCGGCATGCCGCATGACGATGAGCGTCCGGTCCGCTGTCATGCGTTCCATCGTCTGGCACGGCGACGGCAACGCAAAGGCCGGCGCGCCAGCGCGGCGCACCCGGCGGGAAACGCCCGAGGCGGCGGACCGGGAAACATCCCGGTGCCGCCGCCTCGTCAGGTACTGCCGACTCCGCCGGTCAGGCGCTAGCCGGTCAGGCGCTAGCCAGTCAGGCGCTGGCCGCCCCGGCGGGTGCCGCCTCGCCATCGCCGGCCGTGCCGCCGCCCGCGCCCATGTCGACGTGACGCCGCTTGGACACCACGATCGCCGCCACGATGATCGCCAGCGCGACCAGCGAAGCGCCGATCCGGAGGCCGATGTTGTGGGCGTACTGCACCACGCTGGTGGCGATCAGCAGCGACACCAGGTTCATCACCTTGATCAGCGGGTTGATCGCCGGGCCGGCGGTGTCCTTGAACGGGTCACCCACGGTGTCGCCGATGACCGTCGCCGCGTGCGCCTCGGAGCCCTTGCCGCCGAAGACGCCGTCCTCGACCAGTTTCTTGGCGTTGTCCCAGGCGCCGCCGGAGTTCGCCAGGAAGACGGCCATCAGCACGCCCGCCGCGATGGCGCCGGCCAGGAACGAGCCGAGCGGCACGTAGCCGAACGCGAATCCGATCACGATCGGGCTCATCACCGCGAGCAGGCCCGGGGTGGCAAGCTCACGCAGCGAGTCCTTGGTGCAGATGTCGACGACCCTGCCGTACTCGGGCTTCTCGGTGAAGTCCATGATCCCTGGGTGCTCCCGGAACTGCTTGCGTACCTCGAGCACCACCTGCCCGGCCGCCCGGCCGACCGCCATGATCGCCAGGCCGGAGAACAGGAACACCACCGAGGCGCCGACGATCAGGCCGACCAGGGCGTTCGGACGGTCGATCGACAGGCTGAAGGTGCTGGCCGCCGATCCCAGTGCGGTCTCGACGGTGGTCCGGAAGGCGCCGAACAGGGCGGTGGCCGCGAGGACCGCGGTCGCGATCGCGATGCCCTTGGTGATCGCCTTGGTCGTGTTGCCGACCGCGTCCAGGCTGGTCAGCACCTGGGCGGCTTCGCCCTCGACGTCACCGGACATCTCCGCGATGCCCTGGGCGTTGTCCGAAACCGGACCGAAGGTGTCCATCGAGACGATGACGCCGACGGTGGTCAGCAGGCCGGTGCCGGCCAGGGCGACGGCGAACAGCGCGACCGTCGCGTTCCCGGAGCCGAGCAGGAACGCGAGGTAGACCGCGCCGCCGATCAGCAGCGCCGAGTAGACCGCGGACTCCAGGCCGACCGAGATGCCGGACAGGATGACGGTGGCCGGACCAGTCACCGAGGACTCGGTGATCTCCCTGACCGGCCGACGGCTGGTCTCGGTGAAGTAGCCGGTGAGCAACTGGATCGCGCTGGCCAGGACCAGGCCGATCAGCACCGCGCCGATCGCGATCAGTCGCGGGTCGCCGGAGACGTGCACCGTGCTGCCGGTGAGGTCGCTGAACTTCGAGGGCAGGTAGATGAACGCCGCGATCACGACCAGGACGAGCGAGAAGATCGCCGAGAGGAAGAAGCCGCGGTTGATCGCGGTCATGCCGCTGCGGTCGCTCTTGCGCGGGGCCACGAAGAAGATGCCGGCCACCGCCGTGATCACGCCGATCATCGGGACGATCAGCGGGAAGACCAGGCCGTCGGAACCGAACGCGGCCTTGCCCAGGATCAGCGAGGCGACCAGGGTCACCGCGTAGGACTCGAACAGGTCCGCGGCCATGCCCGCGCAGTCGCCCACGTTGTCGCCCACGTTGTCGGCGATCGTGGCCGCGTTCCGCGGGTCGTCCTCGGGGATGCCCTGCTCCACCTTGCCGACCAGGTCGGCGCCGACGTCGGCCGCCTTGGTGAAGATGCCACCGCCGACCCGCATGAACATCGCGAGCAGCGCGGCGCCGAACCCGAAGCCCTCAAGCACGGACGAGGCGTTCGAGCGGTAGATGATCACCACGAGCGCGGCGCCGAACAGGCCCAGGCCGACCGTGAACATGCCGGCCACGCCGCCGGTCCGGAACGCGATCCGCATCGCCGAGCGCTCGCCGGACTCCTTGGCCGCGGCCGCCACCCGGACGTTGCCGCGCACCGCCAGTGACATGCCGGTGAACCCGGTCGTCGCCGAGAACAGCGCGCCAACCAGGAAGAAGATCGACCTGCCCCAGCGCACCGACGATGTGTCCGCGGGCAGCAGCAACAGCACGAAGAAGATCACCACGACGAAGACGCCGAGGGTCTTGAACTGTCTCCGCAGGTACGCGGCCGCGCCCTCCTGGACGGCGGTGGCGATCTCCTGCATCTTGGCCGTGCCCTGGCTAGCCGCCAGCACCTGCTTGACCAGGACGGCAGCGACCGCCAGCGCCAGCAGGGCGATGACGGCCACGATCACAACCCAGGTGAGATTGGATCCGGTGACTGTGACCGAGCCGGCCGCGAGTACGGAACCGAGCCTTGTCATCTGTCCTCCTTGACAGGGGAACGATTAAGCCTGGCGCGCAGCGATCCGGTCGGACCACGCGACAGCCAGCCAGGTACTTCACGCAATCATCAGGGAAAAACCGCCACGGCAGTGCCGGGAGTCTACGCATTCCAGGCTCCGCCGTCGCCAGCGGGTCCCGAAGACGCGACTCCGCAATATTCCCGTGATCAAAAGGTAACTGCAACAGGCGGGGCCGGCCCGGCCGACTCAGCGGCCCGGCG
>JAJYTW010000350.1 GCA_021792855.1 Actinomycetes bacterium
AGGTCTCCGACCGCGAGATCCGTCGGCGGGTCCAGTGCGCCCGGGTCTATCCGTGCGAGTCCCAAATCGGCCACGCCGTGGCCGATTTCGCGAGCTGGCGGGACCTCGCTGAAGCCGGGTTTCCGGCGCCGCGTGCTGTCGGGGGACGGGTTACAGGCGGTGGCCGATCCGGGTGCCGAACGGCCCGGGAACGGAGATCCAGGGGCCGCGGGCCGATGACCAGTAGAGGTTCACGCCGCGGTGGCCGCGGGCGCGGCCGTGCCGGTAGTTGGCGTGGGAGTGGCCGGCATGGAACGCCAGGTAGGCGATGACGGCGGCGATGATGATCAGTTCCACGGTTGCTCTCCTAGCGGGCGGTTTCGGCTACTCGGCTTCGCGGTTCCGGGGTGCGGCGCTCCGGTGCCGGCCTGGTTCCGGTTGCCCGGGTTCGCTGCGCGGCGTCGTGCCAGGTGCGGAGCGGGGCGTCGGACGGCACCGCGGGGATGGGGTCGCCGGGGTGCCAGGACCGGCCGCCGGAGCGGACCAGCAGCACGATCGCGGCGGTGCCCGCGGCGGCCAGGACGGCGATCAGGGTCCAGATGATGAGCAGGGGGGTCATGGCCGGTGGTTCCTCTCGTGCCGGATGGTCCAGTAGGTGCGGTGGATGAGCGGGCCGAGCAGGCGGGGTGCGCGGCCGGTCCCGGAGCAGCGGCGGCACGGCCGGATCCGGTGCCGCCAGCGGGTGAGCGTGACCCGCTCGCCCTTGCAGCGGGGGCAGCGGCGGGTCGGCCGGGCCAGGGCCAGCACGATGTAGCCGATGACCGCGGCGAGCACGGCCAGGACCACGAGCCCGGCGTGCAGGTGGCTAGCTGGCGGCAGGAGCAGCGCTAGCAGCGCCAGCGGAGTACCCGGCCGCGAACCCGGCGGTCTCCCCGTCGGACCAGCCGCGCCAGTACCCGGCCTGCCACCCTTCCTTGTAGACCCGGCACGGGAACCGGGGGCAGTCCGGGTCCTGGCAGTCCGCGTAGTGGTGATCGTCGTTGCGGGCCATGCGTCCCCGTCCTGGTCTAGGCCGGCCCGTCCGGCCCGGCCGTCGTGGTCTGAGGTCACGCGGTAACACCGCAGGTCACAGCACCAGCCGTCGTTACGCCCGTTACGGCGCCCGGCGTTGATGCTGGTCAGGGGCTGTAGCGGTTCCGTAACGGTCCTCACGGGGTCACCTGCCCGGCCGCGGCCTCCACGGCGGCCCGCTCGCATCCGGACGCCGGGGCCTGCCCGGCCTCGCGGACGTTCTTCACGGTGACGCCGAGCGCCCGGAGCTGGCTGGCCACAGCGGCCGGGGTCACGTCGGCGTAGACGCCGGGCAGGCTCTCGGCGAGCCGGGCCGCGATCGTGGCCGACCGCAGCCGCGGGTCGGTGCCGAACACCGCCAGCACGTCGGCGGCGAACGACCGGGGCTGCTCGGTGCTGTCCTGGCCGAGCGCATAGCCGCTGAGCACCCCGGCCGCGGACCGCATGGCCCTGGCGCGGGCGGCGATCTTCTCGGTAGCGGGCAGGTCCAGGTAGTACGTCCGGACGATCTGCGGATCGCCGTCGGCCTTGAGCCAGCCGAGCCCGGCATCGGTCTTGGCCCGGAACGCGGTCGCCTTGTACCCGTTCCGGTAGCTGGACGTGCCGAGCACGATGTCGTTCTCCACCTGCCCGGGGACGCGGAGGCAGAACCGGGACGACACGTTGCCGCTGATCGCGGTCGGCAGGGACGTGGCGTCGGGCCGCTGCGTGGCGAGCACCAGGACGATGCCGTAGGCGCGGCCGAGCCGGATCACGTACCCGGCGTCGGCGGCTGCCTCGCTGCCGTGCTCGGGGTGCATGAACAGGTTCTGCACCTCATCGAACACGGCGACGATCGGCCGGAGCCGCAGGCCGCGCTGGCCGGCCAGCGCCCGGGTGACCTTGCCGTCCGGCCGCTGCTCCTTCGGGATCTTCTTCAGGGTCGCGGAGCGGCGCTCCAGCTCGGCCCGCAGCATCCGCAGCGAATCAGCCGAGTACCGGATCGAGTCGTCGTCCAGGCCGGACACGTACCGGTGGCAGACCTGGGCGAGCGGCTCCAGGTCGCCCTTGCCGGCGTGCTCGTGCACCCACAGATCAGCGACCGGATCCAGGGCGGCGCCGCAGGCCAGGACCCGGACCGCGCTGGTCTTGCCCTGCCCGGGCATCGCGCCGACCAGCCAGTTCGCCTCAAACACCGGGACAGTCACCGGGCGTCCGCGCGGGTCGGTGCCGAACGGCAGCGCGCCGAACACATCCGCCTGCCCGGCCCGGGCCAGCGGCCACGCCGGCGGCCGGGTCTTGGCCAGATCCTGATACCCGATCCACAGCCGCAGCCGTCCCTCGTGTTCCTCGGCGACCGGCTCGGGCCAGGTCGCCGACAAGGGCCTGCGCAGCCCGGAGGCGAGCTGGTCCCGGCGGGCCACGATCATGCCCGCGGTGACGCCGTGCGGAAGGTCCAGGTCCACGCCCCACCCGGGGCCGTCGCGGTGCACGTCGGTGATGAACCGGATGCCCTCACCGGACCGGATGGCCTCGTTGATGCCGGCCAGGCCGAGCGCGCCGAGCGCCCGGGTGATGATCTGCGGGGTCGGCGTCTCATAGGCCGGGGCGACCACCGCGGCGCGGATGACGGGCCTGCCCTCGGGGCGGCCGTGCCGGGCCAGTACCGCCGCGGCGAGGAGCCCGGCCGGTATCCATGCCTGCCACGGCAGGACCAGCACCGCGGCCGTCAGCACCGCGACGGCCACGACCAGCACGGCGGCGATGATCCGGCCCCGGGCAGCGCGGGTCTTCAGGCCCTGCTGATGTGCCCGCATGGCTTCCTGATGACCCGGCCGCCCGGCGGCGACCGCCTGGGACTCCAGCACCCATCCATGCGGCCAGTGCCACCACCGCATGACCCGGCCGGTCAGCCGGCCCGCGCCGCGGACGACGTGCCACCCCCAGAGCAGCAGGTAGAACGGGGCGCGGAGCCCGTGGTAGCGGGCACGGTGGGACGCCAGCCCGGCGTGGAACCGGACCGTACTGCCGATGTTGGCCCGGTGCAGCGCGGGCGGCAGGATCGGGCGGCGCTGCGGTACCGGGGTCGCGTCCAGGTAG
>JAJYTW010000001.1 GCA_021792855.1 Actinomycetes bacterium
GGGAAGCAGGCCGGTGACGGCAAGCAGGCCGGTGACGGCAACAGCGACGCGGCGGTGATGCTCGCCGAGCGGACGGCGGACCTGCAGCGGCTGCAGGCCGAGTACGCCAACTACCGCAAGCGGGTTGAGCGGGACCGGGCTGCCGTGCGCGAGCAGGCGCTCGCCAGCGTTCTCGCCGAACTGCTGCCGGTCCTTGACGACATCGGCCGGGCCCGCGAGCACGACGAGCTGACCGGCGGGTTCAAGTCGGTGGCCGACTCACTGGAGTCGACCGCGGTCAAGCTGGGCCTGACGATGTTCGGCGAGGCCGGGGAGCCGTTCGACCCGAACGTGCACGAAGCGCTGATGCATTCGTACTCGCCCGATGTGGCCGAGACGACCTGCGTCCAGATCCTCCAGCCCGGCTACAAGGTGGGCGAGCGGATCCTGCGCCCGGCCCGGGTCGCGGTGGCCGAGCCGTCCGACCCGGCGGGCGCCCGCCCGGCTGCCTGCCAGGCGGCGGATGACCCGGACGGGACCGAGACCGGCGGCGCCGCCGAGGAGAACCCGAACGATGACCAGGCGCCTGATGGCGCTGACTGACCCCCGATCAGGAGATGGCCGTTGAGTACCAAGGACTTCCTCGAGAAGGACTATTACAAGGCTCTCGGTGTCTCCAAGGGCGCGTCGGCCGACGAGATCAAGAAGTCCTACCGGAAGCTGGCCAGGAAGTACCACCCGGACGCGAACAAGGGTGATCCATCGGCCGAGGAACGGTTCAAGGAGATCTCAGAGGCCTACAACGTCCTGTCGGACCCGAAGCGGCGGGCCGAGTACGACGAGGCCCGGAGCCTCTTCGGCGCGGGCGGCCCCCGGATGCCGGGCGGAGCCGGCGGCCAGTTCGGCGGCTTCGACCTCGGCGACATCTTCGGGTCCACCGGGTCCGGGGGCAGGCTCGGCGACATCCTCGGCGGCATGTTCGGCGGCGGTGGCGGCGGCCGGACCGCTCAGGCCCGGCCCCGCCGCGGCGCCGACGTGGAGACCGAGGCCGCACTGTCGTTCAGCGACGCGATCGACGGCACCACCGTCCCGCTCCGGCTGACCGACGAGGGGCCGTGCAAGGTCTGCCGCGGCACCGGGGCCAAGGCCGGCACCGTCCCCAAGGTCTGCCCGACCTGCCAGGGCAGCGGCCAGTCCAGCCGCGACCTGGGGAACTTCGCGTTCTCCGAGCCGTGCGCGACCTGCCGGGGCCGGGGCCTGGTCGTCGACGACCCGTGCCAGGCCTGCGGCGGGAGCGGCCGGGCGATGAGCGCCCGGACGATCCAGGCCCGGATACCCGCCGGGGTCGCCGACGGCCAGCGGATCAAGCTCAGGGGCAAGGGAGCGCCCGGCGAGCGCGGCGGGCCGGCTGGCGACCTGTACGTGCGCGTGCACGTCGCCAAGCACCCGGTGTTCGGCCGGTCCGGCCACAACCTGACCGTGACCGTTCCGGTCACCTTCGCCGAGGCGGCGCTCGGGGCCGACATCAAGGTCCCGTCGCACCGCGGCCTGCCGGTCAACGTGCGGATCCCGGCCGGGACGCCCAATGGCCGGACCTTCCGGGTCCGCGGCCGGGGCGTCCGGCGGTCCGACGGCACCGTCGGGGACCTGCTCGTAAAGGTAGAGGTGCAGGTGCCCAAGACGCTGAACGACGAGGCCAGGGCGGCCCTGGAGAAGTTCCGCGCGGAGACCGCGGGCGAGGATCCGCGGGCCACGCTGCTGCGCGAGGGCGGCCTGTGATGAGCAGGCCGCCCGGGCCGGGGCCGGGGCGAGACGACCTGCCCGGCGACTTCGAGCTGACCGACGACACGCCGGTCTACGTCATCTCGGTCGCCGCGCAGTTGTCCGGGATGCACCCGCAGACGCTGCGTGCCTACGACCGGCTCGGCCTGGTCTCGCCGGGCCGGGCCGCCGGCCGCGGCCGCCGTTACTCACTGCGCGACATCCTGATCCTGCGGGAGGTTCAGCGGCTGTCCCAGGAGGAGGGCGTCAACCTGTCCGGCATCAAGCGGATCCTCGAGCTTGAGACCGAATGGCAGCGCAGCCGGCTGATGCTCGCGGAGATGCACGCCGAGATCAGCCAGTTGCGGGCGGAGCTTGAGTCCACCCGGGCGGTGGCGGCCAGGCTCGCCGCGCTGCTGCGGTCGCGCACCGAGGGCGGCGCCCTGGTTCCGGTCCGCTCCACCACCGGATCCGGCCCGGCCGGGCCGCGGCCCGCCGACCGGGACGCGGCGGGCGAGACCGCCGCGCAGCCTTAGCGAGGCGCTCCGGGCCCGGCCGCGCACCCCGGGCCGCGCAGGCGGGGCCGACACGAGCGCAGGGCCAGCACACGGCCCGCACTGATACAGAGCTGAAGCCGATAGCGGACCGGAGGGGGCCGGATGCGGTCGGCGCGATAACGGGAGGCACCAGATAGTGGACGACAAGCTCACCCGCAAGAGCCAGGAGGCTCTCAGCGACGCGCTGCAGCGCGCGTCGCTGGCGGGCAACCCGAACGTGGATGGCCTGCACTTGCTCGCCGCGCTGCTGGATCAGGAGGGCGGCACCGCCGTTCCGCTGCTCCGCGCCGCCGGGGCGGACCCGGCCACCGTGGCGAGCCGCACCAGCGAACTGCTGGCCAGGCTGCCCCGCGCCTCCGGCGCTACGGTCAGCGCGCCGGAGACCTCACGGCCGCTGCTCGCGGCGCTCTCCCTTGCTGCCAAGCGCGCCAGGGAGATGAACGACGAGTACGTCTCCACCGAGCACCTGCTGGTCGGCCTGGCCGCGGAGGGCGGCCAGGCCGCGACGGTGCTGCGTGACGCCGGAGCCGGACCGGACCCGCTGCTGGCCTCGTTCGAGCAGATCCGCGGCGCCGCACGAGTGACCTCACCTGACCCGGAGGGCACCTACCAGGCGCTAGAGAAGTACGGCGTGGACCTGACCAGGAGCGCCCGGGAGGGCAAGCTTGACCCGGTGATCGGCCGGGATGCCGAGATCCGGCGGGTGATCCAGGTGCTGTCCCGCCGCACCAAGAACAACCCGGTCCTGATCGGCGACCCCGGCGTCGGCAAGACCGCGGTCGTGGAGGGCCTGGCACAGCGCATCGTCGCCGGAGACGTGCCCGAATCGCTGCGCGGCAAGCGCCTGGTAGCCCTGGACCTGGGTGCGATGGTCGCCGGGGCCAAGTACCGGGGCGAGTTCGAGGAGCGACTGAAGGCCGTGCTCAGCGAGATCGCCCGGAGCGAGGGCCAGATCATCACGTTCATCGACGAACTGCACACCGTGGTCGGGGCCGGCGCCGCCGAGGGCGCGATGGACGCCGGCAACATGCTGAAGCCGATGCTGGCCCGGGGCGAGCTTCGGATGGTGGGCGCGACGACCCTGGACGAGTTCCGCGAGCGGATCGAGAAGGACCCCGCCCTGGAGCGGCGGTTCCAGCAGGTCTTCGTCGGCGAGCCGTCGGTCGAAGACACGATCGCGATCCTGCGCGGCCTCAAGGGCCGGTACGAGGCGCACCACCAGGTGCAGATCTCCGACGCGGCCCTGGTCGCGGCGGCGACGCTGTCCGACCGGTACATCACGGCCAGGTTCCTGCCCGACAAGGCCATCGACCTGGTCGATGAGGCGGCGTCCCGGCTGCGGATGGAGATCGACTCACGGCCGGTCGAGATCGACCAGCTACAGCGGTCGGTGGACCGGATGAAGATGGAGGAACTTGCGCTCGCCAAGGAGGCCGACCCGGCGAGCCGGAATCGCCTGGAGCGACTCCGCGCCGACCTCGCCGACCGCCAGGAGCAACTCACCGCGCTGGTGGCCCGCTGGGAGCGGGAGAAGTCCAGCCTGAACAAGGTCGGCGAGCTGAAGAAGCAGCTAGACGACCTGCGCGGGCAGGCCGAGCGGGCACAGCGGGACGCGGACTTCGAGACCGCCTCGCGGCTGATGTACGGCGAGATCCCGGCCCTGGAGCGGGAGCTTGCGGCGGCCTCCGCAGCGGCCGGTGACGACCTCGCCGGGCGCGACGCCGCGCAGTCACAGGAGGTCGCCGGCCAGCGCGCATCCGGCCCGGACGGTTCTGGCGCCGGCGGTTCCGGACCGGACGGAGGCGCCCCGGCCGGGGCGGCACCTGGCGCCGGGCAGGTGAGCGGGCCCGGCGGGGCCTGGGCCGCCTGGGCGAGCGCCCGGCCGATGGTGAAGGAGGAGGTCGGCCCGGACGACGTGGCCGATGTCGTATCGGCCTGGACCGGCATCCCGGCCGGCCGCCTGCTGGAGGGCGAGACCGGCAAGCTGCTCCGGATGGAGGACGAACTCGGCAGCCGGATCGTCGGCCAGGTCAAGGCGGTCGAGGCGGTATCGGACGCGGTGCGCAGGTCCAGGGCCGGGATCGCCGACCCGGATCGCCCGTCAGGCTCGTTCCTCTTCCTCGGCCCCACCGGAGTCGGTAAGACCGAGCTCGCCAAGGCGCTCGCTGAGTTCCTGTTCGACGACGAGCGCGCGATCATCCGGATCGACATGAGCGAGTACTCCGAGCGGCACTCGGTCGCCAGGCTGGTCGGCGCGCCGCCGGGCTACGTCGGCTACGAGGAAGGCGGTCAGCTTACCGAGGCCGTCCGGCGCCGGCCATACTGCGTTGTCCTGCTCGATGAGGTGGAGAAGGCTCACCAGGAGGTCTTCGACATCCTGCTGCAGGTGCTCGACGATGGCAGGCTGACCGACGGCCAGGGCCGGACGGTGGACTTCAGGAACACAATCCTGATCCTGACGTCGAACCTCGGGTCGGCGTTCATCGCCGATGGCACGCTCGATGAGCAGGCAACCCACGAGGCCGTGCTGTCGGTCGTGCGTTCCACCTTCAAGCCCGAGTTCCTGAACCGCCTGGACGACATCATCGTGTTCGAGTCGCTCAGCACGGACCAGCTCACCAGGATCGTCGACCTGCAGGTCGCCAGGCTGGCCAGCAGGCTCGCCGACCGGCGGCTGACGCTTACCGTGACCCCGGGGGCTAGGGAGTGGCTGGCGCTGACCGGCTTCGACCCGGTCTACGGCGCGCGCCCGCTGCGCCGGCTGATCCAGTCCGCGATCGGCGACCAACTGGCCCGCAAGCTGCTCTCCGGCGAGATCGGCGACGGAGACTCGGTGCTGGTGGATGTCGACCCGGCCGCAGATAAGCTGACCGTTGCGGCCGCTCCGGCCAGGGCCGCGCTCGGTTAGGGCCGCAGGTGGGCCCAGGCCGGGTCCGGCGGGCGCGCTCAGTCGCTGAGCATCCGGTCGTAATCGTCCTCCGGCAACCGCAGGTCGTTCCTGATCCGGTACCGCAGACGGAGCAGATCCCGCAGTCCCGAGCCGGGGTCCTCGCGCGGGTCCGGCACGTCCTCGCCGGATCCGCGCGGCGCGTTTCGCAGGACGTACTCAACCCCGGCGTCAGCCCACTCCAGTGCACCCGGCAGATCGGACTGCTCGACCAGGGCCTCCATCACCATGTCGCAGGTGCGCGGGTCGGTCCTGCCATCCTCCTTCACCCGGCCGAGCAGCGCGTAGGCCTCCTCAGGCTGGCCAAGCTGAAAGAGCGCCCGGCACAGCGGCACCCGCGGATCGATCTCCACCGGCCCGCCGTCGGCGATCGCCAGCCGGAAGCTCCGCGCGGCCTCCAGCGCGTTGTCGGCGAGCAGCCACTGCTCCCCCGCCCGGACGAACGCCTCGGCACGGGCCAGCGACAGGCTCTCCGTACCGCTTCTGGCAAGCATGAGCATCCGCTCCGCGGCGGCCTCATGCTCACCGGTGGACGCCGCGTCAAATTCAATGGCGTCAAATTCCTCGCGACTCAGCACCGACACGTCCCCTACCTACCCAGCGAATCGACGGCTCAACACCGGCGGGAGGCGTCCGGAAACGGTCTACCGTCGCGCGTTTTCCAACGCCTCCCAGAATCCGCGACGCAGTGAATGGCGGACCTCGTCATGCAGCAGCGAGTCGATTGGCAAGGCGGATCCCTGCAGCAACCTCGCCTCCAGATCCGACGGCATCCGCGGCTTGCGCGCGAGCACCGCCTCCAGCCAGAGGCCGGGGGCGTCCCGGCCGACCGACTCGCCGAAGCCGAAGCCCTCGGCGTGCGCCGCCCGCACCGCGTCCGGCAGCGACATCGGCGCCGGCTGGGCCGGGCGGGCGGCCGGCACCTGGGCCACCTCCTGGCCGGGGTACTGCGCCTGGTACTGGCCGGGCGGAGCGAACCCGCCGCCCGGCTGACCCTGGCCCGGCCCAGATCCGGGCCGGATCGGCTCGCCCGCAGCCGACCCTGGGTACGGAGCCTGCTCATACGGCCGGTACGGCGGGTACTGCCCCGGCACCGGGGCCGCCTCGAAACCTTGCCCGCTACCCGGTCTGGCCTGCTGCGATGCGCCAGCACTCGGGCCCCCGACCGCTGGCTGGTAGCCGCCGAACGGAGCGGCGCCCGCCTGGTGCGGGCCACCCTGGTAGGGGCCGGTCTGCGGGGATCCCGTTGAATACCCGTTCTGCGCCCCGGCCGGATAGCCGTTCTGGAAACCTGACTGGGCGGGGGCGCCGGGAGCGCCAGGGTGGCCACCCGGCCGCGCCCCTGACTGCCCGGCGCCGCCCGGCGCCGCTCCTGGCTGATAAGGGCCGCCGACCTGCGGGCCGACCTGGTAGGAAGCCGATCCGTTCTGGCTGGGGCCATTCTGCTGCGGCGAGTTCTGGCCAAAGCCGTTCTGCCGCGAGCCGTTGCCTAGCGCGCCATTCTGGCGGTCTCCGCCCGCGGTTCCGTTCTGGCGTGAATTAAATCCGTTCTGCTCGGTACCAGCGCCATTTCGATCCGCGCCGTTCTGGTATGGCCCGACGTAAGTCGTGTCGGCCTGATATCCGTTCATCGCTATATCAGACGACGCACCGGCCGGACCGCCCACTCGGTAGGAGCCGTTCGGTGACTGGCCGTTCTGGCCATGCCCGTTACCCTGCGCGCCCGAGGTCCCGTCGCCCGGCGCGGCACCGGCATACGGGCCGGAGTACTGGCCGGTGCCGTACGAGCCGGTGCCGTACGAGCCGGTGCCGTACGAGCCGGTGCCGTTCTGGCCCACGTCGCTATGACCAGCGTCGTACTGGCCGGCCCCATTCGAGCCCGTTACGCTCTGGCCGTAGCCGTTGTGATCCGCGCCGTTTGAACTCGCGCCAGGCTGGCCCGGGGAGTTCTGGCCGACCCCGTTCCCGCCCGCAGTAGCCTGGCCAGCGCCGTGCTGGCCAGCGCCGTGCTGGCCAGCGCTGGTCGGGCCTGCGCCGCCGTAGCCGCCATTCGCCTGGCCGACACCGTTCGGAGTGGCCGTTGACTGGCCCCCGCCGAACTGCCCCGTACCCGGGTACCCGGCCACGCCGGGGTAACCCGCCGCAGGGAGCGCCTGCTGCCCGCCGCCTGCCTGGGCCGAGCCGGGATGGGCCGGAACCCCGCCCGGGAAACCCTGGCCAGCCTGGGCCGCACCGGGCGTGCCCTGCCCGGAGGGGACGCCTGCACCGGCGCGACCCGCAACGTCGGCCTGCGCCGGAGCAGGCTGGCCGCCGCTGTCCTGCCCGGTGCTGCTAACACCGGTGCCGCTAACACCGGTGCCGCTAACACCGGTGCCGCTAACACCGGCGCCGTCGGCGTCACCAGACCGGCCGGCGGTCATTGCTCCCGCTCCGGTGCTGCGCGACCCGCCGTCGCCGTAAGGTTGGTCCCCGAAGCGGTACCCCGGTGCGGTACCCAGCCCGTAACCATCCGTCGTGGGCATTGTCCCACCCGGTGCCGACGTTCCCGCGCCAGCGGTGCTTCCGGCAGGCGCGGGAAGCGCGGCCGGCTGCCTGCCGCCCGCAGCACCATGCGTTCCGCCCGAGGCCGCGGGGACGAACGCACCGGCCCCACCAGCACCCGCACCAGCCGCACCGGCGAAGACCGCCGCGGCGCCCAGCAAACCGGGATCGCTCGCTCCCGCACCCGCGCGCACGGAGCCCGCCCCGGCGTACTCGCCGCCGCCGAGCGACGCCCCCGCGGGCGCCCGCCCGTACTCCTCATCGGGCCCGGTCGGCTCGGCACCCCGGATCAGTTCCACATGCGGCCGGAGATGAACCCCGGAGATCTCGACAATGTCGTCGCATTCCTGGCGCAGCGCCTGCGGAATCGTCCACCCGTCGTTGGCCGAGATGTGCAGGATGACCACCCGGATGCCGAGGTCCTGCACCTCCGCGACAATCTCCGCCACGTGCTCGTCCGCGCTCGCGACGAACGCATCGCTGATCGCGCCGTTCTTCGCCAGGGTTAGCAGGTCGCGCCGCAGCTGGCTTTCGATGCCCTCGCGCCGGCCCGGCCGGGAATCGACCAGCCGGAGCTTCAGGCCCGGAATCTCGGCGAGCGCGTCGTGCTCGACTGTCCGTGCCCCGTCCGCTACGGTCTCGTACCAGTAGCAGCGGAGCACCGGAAGGCCGGTGCGGTCCCTCGCGAGCCCGGCCAGTAGTTTCAGCAAGCCTGCGTGATCCCAGGAGACGGAGTCCTGGCGGCGCGTGCCATGAACGGCCATCGCGCCGTCGGCTAGCGCGTAGCCGGCATCAACGAAGAGCGCGCAGCGATCCACGCGGCACCATCCTTTCCCCTGACGCGAGACGTTACCAGCGCCCGGTGGCCTTCGTCCGGCATAGCGCAGATCATGGACCTTTGCCGGACGAGACTGCCGAGAACCGCCGTTATCGCTGCTAATCGAGCCGCCAGCAACTGTTCCGCGACCGCTCTGAGCAGGTCATCGCGCAACCTCGCCGAGTCGCCGGGCAGCACCGGCGATGCTCGCTGACCTGCCCCGGTAGGCTCGGCAGCCATGACCGATGACCGGACCGCGCTGCTCGCGGAAATCAGTTCCAAGGCCGTCATCCACGGCGCGGTAACGTTGTCTTCCGGCCGCCGCGCCGACTGGTACATCGATCTGCGCCGGGTGACCCTCAGCGGGCCGGCCGCCCGACTGGCCGGCCGGGTGATGCTCGAGGTCACCGCGGACCTCGACTACGCGGCGGTCGGCGGACTGACCCTCGGCGCCGACCCGGTCGCTACCGCCATGATGCACGCCGCCAACGAGCAGGGTCGGCCGCTAGACGCGTTCGTCGTGCGCAAGGAGGGAAAGGCCCACGGCCTGCAGCGCAGGATCGAGGGCCCGGAGGTGGCGGGCAGGCGAGTGCTCGCCGTGGAGGACACCTCCACAACCGGGCAGTCGGTCCTGACCGCCGTGGACGCCCTCGTCGAGGCGGGCGCCGTGGTCGCGGGCGTCGCGGTGATCGTGGACCGAGGTGCGCGAGCAGCGGTGGAGGAACGCGGCCTGCCCTACCTTGCCGCCTTCGACCTGGCCGATCTGGGCCTGGCCTGATCCGCCGATTCCCGCGGAGGTCCGGACAGCCTCCCGCGCCGGGCGGGCGGGCGGAGAGATACTTGGTACACGCCCGACAAGAGGGAGCGACAACTCATGCCGATCGCCACACCAGAGATCTACGCCCAGATGCTCGACCGGGCGAAGGAGAACGGCTTCGCCTACCCGGCCATCAATGTCACCTCGAGCCAGACGCTCAACGCCGCCCTACGCGGATTCGCCGAGGCGAACAGCGATGGCATCATCCAGGTATCGACCGGCGGCGCCGAGTACCTCTCCGGGTCGGTCAAGGAGATGGTGACCGGCGCGGTCGCACTGGCGGAGTTCGCCCGGGTGGTCGCGGCCAAGTTTGACGTGCACATCGCCCTGCACACCGACCACTGCCCGAAGGACAAGCTGGACGGCCTGATGCGGCCCCTGCTGGAGATCTCCAAGGAGCGAGTGGCCCGCGGCGAGGAACCGTTGTTCCAGTCCCACATGTGGGACGGCTCGGCGGTGCCCCTGGACGAGAACCTGCGGATCGCCAGCGAACTGCTGGACGATTGCGCGAGCGCCAGGACCGTGATGGAACTGGAGATCGGCGTGGTCGGCGGCGAGGAAGACGGGATCGTCGGCGAGATCAACGAAAAGCTCTACAGCACGCCGCAGGATGCCCTGGCAACCGCCGAGGCACTAGGCCTCGGTGAGCGCGGGCGGTACATCCTGGCTGCCACGTTCGGCAACGTGCACGGCGTCTACAAGCCAGGTCACGTCAAGCTGCGGCCCGCCGTGCTGAAGGAGATCCAGGACGAGGTCGGCGCCGCGCACGGCAAGACCAAGCCGTTCGACCTGGTGTTCCACGGCGGCTCGGGCTCGGCGCTTGAGGAGATCCGCGAGGCGATCTCCTACGGCGTGGTGAAGATGAACGTGGACACCGACACCCAGTACGCGTTCACCAGGCCGGTCGCCGGTCACATGTTCACGAACTACGACGGCGTGCTGAAGATCGACGGCGAGGTCGGCAACAAGAAGGCCTACGACCCGCGGGCGTGGGGCAAGGCCGGCGAGGCCTCGATGGCCGCACGCGTTGTCCGGGCCTGCGAAGACCTGCTCTCGGCCGGCCAGCACATGAGCTGACCCTGCTGGCGATCGGCGGCGGCCGGGCTCGGATTGGCCCGGCCGCGAGGGATCCGATGCGCGGGCAGCGGGGCTGGGCTGACGAGGCGATGAACGGGATCGAGCCGTTGCGCCCGGTGATCCTGACTTTCCCGGCGAGCGCGGCTAGCGCGGCGGGGCCAGTTGGCTACGGCCGACAGCCGGCGCGCTGGAACGACTCCCGGATCGCTGCGACGACCTGCGCAGGCGTGAGCGTGAGCTGCCGCCAGCCAAAGTGCACGACCTCGAAGCCGGCCGCCCGGAGGCGGCTATCCCCGCCTAGCTGAGCGCGGGCCAGCAGCGGGTTGGCGTACTTCGCGACCCCGTCGGCCTCGGCTATCGTCCGGTACCTGCGCCAGAGGAAATCCACCCGGCCGGCGGCGGTCTCGCTGCCCACCCACACCTGTAGGTCCGGCGATGGTAGACCGCCGTCCCTGAAAACGACCCGGGCGAGCGACTCGAACGCGGACTCTGACCTTTCATCGCTGAAGTCGGCGACCGCGCGTGCCCGGGGGATGCCAGGCCAGCGAGCGCAATCGGCGATCACCGCCCGGAGTTCCGCCTTGGACGCCAGTCCCCGGCGCAGCGCCGAGTCGGCGGCGACGACGCCGGCAGCGAAGGAATTCGCGCGGGCCAGGTCGGCGACCGTTCTGGCGCCGCTCGTCACCCGGATTCCCCGGCGCACCGTCACGTGCCCGGGCGGCAGCGCGGCCAGCCGCAGGCAGACCCCGGGCTTCGAGGATCTGCTCCCCGGCGCGCCGGGCGGCCGGGTCAGCCTGACCGGGGCGGTCAGCGGATTGCCTGATGGCCGGTCAAGCAGATCGATGCCGAGCACCAGTGCGGCGTCCTCATGGCTGACCGCGGACTCGGGGCCGGCCGCGGTCAGGACCGCCGCGATCCGCACCAGGCGCTGGTCCCGGTCGGCGCCGCGCGGCGAACCGCCTGGCCCGGGCACCACGTACATCCCGCGCCGGATCGGCACGAGCTCACCTGACCGGATCAGGGCCCGGCGGGTAGATCGCGGGCAATTCGCCGCCCATAGCTCTGCGGCGGTCACGAGTCCGCCTAAGCGCCCGGAGACCGGCACACGTGCGGGGTCCATGACGGCAGGATCACAGCAGGCACCGACAGGGTGGATCTCAGCCGCAACGTACCACCCGTTAGGCCCATGATCACGCCCGGAATGCCGGGAATGTGAAGCCACAAGGGGTGGTAGGTGGGTGGCCGAGGCCCGGTCAGCGGGGCGGGCCCGGTCAGCGGGGCGGGCCCGGCGGCTCGGCTCGGCCGGGCGACCACGCGCGGGCCGGGGCCGGGCGAGTCAGCGGGGCCTGAACGCGGGCCCAGGCGGGCCCGGGACCAGGATCTGGCACCGGGCCCGCCGTCGCGGGGGCGGTTAGGCCGCCAGGCCGGACATCTCCTCGTACTGCTCGTCGGTCAGGTCGACCGCCGCGGCGGCCACGTTTTCCTCCAGGTGCGCGACCGAGCCCGTGCCGGGGATCGGCAGCATCACCGGGGACCGGCGGAGCAGCCATGCCAGCGCGAGCTGGGCCGGCGTCGCGCCTGCGGCGCTGGCGATCCGCGCCAGCGGGCCGCCCGGGCGGGCCAGCTGACCGGTCGCGACCGGGAACCACGGGATGAAGCCGAGGCCCTCCTTCGTCGCGTACTCGAGCACGTCCTCGGACTGCCGGTTGACCACGTTGTAGAGGTTCTGCACGGAGGCGATCGGGGCGAGCAGCCGCGCCTGGACGATCTCGTCCACGCTGACCTCCGACAGGCCGATCAGCGCGATCTTGCCCTCGTTGCGCATGTCGTCGAGCACGCCGATCTGGTCGGCCAGCGGTACCTGCGGGTCGATCCGATGCAGCTGGTACAGCGGGATCGTGTCGATCCCGAGCCGCCGCAGGCTCATCTCGACGCACTGACGTAGGTACTCGGGCCGGCCCACCGGATGCCACTCGTCCGGGCCGGTCCGCACCAGGCCGCCCTTAGTAGCGATCGTCACCCCGTCGTACGGATGCAGCGCCTTCCTGATCAGGTCCTCGCTCACGAACGGACCGTAGGAGTCCGCCGTGTCGATGAAGTCGACCCCCAGTTCCACGGCGCGGCGGAGAACGGCGATCGCCTCTGACTCGTCCCGTGGTGCTCCCCAGATGCCGGGGCCGGTGATCCGCATGGCGCCGAACCCGAGCCTGGTGACCGGGATCTGACCGCCGAGCGTGAACTGGCCGCTGGCCTGGGCCTGAATGTTGGCTTGCGTCATGCCTCTTAACCTACCGGCCTCGTCCCGGCGGGCCGGATGGCCGCCCCATGGCCCGGGGCAGTGCGCAAGATGACGGCCCAGCCAACGCCGGCCCGTCCCAAGGCGGCAGGATAGTTCCATGAGGCATGAGAACCTGCTCGCCAGCGCCACGCCGCCGCCCACGTACCTGCCCGAGGACAACGGGGGTGACGCGGCACTGCGTGCCGGGGATGACCCGGCGACGGTTGCCGCCAGGTATCCGTCGTGCTGCGCCGCCTGGGCCGCCCTCGCCGAGCAGTCGATCGGCACCGACCCGGTCGCCGCCTACGCCTATGCCAGGACCGGCTACCACCGCGGGCTTGACCAGTTGCGGCGGGCAGGCTGGCGCGGCAACGGCCCGATCCCCTGGGAGCACGAGCCGAACCGCGGCTTCCTCCGCGCGCTGCATCTGCTCGGCCTCGCGGCGGGCAAGATCGGTGAGGACGACGAGGCGACCAGGATCGCGGTGTTCCTGCGCGAGTCGAGTCCCACCGCGGCCTCCGTGCTCCGGCCCGAGCCGGCGAGCTAGCCCGATGACCGCCCAGACCGGCGTCCGGACCCGCGGCCGGGTCCCGCGGCCCGGCATGGCTGCGCCACGACCCGCGTACCGAACGGTAGCCTGCTGACATGCCCGCCATCGTGATCGTTGGCGCCCAGTGGGGCGATGAGGGCAAGGGCAAGGCCACCGACCTGCTCGGCGACAGTGTGGACTACGTCGTCAGGTATCAGGGCGGCAACAACGCCGGCCACACGGTCGTGATCGGCGAGGAGAGCTACGCCCTGCACCTGCTCCCGTCCGGCGTGCTGTCCGAGCACGCGACGCCGGTCATCGGCAACGGCGTGGTCGTCGACCCGGCCGTGCTGATCAGCGAGATCGACGGGATCGAGGCCCGCGGGGTGTCCTGCGACCGGCTGCTGATCTCGGCCAGCGCGCACCTGATCATGCCGCACCATGTGGCCCTGGACAAGGTGACCGAGCGCTACCTGGGCCACGCCAGGATCGGGACGACCGGGCGCGGGATCGGCCCGACCTACGCCGACAAGGCCGCCCGGATGGGCATCCGGATGCAGGACCTGCTCGACCCGGGCATCCTCCGGCAGAAGCTAGAACTGGTGTTGCGCGAGAAGAACCAGTTGCTCACCAAGGTCTACAACCGGCGCGGGATCGACGTGGACCGGGTGTGCGAGGAGTACCTCGGCTACTTCGACCGGCTCTCCAGGTACGTCGCGGACACCGGCCTGGTGCTCAACCAGGCACTGGACGCCGGGAAGGTGGTCCTGCTCGAGGGCGCGCAAGCGACCCTGCTGGACGTCGACCACGGAACCTACCCGTTCGTGACCTCGTCGTCGCCGACGGCGGGCGGCGCGTGCGTCGGAGCCGGTCTCGGCCCGACCAGGATCACCACCGTGCTCGGCATCCTGAAGGCGTACACGACCAGGGTCGGCGCCGGGCCGTTCCCGACCGAACTCACCGACGACCAGGGCGAGTGGCTGCGCAAGACCGGCGGTGAGTACGGCGTCACCACCGGCCGTGCCCGCCGCACCGGGTGGTTCGACGCGGTGATCGCCCGGTACGCCACCCGGGTGAACGGGATCACGGACTACTTCATCACCAAGCTTGACGTGCTGACCGGACTGGACCGGGTGCCGGTGTGCGTGGCCTACGACGTCGGCGGCAAGCGGTATGACGAGGTGCCGATGACGCAGACCGAGTTCCACCACGCCACGCCGATCTATGAGTACCTGGACGGCTGGTGGGAGGACATCTCGCAGGCCCGCGAACTGTCCGACCTGCCCGCCAACGCCCGCGCCTACGTGCTCGCGCTGCAGGACATGATCGGGGCGCCGGTCGCCGCGGTCGGTGTCGGCCCGCGGCGAGACCAGACGGTGCAGTTGCGCGACCTGACCTGACCGGCCGGGATCACCAACCGGTCAGGTTCCGATCAGGTCGGGCTCAGTAGCCGGCCGGCTGCTGGTTCGACTGGCTCTTGGTCTTGGCCGGGGCTGCGTGGCCCGGCCCGCAGGCGGCCAGTCCGACCGCCATCGCGGCGACCGCGATCGCGCCCGCGATCCGCCGCGCGATCCGCGCGGAGCGCGGATGGACTACTGCTGTCTGATTCATCTTCGTATCCATCCTGATGAGGAACCTGGCTACCGTCACCCGAACACCCGCGACGTGCCGAGCACGCGGCCACTGGCGTCCAGGGCCTGGATCTCGTACGCGTGGTAGCCGGAACGGACGGCGATGGCCGTCTCGAAGCCCGACTTCGGCGCGGTCGCGATCGGAGCGAGGTTGCCCGGGTCCCGGCCGCCGAGCACGCGCCAGGACCGCACCCGCGTCGCGCCGTTCCAGCTTGCGTAGACCGTCGTCACGCCGTGCGCGCGGCGGACGGCGCCGCTGGGCGGATACAGCGGAAGCCCGACCCAGGTGGCCACCTGCTTGGCCCGGTAGCTCAGGTCGGGTCCCGGCAAGACGCCGTCCAGCACCTTCCGGCCGGACCGGGTGAACTCGGTGAAGTACGGCAGGTCGCCCCAGCCAACGAAGACGTTCCCGTTCGGCAGGATCTGGGTGCTGCCCATGTAGGCGGCCGACTCGCCGCCATGCTGGTAGGCGGCCACCAGGCGGACGGTGCGGGCAGCCGGATCGAGCTTGAGCAGCATCGCCCGGGACGGCCCGGCCGGTGCCAGGTAGGTGCCAGCGCCGGTGATCTGGCAGCAGTTGTCGTTGAACATCGCGACCGTGGTCGGACTGGGCATGGTGACGTCGTGCTGCCACTCGAAGGTCGCGTCGGACGGGATGGCGAAGCTCGAGTGCTTGCCGCCCAGGGTCCAGTCGATCTTTCCGGTAGCCGGGTTGATCAGGTACGCGGCCCAGGTGTTCCGCATCGACACGATTAGCCTGCCGTTCCCGGCCAGGCTGATCGAGTTCACGTGGTAGACGTCCCATGGGAAGCCGTTCACCGGCGGGTTGGCGTAGGAGTCGGTCAGCGGAATATGCCGGTAGGCGTCCCAGGACCGGACCAGCCGGCCGGTCTTCAGGTTGTACTCCTGCACGGCCGAGTCCACGATCGCGCCGTTCGCCGCCCCGCCGTACCTGGTCAGGTTCATTGGGACGTTCTTGTTCGCGGTCACCCAGGCGTCCTGACCGTCGATGACCAGCGAGTGCAGCGTCAGCACCCAGCCGTCCGCGCCCTTCAGCGTCGCGATCGTCTGGTAGTGCTGATTGACGACGACGTACTCGCCGCTCTCGGTCGCGCCGGTGCTGGTGATCGTGCCCTGCCACCAGGACAGCGCGGGCTTGCCCTGGTAGGTCTGCAGCGCCAGGTCCGAGGCGACGTCATCGACCGGTACCGGCCGGAACCAGACCGGGCTCAGGTCGTTGTTGACGATCAGCGGCCCGCTCTGGCCGATCATCGGATGCTGGGTCAGGTCGTAGAAGTTGGTCAGCAGGATGTATCCGGGGGCGAGGTCCGACTTCTCGGTCGCGATGTCGGTGCCGAGCTTCGGCGGGTGCAGGCCGGGAGCGGACACGAAGGTGTAGGCGCCCCTGGCGGTGTAGGCGCCGATCGGCGCCGCCGGCGCGCCCGCCGCGGTGGCGTCCACGAGCACGAACACGACGATCAGCACGCCAGCGCCGAGCGGCAGCCGAAGCCGGGCACGAAGCGGGCGGCCCGCGTGGTCGTGCGCCGGGAGCAGCACCCCGGCGACCACGGCGGCCGCCGCGGCCAGAGCCGCGCCGATGAAATAGGCGAGCCGGAATCCGCTGGTCAGCGCCTGAGACACGACCTGGTTCTGACCGATCAGATGGCTGGTGTACTGCGTTGCCATCGAGATCAGCACGGCGATCCCGAGCGACCCTCCGACCTGCCGGGAGGTGTTCACCAGGCCGGAGGCCAGGCCGGCGTTGCCAGCCCCGGCGAGTTGGGTCGCCGCGATCGTGGACGGCACGACGGATAGCCCGATCCCGGCCGCGACGAGCAGTCCGGGGAGCACCACGAAGCCGAGCGCGCTGCCGCTCGGTCCGATCCTGGTGAAGATCAGCATGCCGCTGGTCAGCAGGCACAAGCCGGTGGTCAGCACCGCCCGGACACCGAACCGGCCGATCAGCCGGTGCGCCTGCCCGGCGGACAGCACGACCATCAGGGCCATCGGGAAGAAGGCCAGGCCGGCGTCCAGCGGCGACAGCCCGAGCACCTGCTGCAGGTACAGCGAGCTTACGTACCACATCGGGAACAGTGTCGCGCTGAACAGCAGCACGATCAGGTTCGCGATCCGGAGTGGCCGGGTGAACGCGCCGGGCGGCACCAGCGGCGCCGCCGCGAGGCGGGTCTCGACCACCGGGAACATGGCAAGCAGCGCGACGCCGGCCACGATCGGGATCAGCGCCAGCGGGGCGGTCCAGCCCACCGCGCTGGCGTTGACGATCCCGTAGACCAGCACCATCAGGCCGCCGGTGAGCGACAGCGCGCCGCCGAAGTCGAACTTCGCGCCGGCGCCTTCCTTCCGCTTATCGGTGATGACGATCATCGCGACGATCGCCGCTGCGATGCCGACCGGCGGGTTGATCAGCAGCACCCAGCGCCAGCCGAATTCCTGGGTGATGATGCCGCCGAACAGCGCGCCGGCCGCGCCGCCCGCGCCGTTCATCGCCCCCCACAGCCCGATCGCCCGGTGCCTGGGCGGGCCGGGCGGGAACGCGGAGGTGATGGCGGCAAGGGAGGCGGCCGCCATCAGCGCTCCGCTCAGTCCCTGCACCGTGCGGGCGGAGACCAGCATGAACTGGCTGATAGCGGTGCCGCCGGCCAGCGAGGTGAGCGCGAACAGGGCGAGCGCCGTGCTGAGCGTGCGCCGCGCTCCGAACTGGTCGGCGAACCGCCCGCCCAGCATCAGGAACCCGGCGAACGCGATCGCGTAGGCGTCCACCACCCACTGCAGGTTGATGGCCGAGAAGCCGAGGTCGGCCTGGATCGACGGCAACGCCACATTGACGATGGTCAGGTCCAGGATGACCATGAACTGCGCGACGCAGGCGACGAGCAGCAGCCACGACTGGCGGGAGGAACGGATCGTCCCCTCGGCCGGCAGCGACTGCCGCTCGGCCCCGCGCCGCGGTACGCCGGCGCGAATGCTCATGAGCCTGCTGTGGCGGACTGCTGCTGCCACCGCGTGACGGCGTCGAGGCTGGCGTCGATGATCCGGCCGGCGAACGTCGCGGAGTCGTTGACATGCGGCAGCGGCGCCTGCGGAACCGGGACCTCCAGGAACGCGCAGAGCGGTTCCCAGCCGTCTGCGGGCGACCATTCGAGCAGTCGGTCCTTCGGCACGAACTGCCGGACCGACTCGTTGTGCCCCTCCATCGCCCGCGCCATCTCGTCGGCGTCGAATTCGCCCTCAAGGGTTCCGAGCAGACCGCTCTTGCGCCACATCGCCGTCAGCAGGTCGATGTAGTTCTGCCACCGCGGGTCGATCCTGGCCCGCGCCTCGGACATGTAGCGCTGGAGCGAGTCGCCGTAGAACACGTCCCAGATGGTGTCGCGCATGCTCCGCGCCCAGGCGGCGCCGTCGCGCACGCTGAGCAGGACCTTAGCGTCCGGGAACGCGGTGACCAGTTCGCGGTAGAAGAACGAGCCTGGCCAGTCCACGGTCGACTGGCTGTCGCCGAACATCGCGGTCCAGTCGACGTTGGTGTCGAACGCGTCGGCCCAGCGGGGCACCAGATCGAGGTCGGACAGGATGTTGACCATGTGGTAGCAGGGCCCGAAGCCCAGCATCTCTAGCGCGATCTTCTGCGTCAGGGTAGCTGTCCGGGGGAGGCCAGCTCCGATGATTTTCATGAAGTTATTTCTCCTTTGGGCAACATAACCGATATCTGACATATCGATCATCTTGGGAACCGTGCCCACCTCGCTGATCGATCAGGCCGCTCCCCGGGAGTCCGGGGCGGGCGCCGCGTCATCGGTACGCGGTGCCCGTTTTGTAGTGCGGTGATCTCCCCAACGAGGTTTAGGGGATTACAGCCTTGTTTTAACCGATGATCAGCGGAATCCCCTGCTCAGCGGATTGCGGGAGGATAACAAGTTCCGGCTCTCGCGGGGAAGCGAACGCGCGGTCTTTCGCCCAGATGGCCCCGGCGAGGCCACCCGAGAGCCATCTCCTCGCGGCTCCGTGACCGGACAATGACGTTTTGTAAACTTGGCGGCCGCCCGCGAGCAGCGTCCGAACTCCCGCGCGGACCCACCCCGGTAGGCTCGGCACGTGCGAGTCCTCCTCCTCGGCTCCGGCGGCCGCGAGCACGCACTCGCCCGGGCCCTGGCCAGCGACAGCGCTGTCACGGCGCTGCACGCGGCCCCGGGCAATCCCGGCATCGGCCAGCTAGCCGAGCGGCATGACATCGCCATCGCCAATCCGCGCGAGGTCACCGACCTGGCCCGGCGTACCGCCGCCGACCTGGTGGTGATCGGCCCCGAGGCCCCGCTGATCGCCGGGGTGGCCGATGCGTTGCGCGCCGACGGAGTCGCCTGCTTCGGGCCGGACGTCGCCGCGGCGATGATCGAGGGCTCGAAGTCGTTCGCCAAGCAGATCATGCTGGCGGCCGGTGTCCCGACCGCCAGCGCGCATAGCTGCCAGGACGACGCGGGCGTCGAGGCCGCCCTGGATGAGTTCGGTCCGCCGTATGTGGTCAAGGCCGACGGCCTGGCCGCCGGGAAGGGCGTCGTGGTCACGCCGGACCGGGCCGCGGCGATCGGGCACGCCAGGGCCTGCGGCCAGGTCGTGATCGAGGAGTACCTGGCCGGGCCCGAGGTGTCGGTGTTCGCGCTGGCCGACGGGACCCGCGCCATTCCGCTGCTGCCCGCGCAGGATTTCAAGCGGGCGCACGACGGTGACGCCGGTCCGAACACCGGCGGCATGGGGGCCTACGCCCCGCTGCCATGGGCGCCGCCCGGCCTGGCCGAGGACGTGATCACCGCGGTCATCGAGCCGACCCTGGCCGAACTGCGGCGGCGGGGCAGTCCGTACCGTGGGCTGCTGTACGCCGGACTGGCCCTCACCCCTGCCGGGCTTCGGGTCATCGAGTTCAACGCCAGGTTCGGCGATCCGGAGACCCAGGTGGTGCTCGACCGGCTGGCCACCCCGCTGGCCGGGCTGCTGGCGGCCTCGGCGCACGGCGACCTGGCCGGGACCGGACCGCTGACCTGGCGGGATGGCGCCGCCGTCACGGTCGTGATCGCCGCCGAGGGCTACCCGGGCAGGCCGGCCACCGGGGTTCCGATCGATGGCATCGAGGCGGCCGAACGCACCCCCGGCGCCTACGTCTTGCACGCCGGCACGACCCGGCGGGACGGGGAGCTTCGGTCAAGCGGCGGCCGGGTGCTCGATGTCGTCGGCGCCGGCCCCGATCTGACCGCTGCCCGGGCGGCGGCGTACGCGGCGGCGGGCCAGATCACGATGCCGGGTGGCTGGTACCGGACCGACATCGCGGCCGGCGTCGGCGGATGAGGCCACGGGTGGCCGCAGCGGCCCGGCAACCGGGTGCGGGTTCCCGGCTAGCCGCGGCGCCGACGTGGGTACTCCAGCAAGTCCAGAGCCGCGGGCAGATGGAGAGAGCAGTCAGGTGATCGAGCGGTACACGCTGCCCGAGATGGGCCGCATCTGGAGCGAGAGCCACAAGTACGAACTGTGGTGCCAGGTCGAGGCGCTTGTCCTTGAGGCGAACGCGGCCGCCGGGGTCGTCCCGGCCGACAGCGTTGATCCGGTTCGGGCCGCGCCGCCGCCGACCCCGGAGGCCGTCGCCGCGATCGAGGCGGTGACCAATCATGACGTGATCGCCTTCCTGACCGCGTGGGCCGACAACACCACGCCGCGCGAGGCCGCGGCGTACGTCCATTTCGGCATGACCTCATCCGACCTGCTGGACACCGCGCTCGCGGTGCAGCTAACCGAGGCGAGTGACCTGCTGATCTCCCGGGCCACGGCACTGACCGCCGCGCTGCGCGAGCACGCCCTGGCGCACCGGGACACCCTGCGGGTCGGCCGGACTCACGGCATCCACGCCGAACCCGACGTGTGGGGTCACCGGGTGGCCGACTTCGCCTTCGCGATGAACCGGTGCGTGGCCCGCCTGCGGCGGGCCAGGGCGGCCGTCGCGGTGGGCAAGCTGTCCGGCCCGGTGGGCACCTACTCCAGCATCGACCCGGCCATCGAGGCGGCGGTGATGACCGGCCTCGGACTGCGGCCCGCCGACGTCGCGACCCAGGTCGTGCTGCGCGACGGGATCGCCGAGTGGGTCGGCGCGCTGGCCATCGTGGCCACCGTCTGCGACGCGATCGCGCTCGAGGTCCGGCACGGGCAGCGGACCGAGGTCCGGGAACTGGCCGAGGCGTTCACGTCCGGCCAGAAGGGCTCCTCCGCCATGCCGCACAAGAAGAATCCGGTCCGCTCGGAGCGGATCTGCGGCCTGGCGCGGGTCGTGCGGGCGCAGATCGTTCCGGTCCTTGAGGGGATTCCGCTCTGGCACGAGCGGGACATCTCGCACTCGTCGACCGAGCGGGTGGCGCTGCCGGACGCGGCGATCGCGACCGACTACCTGCTGGACCAGACGCTCGGCCTGATCACCGGACTGGTGGTGGACCGGGCCAGGATGCTGGCGAACCTGGAGTCGACCGGCGGCCTGATCTACTCCTCCGCCGTCCTGCTCGAACTGGTCGAGTCCGGGATGTCACGAGAGGACGCCTACGCCCTGGTGCAGGAGGCCGCGATGGCCACCTGGTCGACCGGCCAGCCGTTCCGGCGGACGCTCGCCGAGCAGGCGGCCGGGCGCGGCCTGACCCTGGAGGAGTCCCGACTGGACGCGGTCTGCCGCCCGGAGCGCTACGTGGCGCGACTCGGCGGGGTGTTCGAGCGACTGGAGCGGATGTCGCCCGGTGCGGACCCGTCCGGGGGGCTCGCCTGATGCTCACGCACCTGTATTCGGGCAAGGTCCGCGAGGTCTACCGGGCCGACGACGGCTCGCTGGTGATCGTCGCGAGCGACCGGATCTCGGCGTTCGACTTCATCCTGGACACGCCGATCCCTGACAAGGGCAAGATCCTCACCCAGATGTCGCTGTGGTGGTTCGACCGACTGGCCGACGTGGTGCCCAATCATCTGGTGGACGCCGTCATTCCGGCGGAATTCGCCGGCCGCGCAATGGCCTGCATGCCGCTGCGAATGGTTCCGTTCGAGTGCGTGGCGCGTGGTTACCTGACCGGATCCGGGCTGGCCGAGTACCGGCGGGACGGCCGGGTCTGCGGAGTCAGCCTGCCGCCCGGGCTGACCGACGGTTCGCGGCTGCCTGAGCCCATCTTCACCCCGGCGACCAAGGCCGCGCAGGGCGAGCACGACGAGAACATCACCTTCGACCAGCTTGCCGATACCGTCGGCGCCGAGCTTGCCGCCGAGCTTCGGCGGATCACGCTGGCGGTCTACCAGCGGGGCGCCGCCGTGGCCGCGGACCGGGGGATCATCGTGGCCGACACCAAGATCGAGCTTGGCTTCGACTCCGACGGCGCCCTCAGGCTCGGCGACGAGGTCCTCACCCCGGACTCGTCCAGGTTCTGGCCCGCCGATCGCTGGGAACCCGGACACAGCCAGCCCTCGTTCGACAAGCAGTATGTCCGCGACTGGCTGACCTCGCCGGAGTCTGGCTGGGACCGGGACGCGGGCGGCCCCCCGCCGCCGCTGCCGGATTACGTCATCAGCCGGACGAGAACGGCATACCTGGAGGCATATCAACGGATCACCGGAGCGGCGTGGATTGACCGGACCCACTGATTACTGCGCGAGATTGATCGACTACTTTAAGTGATGACGTCGTCATCGTCCGGGGAGCGGGAAGCAGTGGAATACTTGACAACGCGCGAAATTGGCGGGACCCAGACGGCGGACCCGACCCAGGCTCTACCGAAACTGCCGGGCGTCGTGCTCGATCCGGACAGGGCACTCACCGCAAGCCGGGATAATGATGTCCCGCCCCCCAGGGACAGGAGTTCTACCGAAATGACCAGCGGTCTCCAGACCTGCTACCGCGTCACGGGCGGCAATCCCCTGCAGGGAACCGTCTTCGTCCAGGGAGCCAAGAACGCGGCGCTCAAGATGATCGCCGCATCCCTGCTCGCCGAGAAGGGCCGGACCGTCCTCCGGAACGTACCGGTGATCGAGGACGTCCGGCGGGCGGTGGAACTGGCGCAGGCGGTCGGCGCCGTGGTCAAGTTCCACGAGGCGGAGCGGACCCTGGTGGTCGACGCGTCCGAGCTGACCAGCCCGGTGCTGCCCGGTGAGATCACCCGCCAGTTCCGGGGTTCGGTGCTATTCATCCCGGCACTGCTGCACCGGCTTGGCGAGGCGGTGCTCGAGGCCGTCGGCGGCTGCAACCTGGGCAGCCGCCAGCTTGACTTCCACTACCGCGGCTTCGCCCGTCTCGGCGCCACGGTCGAGGAGGGCGAGAGCCAGATCCGGGTCAAGGCCGACGGGTTGCGCGGCGCGCACCTGTACCTGGACACGCCGTCGCACACCGGCACCGAGAACCTGATCATGGCGGCTTCGCTGGCCCCCGGGGTCACGATCATCGACAACACCGCCCAGGAGCCCGAGGTCCAGGACGTCATCGCGTTCCTGTCCAAGATGGGCGCGCGGATCAGCGGCGGCGGCACCGGCTTTATCACCGTCGAGGGCGTCAGCCAGCTTGCCGCGGTCGAGCACACGGTGATGCCGGACCGGATCGACGCCGCCGTGTTCGCGATGGCGGCGGCCATCACCGGCGGGGAGATCAGCCTGGTCGGCGCGTCCCTTGAGCACATGGGCGTGGTGCGCTGGAAGCTTGAGCAGATGGGCGTGGAGTTCGCCACGCAGGGCGCCGTACTGCAGGTCCGTCAGGACAAGCAGCTTCGCCCGATCAACGTGATCACGAGTCCGTACCCGGGCTTCGCCACCGACCTGCAGTCCCCGATCATGGCGGTTAGCTGCCTGGCCGACGGGACCAGCTACATCAGGGAGACCATCTTCGACGGCCGGTACACGCTGGCCGGCGAACTGAACAAGATGGGCGCGAAGGTCGAGGTGGCCGACAACCTCGCTCTCGTGCACGGGCCGACGCCGCTGCACGGCGCCGAGGTCACCGCGCATGACCTGCGCACCGGGATCGCGCTCGTGCTGGCCGGCCTGGCCGCCGAGGGCGAGACCGTGGTCTCGCCCGGCTACCCGATCGACCGCGGGCATGCGGCCGTCGCAACCAGGCTGGCCGCCCTGGGCGCCGACATCAGCGTCGAGGACTGGAACGGCTAGCCGCCGCGTCGGCCGGTCAAGCCCGGCCGGTCAGGCCCGGCCCGGATAGGCCTGCGCGACCTCGAGGAACACGTCGTTCGCGGCCACCTCGCCGATCGACACCCGGACGCCCTCGTCCGCGAACGGCCGGGTGCTGATCCCGGCCCGGTCGCAGGCGGCCGCGAAGTTCACCGTGTCCGCGCCGAGCCGCAGCCAAACGAAGTTCGCCTCGGTCGGCGGCACCGCCCAGCCCATCGCGAGCAGCGCGTCCCTGACCCGCTGCCGCTCGGCGACCACGGCGTCGACTCGCTCCATCAACTCGGACTCGGCGGCGAGCGAGGCGATGGCAGCCGCCTGCGCCACCGTGCTGACCGTGAAGGTCAGCATCGTCTTGCGCGCGGCCGCCGCCACCGGTTCGGGCCCGATCAGGTAACCGACCCGGAGCCCGGCCAGGCCGTAGGCCTTGGAGAACGTCCGCAGCACCGCCACGTTCGGCCGGTCCCGGTACATCTCGACGCCGTCCGGAGCCGCCGGGTCGCGCACATACTGCACATAGGCCTCGTCCAGCACCACCAGGCAATCGGCGGGCACCTGGTCGAGGAACCGGCCAAGCTCGCCCCGGTCGACGATGGTGCCGGTCGGGTTGTTCGGGGTACAGACGAAGATCAGCCTGGTTGCCGGCGTGATCGCGGCGGCCATGGCGTCAAGGTCATGTCCCTCACCGCGCAACGGCACGCGCACCGACGTCCCGCCCGCCAGGTCGGCCAGGTACGGGTAGGCCTCGAAGGACCGCCACGCGTAGAGCACCTCGGCGCCCGGGTCACAAACCGCCTCAAGCAACTGCTGCACCAGTCCGACGGAGCCGCAGCCGACGGCGACGTGCGCGGCGGGGACGCCGTGCCGGGCGGCGATCGCCTCGGTCAGTTCGACCGCGTTGTTGTCCGGATACCGGTTGGCGCTTCCGGCCGCCGCCGCGATGGCCGCGGCGACCGACGGCAGCGGCCCGTAGGGGGATTCGTTGGAGGAGAGCTTGTATCCCGGCCCGTCCTGCGCGGAGGGCTTCTTGCCCGGCTTGTATGGCGCGAACCGGTCAAGCACCGGCCGGAATCTCGGCGTGACGGCGGGCTGCGGTGACTGTTCGGGCAACGTCGTCCTCCGGTTTGCATCGACGGCATGCTCAAAATAGCGGTATACGGCCATCTCAGGCGACGGGCGTCCGGTTCGCGCCCACCAGCAGGCTCGCGTCCGCGACGACCGCGGCGGGGCCGTCCGGGATCTCCGGGGCCACCGCCCCGGCCGACCGCGTCCTGGGCCGCAGCATCGGCGGGTGCAGCAGGTCGGCGTCGCCACGGCGGTACAACTGCGCCGGTCGCCCGCCCGATGAGCTCATCGAGCCGGTCTCGACCAGGAACCGCTGCGCGCCGGTCACCTTGCGATGGAAGTTCCTCGGGTCCAGCCGGGTATCCCAGACGATCTCGTATACCCGCCGGAGTTCGGCCACGGTGAACTCGTCCCGGCAGAACGCGGCGCCAAGCGAGGTGTACTCGAGTTTCGCGCGGGCCCGCTCCACCCCGTCCTGGAGGATGTGGTGGTGGTCGAAGGCCAGTTCGGTCAGGCCGCCGACCGGCTGCCAGCTCATCTGCGGCTGATCCGGGGCCGGCAGGTCCGGCGCCAGGCCCAGGTAGGCGACCGAGACCACACGCTGCCGGGGATCCCGGTCCGGATAGCCATAGGTCCGCAGTTGCTCCAGGTGCACCGGCGCGTCCGGCAGTCCGGCCCGCTCGGAGAGCACCCGGGCGGCGGTCGCTGGCAGATCCTCTTCCAGCCGGATGAAGCCGCCGGGCAGCGCCCAGAGCCCGCGATGCGGACCAGCGTGCCGCCGCCAGACCAGCGCGGACAGGTGACTCTCGCGAACGGTGAGGATCACGAGATCGACGCTGACCGCGACTCTGGGCACCTCCATACCGGCAACCTAGCGCGCCCGCCGGAGTTCCCGCGCCACCGCGCGCGTCCGGGCTACGCCCCCGCGCGGCAGGCGGGCCGGATCAGGGCCTGGCGGCGAAAGCCCGCTCGAACGCCACCCGTGCCGCGCCGCTGAACAGCACGAAGCGCGCCAGATCAACGCTGCTAACCGCGGATCGCACCGCCGTCAGGGCGATCCGGGCCGCGTCGTCCATCGGCCAGCCGTACGCCCCGGTCGAGATCGCCGGGAAAGCCACGGTGCGCGCGCCGACCTCGTCGGCCACCCGCAGCGACTCGGTGTAGCAGGAGGCGAGCAGCGCGGACCGGTCGGCCTGCGGCGAGTACACCGGGCCGACGGTGTGGATCACCCAGCGGGCGGCCAGTCGTCCTGCGGTGGTCGCCACGGCCTGGCCGGCGGGCAGGCCGTCACGGAACGCCCCGGCCCGCAGTTCCCGGCAGGCCGCCAGGATCTCCGGTCCGCCCCGCGCGTGGATGGCCCCATCCACGCCGCCGCCGCCGAGCAGCGTGGAGTTGGCTGCGTTGACGACGGCGTCCACGTCCTGCTCGGTGATGTCGCCGCGGACAATCGTGATTTCCATCGGCATTCCTCGATCTGCGGGTGTTATCGCTGGTCACGAGCGGCACCTCCGGCGGGCCGCCACCGGAGGCACCGGGCCGGATGCCGGCGGCCTGACTATGTGCTCGCCGGCATTGTCTCCTATTGTGAGAGCATGAACCGGCTTGGAGAGCTTGAGCGGGCCATCATGGAGGTCCTGTGGGAGTCCGACGACCCCATGACCGTCCGCCAGGTAGGTATCTGCCTCACTGACCGGGAACTGGCCCACACCACCGTCATGACGGTGCTGGACCGGCTTACCAAGAAGGGCTTCGTACGGCGGCAGCGCGCCGGGCGCGCCTGGCGGTACCGCCCGGCCGAGAGCCGCGAGGCCTACGTTGCCGAACTCATGCTGACCGCGCTCGACCAGACCGGTGACCGGCAGGCCGCGCTCACCAGGTTCGCCCGCAGCGTGTCGGGGGCTGAGGCGGCCGCGCTGCGCGCGGCACTCGAGGCCCTCGGCGGGAGCCGCAGGGACTGATCTTCCGTGCCGGTCGCCGTCATCGTGCTCGGCGCAGTCGCCATCGGCTGCGTTCCCGCAGCACACCTGCTCGCCAGCGCGCAATGGCCGCGCCGGTCGCCTGCCGTTGCCATCGCACTGTGGCAGGCACTCGGCCTTGGCTGGGGCGTGGCGACGGTCGGGGCGCTTGCCGGGTTCGGCGTGGCCGGCCTGGAAGCAGGGCAGGCCGGGCGGCGGCCGCTGCTGACCACCGGGGTGAGCACGCTGGCCAGGACCTCGCGGGGCGGCGTCACGACGGCCCCCCGGAGCGGCCCAGGCGCGAGCGTGGCGACCGCCACCGAGCGCGCCGCACGCGAACTGTTCGGATCCGCCGGGCCGGCGGCCAGGTTCTCGAACGCCATGTACGATCTGCGGCTGGTGTCGCTGATGGCGAGCGTGCTGCTGCTCGCGGTGCTCTGCTGGATCCTGCTCGCTGCGGTCCAGGGCGTGCTCCGCGCGCGGCACCGCCAGATGGCGCTGCTGAAACTGCTGGCGCACGGCGACCCAAAGGTTCCCGGCGCCCTGGTCGTCGACCATCCGGCAGCTACCGCGTACTGCGTGCCAGGGCTGCGGTCGGCGATCGTGATCAGCGCCGGCACCCTGAACCTGCTCGACCAGGCCGAGCTAGCTGCGGTGCTCGAGCACGAGCGAGCTCACCTGCGGGCCAGGCACGATCTGGTGCTGCTCCCGTTCACCGCCCTGCTGCGGGCCTTCCGCTGGTCGGCCACGGCCAGGGAGGCCAACCGGGCGGTGTCGCTGCTGGTCGAGATGATGGCCGATGACCGGGCCCGCAGGCACCGCCCGGCCAGGGAACTGGCGACCGCGCTGCTGCGGGTCGGCGTCTCCGGCGGCGGTCAGGCGCCCACCGGCGCGCTGGCCGCGGCCGACCAGCCAGGCGGCGACCTCGCGGCCCGGGTGACCCGGCTGCTCCGGCCGCCGCCCGACCTGCCGCTGTACTCGGCGGTGCTGCTGTGCTCGGTGGCCGCGCTGGTCGTGATCGCGCCGACCGCGGCGATGCTGCTGCCGCTGTAACGCAGTCAGTCCGCGATGCGAATCCGCAGCCGCCGGAAGCCCTTGCCCTTGTTCTCCACCTTGACGACCTCGATCCGGCCGATCTGCGCGGTGGAGGCGACGTGCGTTCCGCCGTCGGCCTGCTGGTCCAGGCCCACGATGTCGACGATCCGGACGTCCTTCACCTCGGCCGGGACCAGGTTCGTCGCGGTGCGGATGATGTCCGGGATCTCGAACGCCTCATCCCGCGGCAGCACCCGCACGTCGATCCGGCGGCCAACGGCGATCTCGGCGTTGCAGGCGGCTTCCACGGCTTCCTTGAAGCCCGGCGGGACCTCCGGCAGGTTGAAGTCCATCCGGGCGGTACCCGGCTCCATGTTGCCGCCGGTGACCAGCGAGCCATAGTCCCGGAACACCACGCCGCACAGCACATGCAGGCCCGAGTGCGTGCGCATCAGGGCGGTCCGCCGGTCGTCTTCCACCGCGCCGCGGACCGCGGTGCCCGGCGGCGGGACCGGGTCGCCCTCGGCCGGGATCAGGAAGAGATCATCGCCCTTGCGGGCATCGACAATGCGGGTCTGCACACCGCCCCAGAGCAGTACGCCGTGGTCCGGTGGCTGACCCCCGCCGCCCGGGTAGAACGCCGAGCGGTCGAGCACGATCCCGTCCTCGCCGGAGGCGAGCACGACCGCGTCCCACTCGCGCAGGGTCTGGTCGTCGAGTTCGAGCCGGTGCGTCCGCCACTCATCCTGGCTCATCGCGTTATCACCACGACCGGCAGCATAGTGCGGGTCACCAGGGTCCGTACGGGCCGTTCCCCGACGACCCGCCGCGGCCGATCTGGCTGACCTTCGGCCGGACGTCGGTCAGGTACACCGCCGCCGCCACGAACGCGGCGACCTCCAGGATGTTCAGCGCGGAGAAGCCGCCGCTGGCGACGCCGGCCAGGCCGATCACCGCGGCCACGCCCAGGATGATCAGCCATAGCGACTTGGTCTGCTTGCCGACCGCGGGAAACGCCGCGGTCGGCCTGCGGACCGCGTCGATGAACGCCCAGACCTCGACCCCGAACGCGGCCAGGCCAAGCACCCAGAAGAACCAGGAGAGCGGCGTATACGCGTTAAATGATGAGAACACGTCAGGCAACCTATCTGCTTGTGGCGTCCGACCACACCGTGGATGGATCGGTTGGCTCTACCTCGTCCGCCTGGCTGGCATCGCCGGGCTCAGCGGGATCGCCGGGCCTGGCCGACTCGCCGGGTTCCCCGGGGTGCTGAGCCGAGTCTGCCGTACCGGCGTCCGCGCCGGGGGCCGCCGGCCCGGATTCGGCTGTCCCCGACCCGCCAGCCGCGTCCGCGGCCCTGACCTCGCGGCGGAACGACTCGTAGATGTCGATCAGCATCTGCTTCTGCCGCTCGGTGATCTCCGGATCGGCCATGATCGCGTCGACCACGGTGGTGTCGCCAGGCCGGTCTTCCAGGATGCCCGCCTGGACGTACAGCGCCTCGGCGGAGATCCGCAGGCCCTTGGCGATCTGCTGGAGGATGTCCGCGCTCGGCCGCCGCAGGCCGCGCTCGACCTGGCTGAGGTACGGGTTCGACACGCCGGCGGCCTGGGCAAGCTGGCGAATCGAGATCTTCGCCTGTTCCCGTTGCTCGCGAATGTAGGACCCGATACTGCTGACGTTGACCGGACTCATGCGCCCAGTGTCACCGGTAGTGCTTGCAATAGCAAATCAGCCTGCAAGCACAACCGGGCCGTGGCCCGGCCAACTAGCCGAGCACCGGGCGGATCTCGCCGACCGGCTGGCCGGCCCCGAGGACCGGCTCGGCGGCCAGCCGGTCCAGCACGGCCAGATCGGTCCCTGGCAGGTCGGCGGCCAGGTCCCGGAGCACCGCGGCCATCACCACCGGCACCGCGCGCGCGTTGCCGTCGTCGATCTTGACCGCCGCGGCCCGCCCGTCCGGCAGCGCGAACGCGCAGACCCCCTCGGCGCCGCCCTTCATCAGCAGTCCGGGCACGGCCGTCATCAGGATCGCGTCCGACCGCCCAGTCCCCGACATGACCAGCGGATGCGCCCGCATGGCGTCGGCCACCCGGCGCTCCGGCGAGCCTGGCTCGGCGAGCACCACCGCGCGGAACGCCCGGGCCAGCCCGACCGGCGTCAGCGCCATCAGCGGCGCGCCGCAGCCGTCCACCCCGATCGCCGTGACCGGCTCACCGGCCAGGTCCTCGACGACCTGCCGGATCAGGCGCTGCAACGGGTGCTCGGGGTCGCGGTAGCTGGCCGTCGGCCACCCCGCGGCGACGCAGGACGCCAGCATCCCGGCGTGCTTGCCCGAGCAGTTCATGTGGATCCGGTCCGGCTGGGCACCCGACCGCACCATCGCGGCCCGCGCGGCCGAGTTCAGCGGCAGGTCCGGCGGGCACTGCAGGTCGTCCTCGGTCAAACCGGCCCCGGCCAGGATCTCCCGCGCGCCGGCGACGTGGAAGTCCTCGCCGGAGTGGCTGGCGGAGGCCAGCGCGAGCAGTCGGTCGGGCAGGTCAAGGCCGGCCCGGAGCATTCCGGCCGCCTGCATCGGCTTGTTCGACGACCGCGGGAACATCGGCCGGTCAATCGCCCCGGCCGCCATCGCGGGCGCACCGTCCTGGCCGAGCACGACCAGCGAACCCCGGTGCACGGACTCGGTGAAGCCGGACCGGACCACCTCGGCGAGCACCGGGTTCGCCGGGCCGGCCGCCATCGACAACTCGGTCACTGACCTGCTCCCGGCCGGGCCTGCATGCCGAGCAAGACCCGGGCCTGGTCGGGCGTCAGCGGGGGCCGCTGGGCGTGCCCGGCCAGCGTCGCCGCCCGCTCGACAAGCTCGGCGTTGCCGGTCACCGGGCGGCCGCGGGAGAACGTGACCGTGTCCTCCATCCCGACCCGCAGGTGCCCGCCGGCGGCGAGTGCGGCGAACATCACCGGCAGGGTGGTCCGACCGATCCCAGTCGCCGACCAGGTCGCACCGGGCGGCAGCGCGGACACCGCCTGGACCAGTGTGGCCGCGTCGCCTGGCATCCCGCCGGGCACGCCCATCACCAGGTCGCAGTGCACGTGCCCGCCGTGCGGCGGGCCGTACTTGTCGAGCAGCCGGTGCAGCGACGCGATGTGGCCGAAGTCGAACAACTCGAACTCGGGCACCACGCCAAGCTCCTGGGTGCGCACGTATAGCTCGGTCATGAACGACCACGGATTCATGAACACGTCGTCGCCGAAGTTCACCGTCCCGCAGGTGAGCGAGCAGCCGTCGGGGGCCGCGTCGAGCACCGCCAGCCGCCGGTCGAAGCTGTCGGTGACCGCGCCACCGGTGGATAGCTGCACGATCAGGTCGGTGGACTCGCGGAGCGCCGCGACGGTGTCCTTCAGGCGGCCCAGGTCCAGCGTCGGCTGGGTGTCGGCGTCCCTGATGTGCACGTGGATCACCGCGGCGCCGGCCGCGCGGCACTCGACCGCGGTGGCGACAAGCTCGTCGAGGGTGACCGGAAGCGCGGGGACGTCCGCCTTGGCCGACTCCGCGCCGGTCGGAGCGACGGTGATCAGGGTTGCGGCCGCGGGGATCGCGGGCCGACTTGTGCCGTGTTCGGTCATAGCGTGCGAGCGCCTTTCCGGACATTCCTCGCCTGGGAGGCGACCAGGACGGTCGGTGGGAATCATGCACACGCTAGCGGACCGGCCCTGGCCGGTCGGCGCGCGGCCGGCCGGGCGTGCCAGCGGGCCGCAGCCGGGCGTGCGAGAATCCCATCCCGTGCGAGTAGTTGTGCAGCGGGCGAGCGAGGCGAGCGTCACGGTCGATGGCGCGGTGGTCGGCAAGCTGCCGGCTCCGGGGCTGGTGATCCTGGTCGGGGTGACGCACGATGACACTCCGGCCCAGGCGGCGGCGCTGGCCGCCAAGGTCTACAACCTGCGGATCATGGCCGGCGAGCGGTCCTGCGCCGACCTGGGCGCCCCGGTCCTGGTCGTCAGCCAGTTCACGCTGTACGCCGAGACCGCCAAGGGACGGCGGCCGACCTGGCAGGCTGCGGCGCCCGGGCCGGTGGCCCGGCCCCTAGTGGACGCCTTCGCCGACGCACTGCGCGGACTCGGCGCGCACGTCGAGACCGGTGTGTTCGGCGCCGACATGGCGGTCGCGCTGGTCAACGACGGGCCGGTCACGCTCATTCTCGAGGCGTAACGAATCAGCCGACCGGGCTCGCCGACGGCAGGTGCGCCCGGGCGAACGCCAGCGACTCGGCCAGGTCCGCGAGCCGCTCCTGGCTATTTAGCGCCCGGCGGGTGCTGATCTCCACCACCACTGTGCCGGTGAATCCGGTGCCGGGCAGCCGCTCAAGCAACTCGGCGCACGGCTGGGTGCCCCGGCCGGGCACCAGGTGCTCGTCGGGCAGGCCGGTCTTGGTGCCGTCGGTCAGGTGCACGTGCACCAGTCGGTCGCCGAGGTCCTCGGCCATTTCGAGCGCGTCGGTCCCGGCCACCGCCGTGTGCGACAGGTCGAGGGTGACGTGCGCGCAGTCGAGCCTGCGCGGGTCCCAGTGCGGCGCGTACGCCGCGACCTCGGTACCCCTGGGCCGGAGCGGATACAGGTTCTCCACCGCGAAGATCATGTCCCGCCGCGACTCCAGCCGCTTCAGGCCGGCCTCGAAGTCACGCGCGTATTCGCGCTGCCAGCGGAACGGCGGATGCACCACGACGACCCCGGCGCCGAGCGCGCTGGCCAGGTCAGCGGTGCGCTCCAGCTTGCCCCACGGCTCGCGGCCCCAGACCCGCTGGGTGATCAGCAGGTTCGGCGCGTGCACGGCGAGCACGGGCAGGTGGTGGTAGTCGGATAGCCGACCAAGCACCTCGGCATCCTGGCTGACCGGATCGGCCGTAACCATCACCTCGACGCCGTCATAGCCCAGCCTGGCGGCGATCTCGAAGGCGTCCGGTGTCCGTTCGGGAAAGACCGATGACGTGGACAGCGCGACCGGAATGGCGCGTGCGGCCCCCGGTGTTCCCGCGACTGCGGGCCCGGCCTGTGCCAAGGCGCATCCCTCCCTCGGTCACCGAGCTACATCGGTCACCCGTGCCAGCTTATGCGCCGCGCGTGGCGGCGCTGTCGGTACCCACCGGTACCGTGCGTGCCGTGGCGAAGACCTCGGCGGGCTCAGTTTTCCGCTGCTCAGAGTGCGGCTGGCAGACCAGCAAGTGGGTTGGCCGGTGCGGCGAGTGCCAGTCCTGGGGGACGGTCGGGCAGGTCGCGGTGGCCGGTCCTGGCGGCCGGGCGGGCCGGGCCGTCCTGCGCGGCATTCCCGGGCCGCGGGCCGCCGCGCCGGCGATCCCGATCTCCCGGGTGGACGCCGCGTCGGCGGCGGCGCGGCCGACCGGCATGGACGAGCTTGACCGGGTGCTCGGCGGCGGCCTGGTGCCGGGCACGGTCGCGCTGCTGTCCGGCGAGCCCGGGGTGGGCAAGTCCACCCTGCTGCTCGAGGCCGGAGCGCTGGCCGCCGAGCGATCGCCGGTGCTGTACGTCACCGGCGAGGAGTCCGCGGCCCAGGTGCGGCAGCGAGCCGACCGGATCGGCGCGGTCAGCGAGAATCTGTTCCTGGCCGCCGAGACCGACCTCGACGCGATGCTCGCGCACGTGGCGGCGGTGAATCCGGCGCTGCTGATCGTGGACTCGGTGCAGACCATCACCGCGGCCGGGACCGAGGGCGCGCCGGGCGGGGTTACCCAGGTGCGCGAGATCACCTCCGCGCTGGTCAGCCTCGCCAAGCAGCGCGAGCTGACCACGGTGCTTGTGGGGCACGTGACGAAGGACGGCTCGATCGCCGGGCCGCGCTCGCTGGAGCATCTGGTCGACGTGGTGCTGCAGTTCGAGGGCGACAGCCGGGGCCGGCTCCGGATGATCCGGGCGCTGAAGAACCGGTTCGGGCCGACCGACGAGGTCGGGTGCTTCGAACTCGGCGAGTTCGGGCTGATCGGCCTGCCCGATCCGAGCGGGCTGTTCCTGTCCAGGCAGCACGGGCCGGTGCCGGGCACCTGCGTGACGGTGACACTGGAGGGCCGGCGCCCGCTGGTCGCCGAGGTGCAGACGCTGGTCTGCCCGGTCGAGGGGGCCGAGCCGTCCCGGCGGGTGACCTCGGGGCTCGACCCGGCCAGGGTCGGCATGGTGATCGCGGTGCTGCAGCAGCGGGCCAGGGTCAGGCTCGGCCGGGCCGACATCTACGCGGCGACGGTCGGCGGGGTCAGGCTCGCCGAGCCGTCGGTCGACCTGGCGGTGGCGCTGGCACTGGCGGGCGCGCTGGCGAACCTGTCCGTGCCGATGGATGTGGTCGCGTTCGGCGAAGTCGGACTGGCGGGCGAGATCCGGACGGTGGCGGGCGTCGGCCGCAGGCTCAGCGAGGCGAGCCGGATGGGGTTCCGCCGGGCGGTCGTCCCGGCCGGCACCGAGGTCGGCCCGGCCGCGGAGATGATGGAGGTGGTCGCGGTGCCCGATATCGCCGCCGCCATCTCCGCCACGTTCGGCGCGGGCCGGGCGACCGGCTGAGCGCCGCCCGGTCAGCCCAGCCGGAACGTCACCGGCGCGCTGACCAGCGAGCCGTCGACAGCGGTGACCGTGTACGTGCCTGCCGGGACCCGGCGGCGGCGGCCGGCGCAACCCGGCGCGGCGGTCAGCCGGTCCCAGGACATCGAGACCACCGTGGGCACGCCGCGCATCAGCGGCGTGATCAGGCTGCCGGACCCGTCCGTGCAGTAGGACGAGTTCCAGATCGTCGCCGAGCCCTCCTTGATGACCAGCGCGACGTGCCCGGACCCCACGTTGAATGAGCAGGTCGTCGGCTGGGTGGAGACGATGTTGATGCTGAAGCTGGGCGCCTGGCCGGCCGCGAACCTGGCCTGCGGGCTGAACACGCTCAGCACGATGCTCGACTTGGCGCAGAACGCGGGCTTGAACTGGAACTGCCCGGACGTCTTCCCCGGCCGTCGCGACCGGGATGACAGCGGCCTGGACGTGGCGACGGCGCCCTTGCCCTGACCGCCGTGCCCGGTTCCCGCCTTCGCGTGGCGGCCGGCCGTGCCCGTCGCGGTCGGGTGCCGCGGACTGGACTGCGCGGTCGGGGTCGGCCCGGTGGCCGACGCTCCCGGAGAGGCGCCGGCCGAGGCGCCGTGCCCGGTCCCAGCGGGTCCGGTGGCACCCGCTGGGACCTTGAGCGCGGTGGAGAGACCCCAGGCGGCGGCGCCGAACACGGCGAGGCCGATCAGGAGAACCATGAAGCGCCGACGCCAGTACAACCCGGCCGCGCGCTCGGGCTGGTAACGGAACGTGTTCCCCCCCATGTCCTTTGAGTATGCAAGAGCATGCCCGGCCCGCGGGGATGCCTCGCCGCTATCTCCGGAGCGTGTTTTCGCAGGCAGGAGACTTGCGGAGGGCTTGCCCGCATTCCTAGTGACGTGCCGCCGACGGCGGTCATGGCAGGATCGATCCGTCATGACCACCAGATTCGAACGGCCGATCGCCGACTGGTTCGCGACCTGCGCAAGGGACCTGCCGTGGCGGGCGCCGGACGCCGGGCCCTGGGCGATCATGGTTAGCGAGTTCATGCTCCAGCAGACCCCGGTGTCGCGGGTGCTTCCGGCCTACCGGGCCTGGCTGGAGCGCTGGCCGACGCCCGCAGCCCTCGCCGCCGCCACCCCGGCCGACGCGGTCCGACAGTGGGACCGGCTTGGCTACCCGCGCCGGGCTATCCGCCTGCATGCCGCGGCGACGTTGATCGCGGACCGGCACGGCGGGTCGGTCCCTGCGTCGCTCGACGACCTGCGCGCGCTGCCCGGTGTGGGCGACTACACGGCGGCCGCGATTGCCAGTTTCGCCTTCGGCCAGCGACATCCCGTGCTCGACGTGAACATCCGCCGGGTCCTGGCCCGCCTGGTGACCGGGCGGGATCTGGGCGGCGGGTCGGTCAGCGGCACCGAGACGGCGCTGGCGGCCGCACTGCTGCCACCGGCCAGCGACGGCCGCGCTGCCCGCTGGAACGCCGCGGTGATGGAACTTGGCGCCCTGGTCTGCACCGCTGCCCGGCCGGCCTGCGATCGGTGCCCGGTGGCAGTCTCGTGCGCCTGGCTGGCTGGCGGCAGGCCACCGGCCGACCGGCCCCGGCGCAGCCAGACCTACCTGGGCAGCGACCGGCAGTGCCGGGGCGCGCTGCTCGCCGTGCTGCGGTCCGCCGCCGGGCCGGTGCCGGTCACCGCCTTCGACGGCTGCTGGCCGGACGCCGGCCAGCGGGTAAGGGTCCTGGCCGGACTGGTCGGAGACGGCCTGGTGACGCTGTCGGAGAGCGGACTGGCCAGCCTGCCCGGCGAGGGAGCGGCGATTCCCGGCGCCGGGTAAGGCAGCCAGGTCTCCGGGAGCCAGGTGCGAGGACCGCACTTCACCGCCGCCGGATCCGGCGCCGGTGAAAGCCGAGGTGGCCGGCCCGGCAGATGCCGGGCCGGCCACCTCGGACAGGCTGGGGATTCCCCGGCTAGCCCTGGGAGCCTGGCTGGTGCTCGGTTCCCTCGGTCCCGGTGGCCGCGGTGCCGCTGCCTGCGGCCTCGGCCAGCTCGGCCGGCGGCGCGTCCGGCACCTCGCTGGGCTTGGGCACGCCCTTGAAGGTGAACTTCGCTTCCTTGCCAGTGCCCTCGGTGTCGACCATGATGATCTGCCCGGCCTTGACCTCGCCGAACAGGATCTTCTCCGACAGCGCGTCCTCGATCTCGCGCTGGATCGTGCGCCGCAGCGGCCGGGCGCCGAGCACCGGGTCGTAGCCGTGCTCCGACAGCAGCTTCTTGGCCGCCGGGGTCAGCTCGATGCCCATGTCGCGGTCCTTCAGCCGCTCCTCCAGCCTGGCGATCATCAGGTCGACGATCTGGAAGATCTCCTCCTGAGAGAGCTGGTGGAAAACGATGATGTCGTCGACACGGTTCAGGAACTCGGGCCGGAAGTGCTGCTTCAGCTCGTCCTGCACCCGGTGCGTCATCCGCTCATACGAGCCGGTCGACTCGCTCGGCGTGCCGAAGCCCACCGACACGCCCTTGGAGATGTCCTTGGTCCCCAGGTTCGTGGTCATGATGATCACGGTGTTCTTGAAGTCCACCGTCCGGCCCTGGGCATCGGTCAGCCGCCCGTCCTCAAGGATCTGCAGCAGCGAGTTGAAGATGTCCTGGTGGGCCTTCTCGATCTCGTCGAAGAGCACCACGGAGAACGGCCTGCGCCGGACCTTCTCGGTCAGCTGCCCGCCTTCCTCGTACCCGACGTAGCCGGGCGGGGAGCCGAACAGCCGCGAGACGGTGTGCTTCTCCATGTACTCGCTCATGTCGAGCTGGATCAGCGAGTCCTCGTCGCCGAACAGGAACGCCGCAAGGGTCTTGGACAGCTCGGTCTTGCCAACCCCGGATGGCCCGGCGAAGATGAACGACCCGCCCGGGCGCTTGGGGTCCTTCAGGCCGGCTCGGGTCCGGCGGATCGCCTGGGACAGCGCCCGGATCGCGTCGTTCTGCCCGATGACCCGCTTGTGCAGCTCGTCCTCCATCCGGAGCAGGCGAGCGGACTCGGCCTCGGTGAGCTTGAACACCGGGATGCCGGTCGCGGTGGCCAGGACCTCGGCGATCAGGTCCTCGTTCACCTCGGCGACGGCGTCCATGTCGCCGGCCTTCCACTCCTTCTCCCGGGCGGCCTTGGCATCGATCAGCTGCTTCTCGGTGTCCCGGAGCGCGGCCGCCTTCTCGAAGTCCTGCGAGTCGATCGCGGATTCCTTGTCCCGGCGGACCGCGGCGATCTTCTCATCGAACTCGCGCAGGTCCGGCGGCGCGGTCATCCGGCGGATCCGCATCCGCGAGCCCGCCTCGTCGATCAGGTCGATCGCCTTGTCCGGCAGGAACCGGTCGCTGATGTAGCGGTCGGCCATCTGCGCGGCGGCGACCAGCGCGTCGTCGGTGATCGAGACCCGGTGGTGCGCCTCGTACCGGTCCCGCAGGCCCTTCAGGATCTCGATGGTGTGCGAGATCGTCGGCTCGGCGACCTGAATCGGCTGGAACCTGCGCTCAAGCGCGGCGTCCTTCTCCAGATGCTTGCGGTACTCATCCAGCGTGGTCGCGCCGATGGTCTGGAGTTCACCGCGGGCCAGCATCGGCTTCAGGATCGAGGCCGCGTCGATCGCGCCCTCGGCGGCGCCGGCGCCAACCAGGGTGTGGATCTCGTCGATGAACAAGATGATGTCGCCGCGGGTGCGGATCTCCTTGAGCACCTTCTTCAGCCGCTCTTCGAAATCACCGCGGTACCGGGAGCCGGCCACCAGCGCGCCGAGGTCCAGGGTGTAAAGCTGCTTGTCCTTCAGGGTCTCCGGGACCTCGCCCTTGACGATGCTCTGCGCCAGGCCCTCGACCACCGCGGTCTTGCCGACGCCAGGCTCGCCGACCAGGACCGGGTTGTTCTTGGTACGGCGGGACAGCACCTGCATGACCCGCTCGACCTCTTTCTCCCGGCCGATCACCGGGTCGAGCTTGCCTTCCCGGGCCGCGGCGGTCAGGTTCCGGCCGAACTGGTCGAGCACCAGCGAGGTCGACGGCGCGCTCTCGGTGGACGCGCCAGCGGCCGCGGGCTCCTTGCCCTGGTAGCCGTGCAGCAACTGGATGACCTGCTGGCGCACCCGGTTCAGGTCGGCGCCAAGGCGCACGAGCACCTGGGCGGCCACGCCCTCGCCCTCGCGGATCAGGCCGAGCAGGATGTGCTCGGTGCCGATGTAGTTGTGGCCAAGCTGCAGTGCCTCGCGCAGCGACAGCTCAAGAACCTTCTTGGCGCGCGGCGTGAACGGGATGTGCCCGGACGGGGCCTGCTGCCCCTGGCCGATGATCTCCTCGACCTGCTGGCGGACCGCCTCCAGGCTGATGCCCAGCGACTCCAGTGCCTTGGCAGCGACGCCCTCACCCTCATGGATGAGGCCGAGCAGGATGTGCTCGGTACCGATGTAGTTGTGGTTTAGCATCCTGGCCTCTTCCTGAGCCAGGACCACAACCCGCCGCGCCCGGTCGGTAAACCTCTCGAACATTCGTCGCTCCCTCACCTAGCGGTGGGGACGGGCCTTCGCAGTCGCCCGTCCCTGCCGCGCGCTAGCCCTGGTGCCAGGCAAGGCGCCGACTGTGGCACATCGCGTCAGCGAGCGATCCACCACACTCCAGAACAACCTTCCCCGGCTGACGGGCGTTCACCCTCATCCAACCGGCCGCGGGGAAACAGTGTTCCCAGGTACGCCGCCAGCGAACGCCGGTCCGTACGCTGCCAGCGAACATGCAACGGCTGGCGACATACCGGCGATGTCGCCTGATGGTATGTCGTCAGCCGTTGCCGAGCGATGACTCACGCTGCGAAAGCCCCATCCAGCACCAGCCGCCGACGCACCGCCGCGTGACTGCCGGTGCCGGTCTGGCAGTACCGGGACTGGCCGCACGGCGGGCGCCGTGCCAGGGGCTCTCGGGCCGGAAAGCTTCTCCGGGCCTTGAGAGCTAGTGGGCCGCTTCGTACTCGGCGATGATGTTCGCGGGAATGCGGCCGCGCTCACTTACCTTGTGCCCACGCTGCCGCGCCCACTCCCTGATCTCGGAACTGCGCTCACGGCCCGGGCCACTGCGTGCCTTGCGGCGCCGTCCGCCCGCCGATGCCCGGCGGGCGTGGTCTGCGAATACGCCGACCTTCTCGCGAAGTTCCTTGCTGTGCGGGCCGCACAGATCGATTTCGTACGCGTTGCCATCAAAAGCGAACGATACCGACTCGCTGCCTTCGACCTCTCCATCGTGCGGTAGGTCGCACACTACCGTCACTACTGTCTTGTGAGCCATGCTCGTGAACCTTTCTGTTACCTCAGCTATTTAAGAAGCTTAAGCTTAACCTATCCTAGCAAGTGCGCCGATGACAATTCACGGTGCCCGAAACGAGGCGCAGTTCGAGAGTAGCGTTCCCGCGTACTACTTGAAACCCCGGAGTAACTCTCCGTAATCAGCACATCAGTTACCAGGCTTAGTACCGACATCGTCCTTATCATCGGCACCCGCCGGCCGACCACGTTCGGCACCTCTCGATCGGCTTGATGGATTCTGAGGCTTAGCTGAAAGATGCCGATCCGTCGAATCTGGTGCCGATTGATCGCGTCCCTCGTCGTCTGCCGCGTTCTTGCCGCGGCGCATCTCATGCCTGAGGAATGCTCCCACCGCGAACAGGAACACGGCAGCGACCAAAAAGGGAGGAGCTAGCACAGTCAGATCGTTGACCACTACCAACCTCCGTGCCATGTCGGACTCATGAGCACCGCCCGCGCGGTCGCCAGGCCCGCGCCGACCAGTTCCGCGGTCACCGAACCGGTGACCGCGGGGCGGATCGACGGCCACCAGGACGGGCCCTGCCAGGCACTACCCGGCGGGACAGCAGCATCCGCCCCCCACGCCGGACCTTGGCCGAACCGGCCCTGGTCGCGGGGATCAGCGACATTTCGCTGCGGCGGCACAGCTTTCTTGTCGACCTTTCCGACCGCAGGCGTCCAGCGACCAGGCGATCCGCCGATGTCCCCCGGACCAGACACATTTGTCGGGGTGCGGGCCGGACAGGAACGGCCACGCCGGGATACGACGTCCGGCCATCCGCGCCGGTAAGTCCGCGACCACGGACTTCCTGACCGCCAGTCGCATACGATGGCAATCATCGAGCCAGCACGACGCTGGCTGCGGCGCTCCCGCGAGGCGAGGAAATTCCGGAACCTCGCCAGATTGAGCCCGGTGCGATCTGCTCTGGAATCGGCCATCGTTTCCTCCTCCTCCCAGCGTGTCACAGTGTCAGCCGGGCCATACATTCCGGCAGAAACCGAGCGAGTAGCACGAACTCCGCCACATCTACGCCGCCTGCGTCTACCATTGCGTCCTAACCAGTCCCGGTCGGGCCATATTCACCAGGCTACGTCATGCCCGGCACCCGGCCGCCGCGATGCCCGGTGTGCATCGGCCGGACCTAATCCTGCACGGTGCAACCGCCCTTCACGGATTTGCGTGCCGCGCGCAACCGGGCGACCCGGATATCAGCACCCTCCCTGTCGGTCTTATCCGAGCTATCATGTAAAGGTGCCTCCAGAAGCCAGCTGACCGGTTAATACCCGGCCGCGCGGTTCCCCGGCATCCGCTTCTCGCGATTCGATGTCGGCCGAATCTCCCTGGGCACCCCGGTGAACAGTGCCCGCGCGGAACACCGGCGGACCTGTGATGGGGTGATGGGGTGATGGGGTGATGGGCCCTCCCAGCCACCGGGCCATACCAAGCGGTGCGCCGCCAGACGCATGGTCGCGGGTTTGCGATCGGCCTTACCGGGCCGACGCGGCCATGCGGTGACTCGGATAACGATCCGGGCCAGGCGTAGTGTCCTGCCGAACAAATTTAGGCCATCCTTATTTTCAAAATTCGGCCGTGCCGAACACGTCAACCGTGGCGCGTGCGGGAAAGCAAAACGTGACACGCTATCTGCCCGGCACCTAGGCGCACACCCGCCGGGTAGTCCACGCCCCGGTAAGTGTTCTCGCCCACTTACCTGACGCACTGGCGTCCGTCCTGTTCCGCGGCATTGGGAGGGTCGGCCCGGAGGTCGGGAGGCGCCTAAGTCACTTAGCGTGATCGAATATGTACTCATGGTTTTAAGCGTCCCTTACCGGTCTGTGATTCGGCTTAACCACAGATCACGGCGCGATCACCGGCTTGTATCAGGTTCGTTGACACGCGCTCTGAACTGCGAAAACGCACTCGCTGCCGGGGGCGGGCAGGGCCCCGGAGCACCATGGTCACATGTTCGGAACGGGCAGGCGTGCCGACAGTCATGTGCTGGATCTCACCGACCGCCGGCCAAGTTTCCGGGTCGGATGTACACGCAAGCGTTCCGTCCATTATTGTCCATCGCTGTCACTCCCGTTCCCCGTCGCCTCGTCCGCGGTAAGGACAGGCGGCCGTAGAGAGGAGCGCGCACGTGGAGGGCTCGCCAGGAGGTAGGCACTCCCGCCACCAAACCAGGGCGACTCGCGCCCGGAACCGGCCGCGCCGGTGGACCGCGCGAGCACGGCTCGGCAGGCGCCTAGCGGCCACAATCGGCGTTACGACCGCTCTCAGCCTGCTTATCCCCGCCGCGGCGGCGGGGGCCGCTGTCGACGCCCACGGCAGCGCCCCAGTCGGCCTGAGGACGCTGCTCGCCCGGGCGGCGAAGCTATCCGCCGAGATCGACAACCTCAGCCAGTCGGTTGACGCGCTCCGGATTCAGCTCAGCCAGGCCAGGCAGCAGGTCAGCCTCTCGCGCCTGACAATCCGGCGGGATCAGCGACTGTTGACGACCGATCAGTACGCACTCGGCATGATCGCCGCTGCCGGGTACATGAGCGGGGGGATCAATCCGTCGCTGCAACTCCTCCAGAGCAGCAACCCGCAGGCGATGCTGAACCGGGCGTCGATCCTGAGCCAGCTACAGAACGAGAACGGCACCAAGCTCAGCCTCGTCGCCGCGGCCCGCGCCGCTGCCATCCGGGCCCGACTGGTGGCTCTCCAGCAGGAGCGCCGGGCAGCCCGGCTCTCCGCCGCGATGCGGGTCAAGGTCGCCCGGATCCAGGCTAAGGAGAACTTGCTCAACAGCGCCGCGTTCGCTCGCGCCATGACCATCTACCAGCAGACCGGCGCGTACCCGGCGGTCCAGGTCGCCGGCAACTCGGTCGGCGTCCAGGCGCTCAGGTACGCGCTCACCCGGGTGGGTGATCCGTACGTATGGGGCGCGGCCGGGCCGAACGCCTTCGACTGCTCGGGACTGGTCGTCTGGGCGTACGCGCAGATAGGCATCTCTCTACCGCATTACACCGGCTACCTGTGGAATTCCGGCGTGCACATCTCCCGATCCCAGCTTGAGCCCGGCGACCTGGTGTTCTTCTTCCCCGACATCGGTCATGTGGGGATCTACGTCGGCGGCGGGATGATGGTGGACGCGCCCACCTACGGCCAGCCGGTCCAGGTCCAGCCGGTGTTCTGGAGCGCCTACGTGGGCGCCGTCCGGATCGCCTGATCCGGACGGCGTCGCGGGTGACCGCAGGAGCGGGCGGTCACACCGGCCGGACGAGTGGGAACAGGATGGTCTCCCGGATCGATGCGCCGGTCAGCATGATCAGGACCCGGTCGATGCCCATTCCCATTCCGCCGGTCGGCGGCATCCCGTGCTCCAGGGCACGCAGGAACTCCTCGTCCAGTTGCATCGCCTCGGCGTCACCGCCGGCCGCGAGCAGCGACTGCGCCGTCAGCCGCGCCCGCTGCTCGATCGGATCGACAAGCTCGGAGTAGCCGGTTCCGATCTCCGCCCCGAACGCGACCAGGTCCCAGCGCTCGGCCAGTCGGGGATCGGTCCGGTGCGCCCGGGTCAGCGGCGAGACCTCGACCGGGAAGTCCCGGTAGAACGTCGGCAGCACGGTCCGCGCCTCCACCAGGTGCTCGTACATCTCGAGCACCACCTGGCCGGCGTTCCAGGACGGCTCAAGGCTGATCCCCGCCTGCCCGGCCAGCTTGCGCAGGGCGTCCTCGGACGTGTCCGGCGTGACCTCCTCGCCGAGCGCGAGCGAGATGGCCTCGTGCACCCCGATGGACGCCCACGGCCCGCCGATGTCGTGCTCGGACCCATCGGCCCGGCGGATCACCGTGCCGCCCACGCCGGCCCTGGCCGCGGCGAGCACCAGGCTGCGGGTTAGCTCGCCGATGGTGTTGTAGTCCCCGTAGGCCTGATAGGCCTCAAGCATGGTGAACTCGGGGTTGTGGGTCGCGTCGACGCCCTCGTTCCGGAAATTCCTGCCGATCTCGTAGACCCGCTCGATGCCGCCGACGACCAGCCGCTTGAGGTATAGCTCGATCGCGATCCGCAGGTACAACTGCATGTCGTAGGCGTTGATGTGGGTGATGAACGGCCGGGCGTTGGCGCCGCCGTGCAGAGTCTGCAGCATCGGCGTCTCAGCCTCGAGATAGCCCTGGGCGTGCAGTTCCTCCCGGATCGCCCGGGTGACGGCGGCCCGAAGCTCGGCCAGTCGCCGGGCTTCGGGGTTGACGATCAGATCGACGTAACGCATCCGCACCCGGGACTGCGGATCGGTGAGGCCGGCGTGCTTGTCCGGCAGCGGCCTGAGCGCCTTGGCGGTGATCGCGAAGGAATCGGCGAGCACCGATAGCTCCCCGCTGCGGGAGGTGATCACCTCGCCGGTGATACCGACATGGTCACCGAGGTCGACGTCGGACTTCCAGGATGCCAGGGCCTGCTCGCCGACCTTGTCCCTGGACACCATCACCTGGATGTCACCGGAGCCGTCCCTGATCGTCGCGAAGCAGAGCTTCCCGCCGGTGCGGTACAGCATCACCCGGCCGGTCACACCGACCCGGTCGCCGGTGGCCGTGTCGGCCGGCAGATCGGCATGGGCCTGCCGCACCTGCTCGATGGTGTAAGTGCGCGGGTAGCCCACCGGATAGGGGTCAGCACCGGCGGCTCGCAACCGCTCGACCTTGGCCAGCCGGACCCGGGTCTGCTCGGACAGTTCTTCGTCGTTCACCTGCGACAGGCTACCGGCGGCGCGTGCCGGGCTGCGACCGAGATCCGGCTCGGCCGTCAGCCGACGATATTGCGCTCGAACACCAGCCGGAGGCCGATCAGGGTGAGCCACGGCTCGTAGGCGTCGATGATTTTCACTTCCTCGATGACCAGCGGCGCCAGGCCGCCGGTGGCGATCACGGTCACCGCGCTCGGGTCCTCCGGGGATAGCTCGGCCGCCATCCGGCGGGCGATCCCCTCGACCTGACCGGCGAACCCGTAGATGATCCCGGACTGGAGCGCCTCCACGGTGTTCTTGCCGACCACCCGGCCCGGCCTGGTCAGCTCGACCTTGAGCAGCTGCGCGGCCCGCCGGGACAGCGCGTCCACCGAGATCTCGATTCCCGGCGCCAGCGCGCCACCGACGAACTCGCCCTTGGCGCTGACCGCGTCAAAGTTGGTCGAGGTGCCGAAGTCGACCACGATCGCCGGGCCGCCGTACAGGTGCACCGCCGCCACGGTGTTCATGATCCGGTCGGTGCCGACCTCCTTCGGGTTGTCCATCCGGACCGATACGCCGGTCTTGACCCCCGGCTCAACGATCAGGGTCGGCAGGTCGTAGTGGTAGCGCCGGAGCATCTCGCGCATCTCGTGCAGCACGGACGGGACCGTGGAGCAGAGCGCAATGCCGTTGATGTTCTGCTTGTCGTACCGCGGGTTCTGGGACAGCAGCCCGTTCAGCGTGACGGCAAGCTCGTCGGCGGTCCGGACCGGATCGGTGGCGATCCGCCAGTGCTCGATGACCTGGTCGCCGTCGAAGATGACCAGGACCGTGTTGGTGTTACCGACGTCGATTGTGAGCAGCATCTGCTACCTATCCGGCCCTGAGCAGGTCAAGGCCAATGTCGAGGGCTGGCGCGGAGTGGGTCAGGGCACCGATGGCGAGATAGTCGACTCCGGTCGCCGCCACCTGCGCGGCGTTCTCCAGCCGGAGCCCGCCGCTCGCCTCGAGCAGGGCACGGCCGGCGGTCGCGGCGACCGCGACCCTGAGCTGCGGCACGGTGAAGTTGTCCAGCAGGATCAGGCTCGCCCCGGCGGCGACCGCCTCGGCGGCCTGATCGGGCGTATCGCACTCCACCTCGACCGGCAGGCCGGGTGCCAGCCGCCGGACCGCCTCGAACGCGGCGGTCACCGATCCGGCGGCGGCCACGTGATTGTCCTTGATCAGCGCGGCGTCCGAGAGCGACATCCGGTGGTTGACTCCGCCGCCGCAGCGGACCGCGTACTTCTCCAGCGACCGCAGACCGGGCAGGGTCTTCCTGGTGTCCCTGATCCTGGCCCGGGTGCCCTCGACGGCGTCCGCCCACCGCCGGGTGAGGGTGGCCACGCCGGACAGGTGAGTCAGCAGGTTCAGTGCCGTTCGCTCCGCGGTCAGGATCGCTGGCAGCGGACCGTCGACAGTCGCCAGCACCTGGCCGACCGTGACCCGATCGCCGTCCGCCACCCGGTGCCGGACGCTGATGACCGGGCCGTCCTCACCGGCCAGTTCGAACACCGCCTCGGCGACGGCAAGGCCGGCCACCACGCCGTCGGCGCGGGTGACGAACTCGGCCGTGCCCCGCTCGGCCGGGGAAATGGTGGCCCGGGTAGTGACGTCCGGCCCGCCGCCGAGGTCCTCGGCCAGCGCCGTCTGGACCACCCGCACCACGTCGGCGGGATCGAGTCCGAGCCTGATCAGTCTCAGCCCAAGGTCGGCCGAGAGCCGGCCGGCCGCGGGTGTGTCGTTCTGCTGCTGCGTCACTGCCGGTGTCCTGCCGATCGGTCGGGCCGCGGGTCTGGCTCATAGTGCACGGTCAATCCGTCGGCGGGCACCTCCGGATGGGATTTCCAGCCGCCGGGCCCGTCCCCGGCCGCGCCAAGCGTCACGATCAGGTGCCCGATCCAGTCGTCCGACGGATCAGGGAAGTCCTGCCGCCAGTGGCTGCCCCGGGTTTCGGTGCGGGCCGTCGCGGCGGCGACCAGCGCGGACGCGACCAGGTGCAGGTTCGTCGCCTCCCAGGCGGCCACGGCAGGCTGGTTGGACTGCCGGTCGCCGATCGCGCGCAGTTCGGTCGCCGCCGCGGCCAGTCCCTCGCCGGAGCGGAGCACCCCGGCCCGCTCCGACATCAGGTGCTGGATCTGCTCGATCGCGCCGGGGCCGACCAGGCCGGGCGGCCGGTCATCCGGGGCCGGTGGCGCGGACGGCGGCAGCCCGGCAGCGATGTCTGCGGCGATCCGCTCGGCGAAGACCAGGCCCTCGAGCAGCGAGTTGGACGCAAGCCGGTTGGCGCCGTGCACCCCGGTGCAGGCGGTCTCGCCGCAGGCGTACAGGCCGGGCACGCTGGTCCGGCCGCGCAGGTCGGTGCGGACCCCGCCGCTGGCGTAGTGCGCGGCGGGGACCACCGGGATCGGATCGGTGACCGGGTCGATGCCGTGCGCCAGGCAGCTTGCCCGGATGGTGGGAAACCGCTGTTCCCACACCTGCGCACCGAGGTACCGGCCGTCCAGGTACACGTGATCGGCGCCGGTCTGGCGCATGACGGTCATGATCGCCTTAGCCACCACGTCTCGCGGCGCGAGGTCGGCCAGCGGGTGCCTGCCGGTCATGAATCTGCGCCCGGACCCGTCGATCAGGAAGGCCCCCTCACCGCGGACCGCCTCGGAGATCAGCGGCTGCCTGCCGCGCGCCCCGGGGCCGAGCCACATCACGGTCGGGTGGAACTGGACGAACTCCAGGTCCGCGGCCGTGGCCCCGGCCCGCATGGCCAGCGCTAGGCCGTCGCCGGTCGAGACGGCGGGGTTCGTGGTCGCAGAGTACACCTGGCCCATCCCGCCGGTTCCCAGCACCACGACCGGAGCGTGCACGGCGCCGACTCCGTCCTGCTGCCCGGTCCCGATCACGTGCAGGGTCAGGCCGGCCACCTGGCGGTCCGCGGTGAGCAGCAGGTCGAGCGACATGGCATGCTCAATCACGTCGATCCCGGCCCGGTCCTCGGCGCCGCCGCCCGCCCCGGCCAGGGCGAGCAGCAGCGCACGGGAGATCTCCGCTCCGGTCGCGTCGCCGCCCGCGTGCGCGATCCGCCGCCGGAGGTGGCCGCCCTCCCTGGTCAGCGCGAGGTCGCCGCCCGCATCGGAGTCGAACCTGGCGCCGATCCCGATCAGCGCCCGGACCGCGCCCGGACCGTCCGTCACCAGGGCACGGACCGCATCGGCGTCGCAGATCCCGGCACCCGCGACCAGGGTGTCGGTCAGATGCTGGCCCGGCGTGTCTCCCGGCCCGAGGGCCGCGGCGATCCCGCCCTGCGCCCACTTGGTCGAGCCCTCGTCCAGCACCGTCTTGGTGATCAGCAGGATTTTCCGGTCCGGCAGGTACCGGTGCACGTTCAGCGCGGTGGTCACCCCGGCGATGCCCGATCCGACCACCACAACGTCGGCGGTCCGGACCCAGCCCGGCTCCGGCGCCAGCAACCGGCGCGCGATCACCGCCGTCCCCGTCCACGCTGCCCGATCATCCCGATTCCCCCCTGACGGTCGCCGAAGCGGTCCGGCGTCGATCCCCGTCCTGGCCGTCCCCCCACGGTCAGCCACGCGCTGTCGATCAGCCTGATGCCGCCAACCGCGCCGGCCACCAGCATGATCGCCGGACCGCCGAAGCCCGGCCGCACCGGCTCGAAGGTGGCCGGGTCGACGACCGCCAGGTATTCGGTGACCAGCGGGGGCCGTGCGGCCGCCGCCGCGTCGAGTTCCGCCCGCGCTCGGTCGAGCGCTGCCTGCGCGCCATCGGCGGCCGCTCGCTGGCCGGCCAGCAGGGCCCGCGGGACGGCGAGCGCGGCCGCCCGCTCGGCGGCCGAGAGCCGGGCGCTCCGTCCGGAGGCCGGGAGACCGTCCTGGTCCCTGGCGTCGGCCGCGGCGACAATCGTGACCGGCAGGTCAAGGTCCGCCACCATCTGCCTGACCAGGAACAGCCGCTGGGCGTCCCGGTCGCCGATGACGGCCGCGTCCGGTCTGATCAGGCTGAAGATCCGCAGCAGCACGGTCAGGTAACCGCCGAGGTCGGCCGGGCCGCCGGATCCCTCGAACACCCGGCCGACCCGGCCGGGGTCCACCGTGACCCGCCCCGGCGCGGTGATCAGCTGATCCGGCCGGGGCACGAACATCAGGTCCACGTCCTCCGCCGCGCAGAGCGCGAAGTCGCGCTCGGCGGCGTGCTCCCCGCCGTCCGGCCGTTCGCCGCCGACCAGGGCCACGACCACCGACCCGGCCGGACCCGCGTACCGTCTGGCCACCCGGATCAGGGCCCGGTGCCCGTCATCCAGCGCATCGATCACCGGGACCAGCACGACAGGCCGGCCGATGGCCGGCCGGGCAGCGGCGAGCCCGGTCCTGGTGCGCGCAAGGATCGGCGTCACTCCGGCCGTCCCCCGAGCACGCCGAGCAGCCGCTGCGCGTCCGACGGGCGGAGCGCGCCGACCGCCAGGGCCCGGTCCGCGGTCAGCCGGGCCAGCGCCAGGTAGGCACCGAGGCTGGCGGGCGCGGCGGCCCGGATCGCGGCGACATCGGTGGCGACCGTCTCGGCATCGCCGCGCGCGGCCGGCCCGGTCAGCGCCGCGTCCCCCAGCGCCAGCGCGTTATCCAGCGCCGCCGACAGCAGCGGGCCGAGCATCCTGGCCGGGTCAGCGACCCCGGCCGAGCGCAGCAGGTCGGCGGCCGTGGCGACCAGCGTGATCAGGTGACTGGCCGTGCCGTCGAGCGCGGCGTGATAGCGGGCCCGCACCTGCTCGTCGATGAAGACCGGCTCACCGCCCATCTCGACGACCAGTGCATCGGCCACCGGCCTGAGCGGCTCTGGCGCGGTCACCCCGAAGCAGATCCCGGCCATCTTCTCCACGTCGTCGGGTCGCCCGCTGAACGTCATCGCCGGATGCAGGGCGAGCGGCAGCGCGCCCTGCGCGGTGGCCGGCTCGAGCACCGCCAGCCCGTGCCTGCCGCTGGCGTGCGCGAGCAACCGACCCCGTACCGGGACACCGGCCGCGACCAGGCCGCGGACCAGGCCGGGCAGCGCGTCGTCCGGAACCGTCAGCAGGACCAGGTCGGCCCGGGGGATCAGCTCCTCCGGGCGCAGCACCGGGACCGCCGGCAGGCTGCGGCCGATCCGGCTCAGCGCCGTGTCGGACACCGCGGACACCGCGACCACGCGATGCCCGGCCCTGGCCAGAGCGACGCCCAGCGCCGTTCCCACCCGTCCGGCGCCGACGATCCCGACCGCGAGTTGCGCGGGATGCGCGAGCGCGTCGGGCGCCGGGCCGGCGCCGCGGCTGGGGTTGTCTTCTCGCATCCAGATCTGGTCCTTCTCAGGTACCGGTCGGCCACCCGCGAGCATAGCCAGGCGGCGGCGCCAATCAGGGCTTACCGCTGCGCTGGCCGTTCATGGACGGCAGGTCATCGTCGTCATCCGGTGGCTCGGGCGCGCGGCAGGACCGTTCGAGGTAGAGGGCGGCGAGGATCAGGGCCAGCGCGGCGACCGCCGTCACCGCCCCGGCTACCGCATCGTGCCTGGGCACCGGCTTTTCCAGCATGGTCACGGTGTACCCGACCAGGCCGAGTGCCAGCCCACCGAAGATCGCCCCGGCCAGCGAACTGGCCTTGGCCAGGGCCACCACCCGCGGCACCGACATCGGCTGCACCGGCTTGGCCCCGGGCCGCCCGCTGAGCCGCACCCGCAGGTTCCGGCCGATCAGAAACTCCCCGGCGGCCAGCAGGGTCAGCGCGGGCACGGCCGTCCAGGGCAGCGGCGCCATCGCGGCGAAGGTGGCGGTCAGGATCAGCCAGGCCACGACCCCGCTGATCACGACCGCCGCTACCAGCGTCCACGGCTTAGTCGGCTGCATCTGCTCGCGTCACCTCTGGTCGGCAGACTGTCTGGTCACCGGTCCCTCATCAGCTGTTCCCGCCTGAGTGCGGTTCTACCGCTCGCGGCACCCCGTCAGGCGGCCCCAGGCGCAGGCCGGGACCCGGCAGGCGGTCGACTCCCGTACGCCCAGTATCCGCCAGTAGTTCAGCCACCGGGCCGCGCCCCGGAATCCGGGCGCCCGGATCGACCTCATGCCAGGGCACCAGCACGAAGCCGCGCTCGTGCGCCCGCGGATGCGGCAGGGTCAGTTCCGGATCGGCGCTGACCTCGTCACCGCACACGATCACGTCCACGTCCAGCGTGCGCGGTCCCCAGCGCACCGTCCGCACCCGGTGCAGCGCCTGCTCGGCGGCCTGGCAGCGGGCCAGGATCGCCCGGCCGCCGAGCGCGCTGCTGGCCAGCAGCACCGCGTTCAGGTAGTCCGGCTGCTCCGGGCCGCCGACCGGGCTGGTCTGGTACACCGCCGACACCGCCGTGCAGCGCAGATCGGGATCCCCGCACAGGATGTCCACGCCGCGCTGCAGATTGCCCAGCCGGTCGCCCAGGTTGCTGCCGAGCGCCAGCACCACCCGCCGCGGCAGGTCGGTCAAGCCCGGCTCCGCCGGATGGTGACGCTCATGTCCCGGAACGGCACGGTCACCGGGGCGTGCGGCTTGTGCACGGTGATCTCCACCTCGGCGACCCGCTCGTCGGCCAGGCAGGTCGCCGCCAGCCGGCCGGCCAGGGTCTCGATCAGCGCGACCGGCTCGCCGGAGATCACATCGGACAGCCTGGCGGCCAGGGTGCCGTAGTCGGCGGTGAGCGACAGGTCGTCGGCGGCCGCCGCGGCCCGGGTGTCCACCCATAGCACGGCGTCGGCGACGAACTCCTGGCCCTGCTCGCGCTCGCTCGGCAGCACCCCGTGCCGCCCGTAGGCCCGCAGCCCGAGCAGGCTGATCCGGTCAAGCTGACTCATGCACGCTCTCCTCATTCCAGCGCGCGGCCACCCGGACCGCGTCGGCGTTCCCCGGCACCGCGTGCACCCGCACGCACCACGCCCCGGCGGCGGCGGCCAGTGCGGTCATCGCGACGGTCGCGTCGTCGCACTCCAGCGGCGGGCGGGGGGCGCCGGTGCCGGACGCCAGCAGCCGGCCGATGAAGCGCTTGCGGGAGGCACCGACCAGCACCGGGAACGGCCCGGCCGGGTGGTCGAGCGCGGCCAGCGCGGTCAGCCTGGCCAGCAGCGCCCAGTTGTGGCTGGGCAGCTTGGCGAATCCGAGACCAGGGTCGATGATGAGCTGGGTGGGCCGGACCCCGGCGGCCGTCAGCGCCGCGACCCGCTGCGATAGCTCGTCCCGCACCTCGGCCACGACGTCCTCATAGACAGCCAGTTCCTGCATGGTCGCGCTCGGCCCGCGCCAGTGCACCACGATGTAGGGCACTCCGGTCCGCGCGATCAGGCCGGCCATGGCCGGGTCGGCCAGGCCGCCGCTCACGTCGTTGACAATCCGGGCTCCGACCGCCAGTGCGCGCTCGGCGACGACCGCCCGGGTGGTATCGACGCTGACCGTGATGCCTGACTGCACCAGCGCGGTCACGACCGGTTCGGTCCTGGCAAGTTCCTCGGCTTCGGTGATCCGCTCGGCACCCGGCCTGGTGGACTCACCGCCCACGTCCACGATGTCCGCGCCCTCGGCGGCAAGCTGCAAGCCGTGCGCGATCGCCGCGGTCGTGCCGAACCATCGTCCGCCATCGGAGAACGAGTCGGGCGTCACGTTGACCACGCCCATGACCAGGCACCGGGAGGCGGCCGGGAGGCCGGGCAGGCGCACTGCGGGACCGGACATGACGGTTAATCTACATCGTCGCCGGCTCGGTCCCGCCGGGGTGATCGCAGCCTGTCCCTGGCCTTCCGGAGCACCCTGCGGACCTCGATCGTGGGCCAGACCAGAAAGGCCTCGGCTTCCAGCGCGGCGAGTCCGATCCGCACCGCGTCACCTGGCCCGGGGAAGACCATGAACCTGGGCACCCACTCGGGGCTGAACTTCGCGTTGAATCGGTACAGCGACTCGATCTGGAACCAGCGGGACAGGAACAGCAGGATCCGGCGCCAGGCCCGGAGCACCGGACCGGCGCCGATCCGCTCACCACGTTCCAGCGCGGCCCGGAACATCGCGAAGTTGAGCGACATCCGCTTCACGCCGAGGTCGTTCGCCGCCTTGATGGCCGCCACGATCATGAAGTCGTTCAGGCCCGGCTGAGCCGACCTGTCCCGGCGCATCAGGTCGAGCGACAGCCCGTCGCTGCCCCACGGGACGAAGTGCAGCAGTGCCCGCACCACGCCGTCCTGGGTCGCGGTCGCGATCACGCACTGGTCATCGCCGGGACCGCCGATCCGGCCCAGCGCCATCGAGAAGCCACGCTCGGTCGGATTGCCCCGCCAGGTGTCGGCCTGGCGCACCAGGGCCGCGATCTCGGACGGCCGCATGTCGCCCACCCGGCGCACCTCCGCCACATAGCCGGCCCGCTGCACCCGGGAGACCATCTGGCGCACGTTCCGCATCTGGCGCCCCTGCAGGCTGAAGTCGGTCGTGCTGATGATCGCCTCATCCCCGAGTTCCAGCGCGGTCAGGCCGCCGGACCGGCACCACACCTCGGCGCCAAGCTCGCTGCAGCCCATTACCGCCGGCACCCACGCATGCCGGGACGCCTCGTCCAGGAACGCCTCGATCGCTCCCGGCCAGGCCTCCGGGTCACCGAGCGGGTCACCGCTGGCCAGCATCACCCCCGACAGCACCCGGTAGCCGATGGCGGCCTTGCGGGTCGCGGACCAGATCACGTTCTTGTCGTCGCGGAGCGCGAAGTACCCGAGCGAGTCCGCCTCGCCGTGCCGGGCGAGGATCTCCCTGATCCCCTCGGCGTCCTCCCGGCTCAGCCGGCCTACCGGCTCCGCCGGGCGCAGGAACACGTACGCGGTCACTAGGGCGGTGAGCAGGCCCAGCGCACCGGTCATGATCCCGAAGAAGTCCCCGCGCACCTCCTGTGCCGAACTGAACTGCACCGGGCCGGTCGCCCCGACCAGCCCGTAGAGCACCGTTTGCACGCGCTCGGCCAGGCTGAAGCTGCCGGCCAGGCCACGCGGCGCGATATAGGCCAAGCCGATGACGATGTCGGCGGCCAGCAACCCTACGAAAACCCCGAACGCCCGCCAACGGGAGCGCGGGTCACCGATCGCGTAGAACTCGCCGCGGTAGTACCAGCCGAAGCCGATCAGCAGCGCGGTGATCGCAAACCCGACCGGAGGCACCGACCGGCCGAAGGTGATCACGATGTGGTGCAGCCTGATCAGGTTCACCACGGCGGCGAGGATCAGCAGCGCCATGGCCTCCTGCCAGGCACGCCGCTTCCGCCGTCGCAGGCCATGCGACAGCATCAGCAGCAGCAGGCCGATCACGACCAGTGCCAGCCTGGTCAGGCTGGAGGTGTAGCCGAGCGTGAACGGCGCGGCGCCGGAGATCCGGTGCAGCCGGCTGTGCGGGTGCAGGTGCAGCGCCAGGTACAGGTTGGAGTCGATGCCGACCGCGATGAAGCCAAGCGCCACGACCATCACCACGAGGCTGGCCGCCCTGGGCACCCACCTGCGCTGCTGCCTGCGATCGGCGTGCGGCTGCCCGTTCCTGCCGCGCCCGGCACGGGCGTCGCCAGAGCCGGCCGCCGGGTGGGCGGCCGGCTGCGCTCTCGTCGGTGTGGCCTGCGCTCGCACAGGTCCGTTGAGGTCCGTCATCTCCGGCAAATCGGTGCGGCCCCGGGTCTCGGGGGAATCAGCCTGGTAACAAAGCGACGGCCACCGGGCCCGAAGCCGCCTGTTCGCTACCGGCGATTCATGAGCAGGCTCATGGCTTCCGCCCTCGTCGCATCTGAGCTGCGGAAGCAGCCTCGAACCGCCGAGGTGACCGTCTTGGCGCCCGGCTTACGCACTCCGCGCATCGCCATGCACAGGTGTTCAGCCTCCACCACAACGATAACGCCCCGGGGTTCCAGAACGTTCACGAGCGAATCGGCGATCTGACTCGTCATCCGTTCCTGCACCTGGGGACGCTTGGCGTAGACATCCACCAGCCTGGCAAGTTTCGACAAGCCGGTGATCTGCCCCTGCTCGTTTGGGATGTAGCCAATATGGGCGTACCCGAAAAACGGCACCAGATGATGCTCGCAGGTGGAGAACATCTCGATGTCCCGCACCAGCACCATCTCATCGTGGTCGGCGTCGAACACCGTGGTCAGCACATCTTCCGGGCGCTGCCGGAGTCCGGCGAACTGCTCGGCATACGCCCTGGCCACCCGGCTCGGCGTGTCCTTGATGCCGTCCCTGGCCGGATCCTCGCCGATCGCGATCAGGATCTCGCGCACGGCGCGCTCAACGCGCGCGAGATCCACCGGCGGCATCAATGTGCGGGACCACGCTGGTCGTCGCCCGGCTCCGGCCGGCCCGCCGAGCCGAACGGATCGGGCATCTGGCCCATTCCGAACGGGTCGGTCATGGGCTGGGTCATCGCGCCGGGGAAACCTCCGGCCGGCATCCCGGCGGCCTGGCCGTTGCCGCCGACGGCCAGGTCCTTGCCGTCCGACGCCGCGGTCAGGGCAAGCTCCTTCGGCGTCAGCACCGGCGGCCGGTCCGAGGGCATCCGCTTGCCATACCCGGTGTAGGAGCCACGGGACGGCCGCTTCTGCACCGTCGCGAAGATCTCCATCACCTGCGAGCGCGACAGCGTCTCGTGCTCCATCAACTGGAGCACCAGATTGTCCAGCACGTCCCGGTACTGGACCAGGACCTCCCAGGCCTCGTCGTGCGCGGACTCAATCAGCCGCCGGACCTCGTCGTCGATCGCCGAGGCGATCTCCTCGGAGTAGTCCCGCGAATGCGACATCTCCCGGCCCAGGAACGGCTCGGAGTCGCCGCTGCCGAACTTCCTGGCGCCGAGCCGTTCGCTCATGCCGTACTCGGTCACCATGCCACGGGCGATCTGGCTGGCCTTCTCGATGTCGTTGGCCGCGCCGGTGGTCGGCTCGTGGAAGACCAGTTCCTCCGCGGTCCGGCCACCGAGCAGCATCGCCAGCTGGTCCATCATCTCGGCCCGGCTGACCAGGAACTTGTCCTCGGTGGGCGCCGCCGCGGTGTAGCCGAGCGCGCGGCCGCGCGGGATGATCGTGATCTTGTGCACCGGGTCGGCGTTCGGCATCGCGTGACCCACCAGGGCATGGCCGCCCTCGTGGTAGGCGATGATCTTCCGCTCCTTCTCGGACAGCAGCACGCTCTTGCGCTTCGGGCCTGCGGTGACCCGCTCGATCGCCTCTTCCAGCGAGTACATCGAGATCTGGGTCTGGTTGGCCCGCGCGGTCAGCAGCGCGCCCTCGTTGATCACGTTGGCCAGGTCAGCGCCGGTGAAGCCGGGCGTGCGCTTGGCGATCATGTCCAGGTCCACGTCCGGGCCGAGGGGCTTGCCGCGGGCGTGCACCCGCAGGATGCCCTTGCGGCCGGCCAGGTCGGGCTGGGCCACCACGATCTGACGGTCGAACCGGCCGGGTCGCAGCAGCGCGGGGTCCAGGATGTCCGGCCGGTTGGTCGCGGCGATCACGATCACGCCGCCCTTGGTGTCGAACCCGTCGAGTTCCACCAGAAGCTGGTTCAGGGTCTGCTCGCGCTCGTCGTGCCCGCCGCCGAAGCCTGCCCCGCGGTGGCGGCCGACGGCGTCGATCTCGTCGACGAACACGATCGCCGGGGCGTTGGCCTTGGCCTGCTCGAACAGGTCACGCACCCGGGACGCGCCGACGCCGACGAACATCTCGACGAAGTCCGACCCGGAGATCGAGTAGAACGGCACGCCGGCCTCGCCGGCCACGGCCCTGGCGAGCAGCGTCTTGCCGGTGCCGGGCGGGCCGTACAGCAGCACGCCCTTGGGGATCTTGGCGCCGATCGCCTGGAACTTGCCGGGACTCTGCAGGAACTCCTTGATCTCCTCGAGTTCCTCGATCGCCTCGTCCGCCCCGGCCACGTCGGCGAACGTCGTTTTCGGCGTGTCCTTGGTGATCAGCTTGGCGCGGGACTTGCCGAAGTTCATCACCCGCGACCCGCCGCCCTGCATCTGGTTCATGAAGACGAAGAAGAGCAGGAAGATCACGATGAAGGGCAGCCACGAGATGAGCACGTTCAGCAGCGAGTTGCCCTGCGGATTCTGCACGTTGTAGCCGCCGGACAGGGTGCCCTTGTTGGCCTGGGTCTGCAGTAGCTGGGCAAGCTGGAAGCCCTGACTGCCGACCCACGACGACTGGTACTGCTGGCCGCCCTTGGTGACGACCTGGATCGTCTGGGTCGTATCAATCAGGTTGGCCGACTTCACCTGGCCAGACTGGATGAGATGGACGACCTTCGAGGTGTTCGTGCTCTGGTAGGCCGGGCCGGACCCGACGAACTTGAGCACGACGATGAGCAGCACGAAGACGAGCAGGATGGCAAGCATCCAGCCACGGAAGATGCGCTTCAGATCCATCGATGAGCGGCCCTGCGAGCCGGGCCGTTACCTCCTGCCGAGCCTCGTGTCCCGCCGCCTTCCGGCAGGAGCGCATTGCGTCCGAGAGCATTCCCTGCGCGGTATTCCCGTTCTCGCCCGCGATAACGCGGGGAAACTGACGGTACACCGAGCCGAGTAGCACCAGCACGTAGGCGGCACTCGGGAAGCCGCGTGCCCTATGCTCCGCCTCTACCCCATCTCAACGCCATCCAACTCGCGATGTGTTCCCGGCCGCGGAGCGCGGCCTCGGGGGGCAGCGGCGGAGCCGCCTCAGTTGCCGTACATGTGCGGGGCGAGTGTACCGATGAATGGCAGGTTCCTGTACCGCTCGGCGTAGTCGAGCCCGTACCCGATGACGAACTCGTCGTCGATCTCGAACCCGGTGTAGGCCACCTCCACGGGCATCTGGGCAGCGGCCCGCTTCCGCAGCAGCACGCACACCCGCACCGAGGCCGGCTCCCTGGACTGCAGGTTGTGCACCAGGTAGGACAGCGTCAGGCCGGAGTCCACGATGTCCTCCACGACCAGCACGTGCTTGCCGGTGATGTCGGCATCGAGATCCTTCAGGATCCGGACCACACCGGATGAGGTGGTAGACGACCCGTAGGAGGAGATCGCCATCCAGTCCATCTCAACCGGCAGGTGGACGGCGCGGGCCAGGTCGGCCATCACCATCACCGCGCCCTTGAGCACGCCGACCAGCAGAAGTTCGCGGCCGGCGTAATCGGCGTCGATCTGGGCCGCTAGCTCGCGGATCCGCTGCTGTAGCTGATCGGGCGTGATCAGCACGTTGAGCAGGTCAGGTCCCATGTCCGTGGCATCCACCGCGGCCTCCGTTCAGGTTCGGGCGGTGAAGTGCAGCCTGCCATACCGCCGGGAGCACCGTAGCCCCCCTGGCAGGTCCGTACCGCGCTGCCCTCGCCACCCGGTCACCAGCGCGTCCAGGCCGGCCACATGCGCGGCGGTCAGCGATCCGGCCGGCGCGCCGGCCGCCACCGCCGCGCGCCGCAGCAGCCTGGTCCGGATCGGGCCGGGCAGGGCAGCCAGCGCCGCAACCTCCAGTCCGGCCCGGTCGGCGCCGGGCGACCCGATCCGCTCCCCGGCCGCATCGGTTAGCTCGTCGAGCAGATCGGCGTCGGCCCGGATCTGATCGGCGGTCCTGGCCAGCGCCTCGATCACGCCCGGGCCCAGCAGGTCCGCCAGCATCGGCAGGACCCGCTGGCGCACCCGGGTCCTGGCGAACGCCGGATCGTCGTTCTGCGGGTCGTCCCAGGGCGCCAGGCCCGCCGCCGCGCAGGCCGCACGGGTCTGCTCCCGGCGCAGCCCGAGCAGCGGCCTCCGGTACCGGCCGCTGACCGGCGCCATGCCGGCGATCGATCGCGGCCCGGAGCCCCGGACCAAGCCAAGCAGCACCGTCTCCGCCTGATCGTCCATGGTGTGTCCGAGCAGGATCACCGCGGCGCCGAGGTCCGCCGCCGCGGCGTCCAGGGCCGCGTACCTAGCCTGCCTGGCGGCTCCCTCCGGGCCGGGGTAGCCGGGTTCGCCACGGGCCGCTACCGCGACCCGGACCGCCCGCACCGGATCGAGGCCGAGTCCGGTGAGCGTCGCTCGCACCCGGGCGGCCTGCGCCGCCGAGCCCGGCTGCAGGCCGTGGTCGACCGTGACCGCGCCACCGCGCAGACCGAGCCTGGACGCCTCGAAGCCGAGCGCGGCAGCCAGCGCGAGCGAGTCAGGCCCGCCGGAGCAGGCGGCGAGAACCAGGTCCCCGGGCCGGGCGTCGGCCAGGCAGCGGCGGACGGCAAGACGCGCGGCGGCGACCGCCGGATCCGGGCCCACCGTCGCTCAGCGGGGCGGCCGGGTGCCGTCCACCCGCGCCAGCCAGCGCAGCGGGGAGTCGAACTCGTCCCTGGTCGGCAGCGTCTCCGGCGAGGTCCAGACCTGGTTGAAGGCCGCCATCCCGGCCTCGTCCACGACCGCCCGGACGAACGCCGAACCCTGCTGGTACTGGCGCATCTTCAGGTCGATGCCGAGGATCCTGCGGATCGCCTGCTCACCCCGGGTCGCCGAGGTCCGCCGGGCATTGAAGGCGGCCCTGATCCGCTCGACCGACGGGACCACCGCCGGGCCGACCGCGTCCATGACATAGTCGCCGTGCCCCTCGACCAGCGTCATGACGGAGGTCAGCCGGTCCAGGATCTCGCGCTGGCGCGGAGTCTGCATCACCTCGATCAGGCTGGCGCCGTCACCGCCGCGGACCGCGCCGGACACCACGCCGGCCACCGAGCGGAGCCGGTTCAGGATGGATGCCGGGTCAAGATCGGAGGCGAGCAGGAACTCCGTCATCTGCTGCTGCACATATGGCCTTAGCCAGGGCACCGAGGTGAACTGGGTCCGGTGCGTCTCCTCGTGCAGGCAGACCCAGCGCCGGAAGTCGTGCGGGTCCACCCCGAGTTCCCGCTCCACCATCACGATGTTGGGCGCCACCAGGGTGAGCCGCCCGGGCGGCGCCTGGTCGACCGGGCGGTCCGGGTCTGGCGGCAGGAACAACTCGTACTGGCCGAGCACCCGGCTAGCCAGATAGACCAGGATCAGGCCCGCCTGCATGCCGGTCACCCGGGAGCCGACCGCGGTCACGACCGAGCCGCCGGGCGGCGCGACGCCGACCTCCCGCATGTGCTCGACCAGCGGGTCAAGCACGACCTGGAAGCCGGAGATGTTGGCCCGGATCCAGCCGGGCCGGTCCACCACCGCGACGGCGCCGCCGTCGTCCCCGCCGGATAGGCCGGTGACCTCGCGCACCGGCTCGGCCACCACAGCCGCCTGGTCGCGCAGTTCGGCCACGACCTGACGGGCCTGCGCGATGCTGACCTGCGGGCCTGGCCTGACCCACCGGATGGCGGTCGAGGCGGCAACGTTCCAGTCGATCATCTGCGAGCTGCTCACCCTCCCACCGTACGTGGCGGCGGGCGATATCGGTTACCCGCAGCCGCAGCCGGCCACCGCACTAGCCAGTTGCGCCAGCGTCGACATGGCCAGCAGCAGGTGCTTCTTCGCGAAGCTGTCGCCCATGAAGACGAAACCGAGCAACTGCCCGCCACGGGTGTAGGCGATCCCGGCCATCGCCGCGACCGAGGACAGATTCCCGGTCTTGGCCCGGACCGTGCCGAGGGCCGCCGGGGAGAACGGGCCGAAGTAGCTGCCGGGCGCGAGCGTCCCGGAGAACCCGGCGACCGGGGCACCGATGATCACGGACCGGAACCGTGGCCTGGCCAGCGCCAGCCGGAGCAGCCGGATCAGCGCCCGCGGCGTGATCGAGTTCAGCGGGGACAGCCCGCTGCCGTCGTAGATGCGGATGCCCCGCACGCCCAGCCGCGCATCCACCGCCATCACCGCGGCAGCGCCGCCGCTGAACGTGGCCGGCCGACCGGTCGCGATCGCGACCTGCCTGGCCAGCGTCTCGGCGATGACGTTGTTGCTCTCGACCAGCATCTGGCCGATGATCTGGGTCAGCGGCGGCGAGGTGACCGCCGCCAGCAAGCGGCCGCGCCCGGCCCTGGGGACCGCGGCCGGCTGGCCGAAAACCGTGATGCCGTCCCTGGCCAGCCAGGTGGCGTAGGCCCGGGCGGCGTCCAGCCCCGGGGTCATCGACCTGGGCAGGAAGTTGACCGGATCGTCGGAGTTCTCCGGGGTGCCCTGCGAGGTCAGCCTGCCCTGGTCCACCTCCAGGCCGGTGATCGGCGCGACGTTGCCGGTGCTGATGTAGTTGTCCTTGGCGCCGAGCGCGGGCCAGCCGGCGGCCTGCACCGGGCCGCTGAACAGCGCCTGGTCGTAGCCGAGCCGGACCGAGCGCACGCCGCTAGCTCGCAGTGCCCGTGCGGTCCGGGCGGCCAGCGCGGCCAGGGTGGCCGGCTGCGGGTAGTCCGCGGCCGGGAACGGCGCGGCGGCGAGCGTCGGGTCACCGCCGCCGATCAGCACGATCCTGGCGCCACGCGCGGTCAGCGGGCCCGCGGCACGCACCGAGGTGGTGAAGGTGGCCGCCGGGCCGAGCACCGCCAGGGCGGCGGTCGCGGTGGCCAGCTTGGTGGTCGATGCGGGCGTGAAGCCGGTGGACGCGTTCTGCGCGTACAGCACCCGCCCGGTCGTCAGGTTGGTCACCAGCACCCCGACGTGCGGCCCGAGTCCGCCCCCGGCGATCAGCCCGGAAAGGGCGCTGGCGACCCCGGCGGAGGTGGCGCCGACGGCGCGGCCCGGCAGGATCCCGGTGGCGGGCCGCGGCCCGGGGCCGGCCGCGGTGACCGGCGCACCGGACACCCTGGGCACCGCCAGGCGGGCCAGCCTGGCCGGAAGCATCTTGGCGACCGCCACACCGGCGCCTACCGTGAAGAGACCGAGCACCGCGAGCGTCGCGACAGCCATCCGTGCCAGCCGGTTCACCGTCCGCGCTCTCCTTGATGCCAGGTCCCGCCGGGACGGGTCGTTGACACCAGAGGGTATACATCAGGGCGGGGGGCGTACGCCGAGGCAGCAGAAACTACGTTGGGCAGGAGACCGGTTCGTGGTATTCGATGTCGTTATAGAGATCCCTAAGGGTCAGCGCAACAAGTACGAGATGGATCACGAGACCGGCCGGATCCGGCTGGACCGGATGCTTTTCACCTCGACCAGGTACCCGGCCGATTACGGGTTCATCGAGCACACGTTGGCCGGCGACGGCGATCCGCTGGACGCGCTGGTCCTGCTGGACGAGCCCACGTTTCCCGGCTGCCTGATCTACTGCCGGGCGATCGGGATGTTCCGGATGCGCGATGAGAAGGGCGCCGACGACAAGGTGCTCTGCGTTCCGGCCACCGATCCGCGGATGGCGCACCTGACCGACATCGAGGACGTCCCGGAGTACGACCGACTGGAAATTCAGCACTTCTTCGAGGTGTACAAGGCGCTCGAGCCTGGTAAGGAAGTCGAGGCCGCGAAGTGGGTGGGGAGGCAAGCCGCCGATGATGAGATCGAGGCATGCCGGCAGCGGCTCGCGCGGGCCGAGGGCCGGGCGGAGGACTCTGGTGACGGCTGACCGGTCGTCCGCCGCCCGGCCGGCGGACGACCCAGCGCGACCCGCCAGCGACGTGCCGCGATCCGGCGAGGCCGGGGCCGGCGCGGAGACCAGGCCGACCCGGCCGCTCAGCGACGCCGAGGCGCTTGGCCTGCGCAACGAACCGCTGCTGCGGGACCTGAACGAGGACGACGCGATCACGATCCGGCCGCACGTCCAGGTGACCGCCCTGCAACGGGGCGATCGGCTGTACGGTCAGGGCGATCTCGGTGACCGGCTCTACGTGGTGATCGACGGCAAGGTCAAGCTCACCAGGACCGCGCCGGACGGCCGGGAGGTCCTGGTCCGGGTGGAGGGGCCGGGCGGCATGTTCGGCGAGCTTGCCATGTTCGACCCCGAACTGCGGACCGCCACGGCGACCGCGGTAACCGACGCGACGCTGGCCGGTCTGGCGCACGAGGACTTCCGGCAGGTGCTCGAGACCCGTCCCGGCGTGGCGATGCACATGCTGAAGGCGCTCGCGCAGCGACTGCGCGAGGTGACCGAGACCAACACGAACCTGATCTTCACCGACGTGCCCGGCCGGGTCGCCAAGGCGCTGCTCGAACTCGGCGACCGGTTCGGCGTCGAGCAGGACGACGGAATCCTGGTCAGCCACGACCTAACCCAGGAGGAACTCGCCCAGCTTGTCGGCGCCTCCCGCGAGACGGTGAACAAGGCGCTCGCCGACTTCGCGACCCGGGGCTGGATCCAGCTTTCCGCCAAGTCGGTGCTGCTGCTCGACCCCGACCGGCTCCGGCGCCGGGCCAGGTAGGCCCGGACGCTACCTGGCGAACCGGAATCAGCCGGAATCCCGCGGCCTGCCGAAGCCGTCCGGAAGCTCGCCAAGCTCGCCCAGGTAGGCGAGCTGAGCCCGGACCGAGTACTCGGCGACCTGCCACAGCGCCCGGTCCACGTCGGCGTACACGCGGGCCACGATCTCGGCCGCCGACCGGTCCCCGGCCGCCAGCGCGGCCCTGATCTCGGCGAGTCGCTCCGCGCGATGCGTTAGGTAGTAATCGAGGGTTCCCGCCGGGTCGGCGAGCAGCGGTCCGTGACCCGGCAGCAGCGTCGCGAGCGGCGCGCTGTCGGCCAAGGTCCGGAGCCGGTCCAGCGAAGCCAGGTAGTCGCGCAGGCTGCCGTCGCCAGCGATCACGGTGGTGCCTCGGCCGAGCACCGTGTCGCCGGTCAGCACGGCCCGGTCGGCCCGCAGGTACAGGCTCACCGAGTCGGCCGTGTGACCGGGCGTGCCCAGCACCTCGATCTCGCAGCCGCCGTCGGTGACCACCGTGCCGGGCGGCAGGCCCTCGCTGCCCAACCGGAACGCCGGATCGACCGCGCGGACGCCGGCCCCGGTCAGGCGGGCCAGGGTGCGGGCGCCGGCCGAGTGATCGAGATGACCGTGGGTGAGGATGATCGCCGCGATCCGCTGCCCGGCGCGCTCGGCGGTCGCGCGCACCCGCAGCAGATGCGCCTCGTCATCCGGCCCGGGATCCACCACGACCGCGGTAGTCGAGCCAGGCTCGGCGATCAGGTAGCTGTTGGTGCCGTCCAGCGTCATCGGGGATGGGTTGGGCGCGAGCACGCAGCGCGCCCGCGCGGTGCCCGAGCCGTCGATCCCCCGGTCCGCTCCGGCCGAGCTCACAGCGGGTACTCCCGGTCGCCGGGAACCGCCAGCCAGACCGCGCCGTCGGCAACGAAGAGTTCCGGCAGCAGCGGCGTGACCTCGCGCCGGTCCGCCAGCACCGCTGCGACATCCGGGTACCCGGCGAGTTCGGCCAGGGTCACCGCGGTCGGCAGCCACAGCTCGATCTGCCCGGCCCGGCCCGCCTCGATCGCCGCGGACGGCGCGATCCACTGCACCGCCGCGGCCTCCCCGCCGACATCCCTGGTCCGCTGGCCGACCGGCAGCGCGGCGGCGAAGAACCTGGCATCGAACCGGCGGGGCTCGGCCTTCGGGGTGATCCACCTGGCCCACGGCCGGAGCAGGTCCGAGCGCACGATCAGGCCGCGCCTGGCGAGCATCCCGGCTAGCGAGAGCGAGTGGTCGAGCAGCGCCTGCCGGTCGGCCTCCCAGTCGGCGCCGGTGGTGTCGGCCACCACCGAGTCCGCCGACTCGCCGGCCAGCAGTACCCCGGACTCCTCGAAGGTCTCCCGCACGGCCGCGCAGACCAGCGCCCTGGCGAGGTCGGGCGGGGCATCGAAGACCCGGCCCCAGTGCTCGGGATCCGGCCCGGCCCAGCCGACCCCGTCCTCGGCGTCCCGCAGGTCCACCGACCCGCCGGGAAAAACGTAGGCGCCAGGAGCGAAGGCCATCGACGGCTTGCGCCGCAGCATGTAGACCTCGAAGCCGGCGGACCGCTCCGGCCCGGGCCCCGGCTGCGTTACGGGCCGGAGCAGCATGACCGTCGCGGCGTCCCTCGGAGTCACCGGCTCAGCGCCGCCGTCGAGCACGCCCCGGACCGCCGCGGCCACGTGCTCGGGCACCCGCACCTGGTCCTTCACTGCCGCCCGCTCAGTCGCTGACTTCGGCGATCAGCTCGATCTCGACCGGCGCGTCCAGCGGCAGCACGGCCATCCCGACCGCGCTGCGCGCGTGCCGTCCGGCCTCGCCGAATACCTCGAGCAGCAACTCGCTCGCCCCGTTCACCACCTGCGCCTGGCCGGTGAAGTCAGGAACGCTGGCCACGAACCCGGTCACCTTCACGATCCGGCGGATGCTGGACAGGCTGCCGGTCACCGATACCACCGCGGCCAGCGCGTTCAGGGCGCAGGTGCGCGCCAGCGCGGCCGCCTCGTGCACGCCCACCTGGCCGCCGACCTTGCCGGTCGCCAGCAGTTCGCCCTCGACCACCGGAAGCTGGCCCGCCGTGTAGACGTGGTCGCCGGTCCGGACCGCGGGCACGTAGGCGGCCAGCGGCGGGGTCACCGAGGGCAGCGTCAGCCCGAGCGCCGCCAGCCGCTCCTCGGGCGAGCCGCCGTGCGGCGCGGTCACTGGCGCGGCCGCTTCAGATAGGCGACGAGCTGCTCAGAGTTCGGTCCGGGCACGACGGCGACAAGCTCCCAGCCGTCGTCGCCCCAGTTGTCCAGGATCTGCTTGGTCGCGTGCACCAGCAGCGGCACGGTCGCGTACTCCCATTTCTGCATGGGCGTAACCTTAGCCGCCCGGCCGCGCCGGGCTCAGGACTGGCGTCCCTCCGCCCGCTCCGGCGCGGGCACTGGGTCCGCGGGCACCGGGTCCGCGGGCAGCGGGTCAGCGGCGGGCGCCTCGGGCAGGTCAGGGTCGGGGATCCGGGCGTCCGGGATGGCGGGCACCGGCGGGATCGCGATCGAGTCGTCGGACATCAGTTCCCGCGCTTCCTGCGCAGGCGATCGGCCCTCGATCGCGGCCTCGGCGGCGGCGACCTCGGCGGCGCCGGTGTCCTCCGGCAGAGCGGACTGGCCATCCGCCTCGGGCGCGGCCGCGCGCCGACCGCCGGCCGCGTGCTCGAAGAAGCGCAGCAACTCCACCGGGACCGGCATCACCAGGGTGCTGTTCTTCTCCGAGGCCACCTCAACGACGGTCTGCAGCAGCCGCAACTGGAGCGCTGCGGGGTCCCTGGCCATCACGTTGGCCGCGGCCGCGAGCCGCTTGGAGGCCTGGTACTCGGCGTCGGCGACGATGATCCTGGCCCGCCGCTCCCGCTCGGCCTCGGCCTGCCGGGCGATCGACCGCTTCATGCCCTCGGGCAGCGAGACGTCCTTGATCTCGACGCTCTCCACCTTGACCCCCCACGGGATCTCGGTGACGTCGTCGATGATCCGGCATAGCTGCCGGTTCACCCGGTCCCGCTCGGAGAGCAGTTCGTCCATCTCGGACTGGCCGATGATCGACCGCAACGAGGTCTGAGCCCGTTGCGATACGGCGAACATGTAGTTCTGCACGTTGATGGTCGCCTTGATCGGATCGACCACCTTGAAGTACACGACGGCGTCCACCCGAACGCTGATGTTGTCCTTGGAGATGCCCTCCTGCGCGGGCACCGCCATCGCGACGATCTGCTTGTTGACCTTCTGGATCTTGTCGCCGATCGGGCGGATGAAGGTCAGTCCGGGCTGGCGGGTCTCCGGCAGCACCCGGCCGAACCGGAAGACGATCCCCTCCTCGTACTGCTGGACCTGCTTGACGCTGCGCCCGAGCAGCACCAGACCTCCGGCCGCCACGAACGCTATGACACCCAGCAGCGCATCCAACATGGCCGACACCTTCTTATCCCGGGGTAGGCCCCGGATTCTCCGGATATTGCTAGCTGTCGTCACCTTCAGCCTAGCCAGCCAGCGCAACGGGCCGCTATCTCCTCGGCGGCGGGTCCCTGAGCACCGGCTATGCCCTAGCGGCGCCGGGACCGCGCCCCCGCAGCGACCGGCCGGCCGGCGCGGATAGCCTCATGGTCGTGAGCGTGCGGGATACCGACTGGGATGGCGTGCGGCTACACGTGGTAACCGGCAAGGGCGGGACCGGGAAGACCACCGTGGCAGCCGCGCTTGCGCTTGCCCTCGCCTGCGACGGCAGGCGCGTGCTGCTGATGGAGGTCGAGGGCCGCCAGGGGATCGCCCAGCTTTTCGACGTGCCGCCGCTGCCCTATGAAGAGCGCCGGGTGGCCGTCGCGCCGGCTCAGGACGGCAGGCCCGGCGGGGATGTGTTCGCGCTGGCCGTCGACCCGCAGTCGGCGATGATCGACTACCTGGAGATGTTCTACAACCTGCGGCAGGCCGGGCGCGCGCTGACCAAGCTCGGCGTACTCGACTTCGCCACCACGATCGCGCCGGGGCTGAGCGACGTGCTGCTCACCGGCAAGGCGGCCGAGGCGGTCCGGCGCAAGTCCGGCGGCAGCCCGGTGTACGGCGCGGTGGTCATGGACGCGCCGCCCACCGGCCGGATCGGCCGCTTCCTGAACGTGACCTCCGAGGTCTCCGGGCTCGCCAAGGTCGGCCCGATCCGGGGACACGCCGACACCGTCCAGAACGTCATCAGGTCGCCGCAGACCGTCGTGCACTTCGTCACCCTGCTCGAGGAGATGCCGGTTCAGGAGACCCTGGACGGCATCGCCGAACTGCGCGAGATCAGCGCAGGCGAGATCCGGCCCGGCGGGATCTTCGTGAACATGACCCGCCCCGGAGCGGCCGAGCTAGCCGACCGGGGCGACGGCGACCGGCAGGCCGACATGCTGAGCTTGGCGCTCAAGGCAGCAGGTCTCGGCGACGACCCGGACCTGGCCGCCGACCTGGCCGCCGAGCTTTCCGACGAGGAGCGGACCGCCCGGGCCCAGCAGGCCCAGCGCCGGCTGCTCGACGCCCCGGGTCAGCCCTGCTATGAGCTGCCGCTGATCTCCGACGGCATTGACCTGGCCGGGCTGTACCGTCTGGCCGCCGAACTCCGCGGTCAGGGCGCCGCATGAGCCCGGCGCACCGCTCGCGAACCACCCGTACGACCCTGAGGGCCAGATGACCGCGCACCCCACCCCGCTTGCCGTCGACCAGCTGATCGACGACCGCCGTACCAGGATCATCGTCTGCTGCGGCTCCGGCGGCGTCGGCAAGACCACGATCGCGGCGTCCGTCGGGCTGCGGGCCGCTGAGCGCGGACGGCACGTCGTGGTCCTGACCGTCGACCCGGCCCGGCGGCTGGCCCAGTCGATGGGGCTGACCTCGCTGGACAACACCCCCAGGCAGGTGTCCGGGATCCAGCCGGACGACCCGGACGCGCCGGGCAGCATGCACGCGATGATGCTCGACATGAAGCGCACCTTCGACGAGATCGTCGAGGCGCACGCGGACCCGGACCGGGCCGCCCAGATCCTGGCCAACCCGTTCTACCAGTCGCTCTCCTCGAGCTTCGCCGGCACCCAGGAGTACATGGCGATGGAGAAGCTGGGGCAGCTTCGCCGCGCCGACGAGTGGGACCTGATCGTCGTCGACACGCCGCCGAGCCGGTCCGCCCTGGACTTCCTTGACGCCCCGCAGCGGCTCAGCCGGTTCCTGGACGGGCGGCTGCTGCGGCTGCTGGTGGCGCCGGCCAAGTTCGGCGGCCGCACCGGGCTGAAGATGTTCAACGTCGGCTTCGGGATGGTGACCGGAGTGGTGACGAAGATCATCGGCGGCCAGTTGCTCCGCGACGTGCAGACCTTCGTGTCCGCGATGGACACGATGTTCGGCGGGTTCCGGGAGCGCGCCGAGTACACCTACCGGCTGCTGCGGGCCCCGGGCACCGCATTCCTGGTGATCGCGGCGCCCGAGCACGACGCGCTGCGCGAGGCCTCGTACTTCGTCGAGCGCCTGGAGCAGGACGAGATGCCGCTGGCCGGGCTGATCCTCAACCGGGTGCATGAGTCGCCGGCCGACCGGCTCTCCGCGGCCCGCAGCCTGGCCGCCGCCGAATCGCTGCAGGGCTCCCGGGGCGGCGACCCGACCGGCCTCGGCGAGGTCGCGCTGCGACTGCACGCCGAGCGGATGCGGCGGATCGGTTCGGAGCAGCGACTAGCCCAGCGGTTCACCACCGCGCATCCGCTGGTCCCGGTCGCCACGATCCTGGCTCAGCCCGACGACGTGCACGATCTGGCCGGGCTGCGGGCTATCGGATCGGCCTTCGGCGCCAACAGCTAGCGAACCGCGGCCCGCCCGCGTCGATTGGGCGCGCGAGGCCGGAGCGATGCGCCCGGATCTCGTTACTCGCGCCAAAACGGCCGCAGGCCGAAACGGCCCGGGAAACGACCGGACCGGTCAGCTAGCGACCAGTTCGCTCGAGATGCTCTCGTACTTGTCCCTGGCGCTTTCCAGCAGTTCCCGCCAGGAAACGACATCGGACCGGCGGCGGAGCAGTGCACGGCGCTCACGCTCGGTCATGCCGCCCCAGACGCCGAACTCGATCCGGTTGTCCAGGGCATCGGCCAGGCACTCGGTGCGGACAGGGCAGCCCCGGCAGATCAGCTTGGCCCGGTTTTGCGCCGCCCCCTGGACGAATAGCTCGTCCGGGTCAGTGCCCTTGCACGCGGCGCGAGCGGTCCAGTCCATGATCCACATGTTGCCCAACTCCTCCTGATCGTCACGCCCGTAAGCGGGTCGTCACGCCCGGTGGCGCTTCGCTGCGGTCTGCGGGGTGCGCACAGGCTGCAGCACCCCAAGTGATGGTCGCGAAAGAGTAACCTACGGAACTCGCGCCCGGCACGCTAGTCCCTGGCAGGCCCATTTCTCGGATAGCCCCTATGGACTATGCGGACTGCGCACAGTAGCCATCTCGCAACCGTCAGCAACATTGCCCGCCGCTGCGCGGACCCTGGACTGGGGAAAATCACCCCCCCGTGATCTCCTACCTCATGTTCTAGTCAGGTCGGCAGCGTAACCTGTTGCCGTGCCAAGTCCCCTTCGCCACGCCGGCATCAAGGCCGTTGGCGTGCTCATCGTGTTCACCGCCCTGACCGGGGTCCTGGCCGGCATGATGTTCATGCCGGTCGTCGGCCTGGCCGGGATCGTCACCAGGAACGCCGCCAAGGCGTTCGACAACATGCCGGTGGCCGGACTCGGGGTGGTCCCGTCGCGGTCGGAGATCCTGGACTCATCCGGGCACCTGATCGCGTACTACTACCCCGGCTACCCCAACCCGATCTACCGGGTGCCGGTCAGCTACCAGCAGATCTCGCCGGTGATGCGCAACTCCATCGTCGCGATCGAGGACTCCAGGTTCTGGCAGCACGGCGCCATCGACCCGCGGGGCACGCTCCGCGCTCTGGTGAGCACCCTGTCGGGCAGCCGAGTGCAAGGCGGGTCCACGCTGGCCCAGCAGTACGTCAAGAACGCCTGCATCGTGACCGCCACCTCCGCGACGCAGCAGGCCGCCTGCGACGCCTTCAGCATCACCAGGAAGCTGCGGGAACTGCGGATCGCCGCGAACGTCGAACACCAGATGACCAGGAAGCAGCTACTCGCCGCCTACCTGAACGTCGCCTATTTCGACAACCAGATCCGCGGCATTCAGGTTGCCGCCCAGTTCTACTTCTCCACCACGGCGGCCAAGCTGACCCTGCCCCAGGCCGCGCTGCTGGCCGGACTGGTGGAGAACCCGGCGGCCTACGACCCGCTGGTCTTCCCCAAGGCCGCGCTGGCCCGCCGGAACGTGGTGCTGGCCCGGATGGCACAACTCGGCTACATCTCGCAAGCGACCGCGGTCAAGACCGGCAACGAGCCCCTCGGCCTGCACATCTCACCGGTGCCGCTGCAGACCGGCTGCACTAGCCCGAGCGCGGCGAAGTCCGCATTCTTCTGCGACTACGTGCTCGCGGTGATGTCCACCGACCCCGCCTACAAGCAGGCCTACTACGACCTGACCCACACCGGCGGGATGAAGATCTACACCACGCTGAGCGCCACCGACCAGAGCGCGGCCAACCAGGCCGTGAACTACGTCGCGCCGGCCAACTCCTCGTACTACAATCCCGGCGGCAACGTGGACACCGAGGTGCTGATCCAGCCGGGCACCGGTGACATCCGCGCCCTGGCCGTGGACCGGCCGTACGGGTACACCGCGGGGTACGACAGCATCGACTACGCGGTGAACGCCCCCTACCACGGCGGCGCCGGCGTCCAAACCGGGTCGTCCTCGAAGCTGTTCACCCTGGTCACTGCGCTAGAGCAGGGCACGCCATTCGGATTCAACCTGAAGGTGCAGTCCCCGACCACGGTCACCGGCTACACCAACTGCCAGGGGCAGCCGCTCCAGCCGTTCAGCCTGGCCAACGCCGAGGGCCCGAGCAAAGGTCTGCAGGACTGGACGCTCTACAACGGCACCGCCCAGTCGATCAACGTCTTCTACGCCCACCTAGAGCTCAAGGTGGGGCTGTGCAACGTGGTGCGGACGGCGGCCGCGTTCGGAGTTACCCGGGCCGACGGGCTTTCCCTGCTGAAGACCGACCCGCATCTGCCGAAAGGCAATAACCTGTCAGCGGACAACTACCCGTCATTCACGCTCGGCTCGGTGTACGTCGCGCCGATGAGCATGGCCGCCGCCTACGCGACCGTCGCCGCTCGCGGCATCTACTGCAAGCCGATCGCGATCCGGGCGATCGTCGACATCAGCGGGAAGCACCTGCCGGTGCAGTCCGCCGACTGCCACCGAGTCGTCTCGCAGGCCGTCGCCGACGCGGCGAACTTCGTGCTGCAAGGCGTTATCACCAGCGGTACCGGCACCGGCCGCAGCATCGGCATCCCGGCCGCAGGCAAGACCGGCACGGCGAACGGCGGGTACTACGCGGACTGGGCCGGGTACACGCCACTGCTGGCAGGCTACGTCTCGGTGTTCAACCCGTACTTCCCGACCACCAAGGGCGCGATGATCGGCAACAACGCGTGCTACCGGGACCTGTCCGGGCTCACCTGTCCAGGGTTCATGTACGGGGCCAATGCCCCGGCGGCGACCTGGCAGTACACCTTCCTGCACCTGCACCTGCCTGCCGTTCCGTTCGTCAATCCGCCGTACAACCCGTTCTTCACCCTGGGCAACGGGTTCAACTCGCCGCAGCCCAAGCCCAAGCCCAAGCACAAGCACGGCGGCGGGAACGGCGGCGGCGGGAACGGACACCGCTGACCCCGCGTCCGGCATCCCGGCCCGTGCACGCAGCGGGCCGGGCGGCTGAACTGCCCGGGCCGAGAGGCGCTAGCCGCCGAGCTGGCCGCGGACTATCGCCGCGATCCGCGATCCGTCGGCCCGGCCGACCATCTTGCCCGTCACCACCTTCATGACCTGTCCCATCGCCTTCGGCCCGGTCGCTCCGAGGTCACCGATCGCTGCGACAACGATCTCGGTGATCTCCTCGTCCGTTAGTTGCGACGGAAGGTAGCGGGCCAGTATCTCGCCCTCGGCTAGTTCCGCCCTGGCCTGGTCGACGCGCCCGGCGCCGCTGAACGCATCGGCGGCCTCCCTGCGGCGCTTTGCCTCGCGGGCGATCACCCGCTCGATTGCGGCATCGTCAAGCTCCCGGGCCTGGGCCCCAGATACCTCCTCCTTCGAGATCTCGGTCAGCACCATGCGCAGAGTCCGGGTCGCGGTCTCGTCCCGGTCCTTCATCGCGGTTGTCAGGTCGGCCCGCAGCCGATCCTTCAGCTCAGACATAACCTCATCCTGCCGTCCTGACCGTTCCCCGGCCTCGTCAAGTATGGCCAGTGCGCTGGCGATCATCCCTGAACTGGGCCGGCGCAATGTCGCCGATCGGAGCTAGACGGTCCGCCATGCGACGTCACCGGGGCGCACCACGGCCCAACCCGGCATCCAGCCGGGCGTAGCCGACGTTGGCCGCCCGCGACCGTCGACCGACGCGTCCCACGGCCCGTAGCCGATGTCCGCATGACCTGGTGTAAGCCTGGTCGGCCCGAACCCTCCAACCCGAGTCCGGGCCGACCAGGTCAGTGCGCACGCCGTGGCACCATATGGTGATGCGTCCCCATACCCTGCTCGGTACCGCCGCGGTTGCCGGGACCGCCGTCCTGGGTTATTCGGCGGTTGTCGAGCGCAACTGGTTCACCGTGCGCTGGTGCCAGATTCCGGTGCTGCCCGCTGGCTCCGATGCGCTGCGGATTCTGCACATCACGGACCTGCATCTGACCCCGGGCAGGCACCGCCTGCTGTCATTCTTGCGCACCCTCGACGCCCTTGGGCCCGATCTAGTCATCAACACCGGGGACTCGATCGCCCATCCGCGAGCCGTTGCGCCATTGCTCGATGCCCTTGGCCCGCTGCTCGAGCGCCCGGGCGTATTCGTGTACGGGTCGAACGACCTGTACTCCCCGATGCCAAAGAACCCGACCCGCTACCTCTGGCGGACCAGCGCCGACGAGCACAAGCGGCACGTCCCGGACCTGCCGTGGGCAGAGCTTGGCGCCGGGTTCGAGGCTGCAGGCTGGATGAACGCCAACAACAGCAGGAGCAGGATGAAGGTCGGCGAGTTCGACATCGAGGTAGCCGGCGTTCACGACTCCCACATCAAGCGGGACAGGTACGCGCTGGTCGCCGGGCCAGCCGACCCGGCGGCGGACCTGCGCCTGGGCGTAATGCACTCCCCGGAGCCTGCAATCATGGACAAGTTCGTCGCCGACGGATTCGACCTGCTGCTGGCCGGTCACACCCACGGCGGCCAGGTCTGTCTGCCAGGCGCGGGAACACTGGTGACGAACTGCGGTCTCGATCGGGCCCGGGCCCGCGGTTTGAGCCAGCACCCGTCCGGACCGGGGCCGCGGCAGCGCGCGTTTCTGCACGTCTCGGCCGGGCTGGGCACCTCACCTTTCGCGCCAGTCCGATTCTGCTGCCGTCCGGAGGTATCCGTGCTCACGCTAGTGCCGCGGATGGGCTAGAGTACATACGCGGTCGCCGGGGTGTGGCGCAGCTTGGCAGCGCGCTTCGTTCGGGACGAAGAGGCCGGGAGTTCAAATCTCCCCACCCCGACCACAGGTCAGAGCCTTAATTCAGTTGTGTGAGCGAGTCTCAGCGACTGGCTGGCGGGCTCCGATTGCACATTGATTGCACACCTACCCTTCGTCGGCCTTGCGCTTGGCGAGGGCGTCTCGCGCCGCAGCCAGGTCTTCCGGTCGCGCATGCACATAGGTCTTCATGGTGAAGCTGGCGTCCGTGTGCCCGAGCCATTTGGCGATCACGTCAGGTGACACGCCCCGATGGGCCAGGTAGCTTCCCGCAGCATGGCGGCTCGCCGTATACGGCGTGATCTTCCGGACACCGGCCTGCCTCATAAGCCGGTACCAGACGCGTCGGAGCCGGTCGGGCGCGTACGGCAAGCCGAGCTCGTCGCACACGACATAGTCATCGCCCTGGTACGCCTCACCCGCGGCGAGCTTCTCTGCGGCCTGAAGTGCCTTAAATGCCTTGAGCTGGGTGACGAGAGTCCGGTCCAACGGCAGAGTCCGCTTCCCCGCTGCGGTTTTCGGCGCCTTCTCAACTGGCTTGCCGTCCACGACTGTCCGCACGCCCTGGATGCGCAGCGTGCCCGCGGTGAGGTTCAGGTCGCGGTGCCAGCGCAGGCCGCACGCCTCTTCGGGACGCAGTCCGAGGCACTGGAGCGTGATAACGGGGGCGAGCCGGTCCCGCTCAGCGACGGCCTCGAAGCGGGCAGTCTCCTCGTCACTCCACAGTTCGTGTGCGGGTGCGGCCTGCTTTGGCCGCTTGACGCGCCTGCACGGGTTATAAGCGATGAGCCGCTCATCGAGGGCGTCGTCGAGGGCGAGCTGGAAGATGGCCAGGGTGTCGGCAATCGTCCTGGCGCTCAGCCCGGTCCCCGGCTTGCCGCCACGCCTACGGCCTTGCGTCTGCATCCACGAAACGAGACCGTCGATGTCAGTTCTTGCCAGCGACTGGAGCTTTCGGTCGCCGAGACGCTCCCGGACCGGCCGGAGGAGATGTCCGGCCTTCGCCCGAGTGGCCTCTTCAAGGTCGCGCGTATGCGCTGTTTCCCAGCCCTCAAGGTAGGCGCTGACGGTCGGGCCACCACGCGCGACGTAACGCCGCTCATGCACTTCCCGGATGATCCGGGCGTGTTCGGCGACCGCGTCCTTCCGCCGGTCGAACGAGCGATAGACCTGGAGTCGCTTGCCGCTTGGGTCGCGACCGGCGCTGACCCGAAACCAGTAGTAGGTACTGCCATCCGGTCGCGTCCCAGACTTGATCGGGTCAGGCATCAGCGGCCTCCCCGGGCCGATGCTGGCCCTCGGCACCACGCCATGCGGCTTCGGCGGCAGCTATATAGGCACGTAGTTCTGCCAGCATCGTCCTGGTGACGAGACCCCGTTGGGCCTGAAGGCTTCGCGGCGAGAGACGCTGAACGTCGCCAACCCTGCGATCCCGCTCTTCAACGTAAGTGCGATGTCCCCAGAGCGCTCGCGCAGCGACCTTCACGACTACAGGGTCGACGTTGAGTCTGCGAGCAGCATGTCGCTCAGCGTCCGTCGGCGGGTAGTAGGCCATGCGTACATCGCCGTGCGTCAAGTCCTCGGCGTAGTACCTGATGGGCGCTAGTAGTTTCTGGATCCGGTCATGCTCCGGCTGCGCGCGCTTCAGTGCATCGGCGACCACTGCGTCACCTGGAAAGTGCATCTGGATTGAGTCGCTGTCCTCAGGCACTTTGTCAACGGTCCCGTCGAGCACCGCGCGTATGGCGCCAGGAGTCATCGCCGCGCCGTCGCCAAGTTGTATCGGCTCATTGGTATCGGGTAGCAGCCTCTCTAGCGAGACCTCGAGAGCTGCACATATCAGCACGATCTCATCGAGGCGCGGTCGGCGCAGCCCTGCTTCGAGGGATCCGACGGTGCTGGTACGCCAGCTAGTCAGGCCGTGATAACGGAACGCCCGCGCGGCGTCTTCCTGTGTCCAGCGCTTCTCCACGCGGGCCGCCGCGACGCCCTTGGCAATCAAGTCATGCATCCGCACCTGCCAATTCTGCGCACTCCCTGGTGCATGAGTCACCGTACATCGTCAGCTACCCGATAATCAAGGTAGTTGACTCGCGGATTGCGGTGCGAGTAGCGTGCTGCCATCTACCCTGATACCGAGATACATGGCGGTGATGAGTGCCAACAGAACTGCGCCGATGGCGCAAGCGCCAGGGGTGGACGCTCGGGGACGTCAGCGGGCTGACGGGCATCAGCGTCAGTCACCTGTCCCTCATCGAGCGCGGGCTGCGCGAGCCGCCGCCGCGCCTCAAGGTGCGGATTGCCCGGGGTGTCGGCGCGACCGTCGCCGAGGTCTTCCCGACGCCTGGGGATGAGGCGATCAACGTATGAGGCAGCCGACTCTGGAGGAGATCCGAGCCTGGCCGGCCGCCGTCAGTATCGGCGTGGCGTCGACCGCCTATGGGATATCGAGAAGTCACGGGTACGACCTGGCGGCGCGGGGCGAGTTCCCGGCCCGGACGATCCGGTGCGGCGCACGGTGGGTCGTCGTGACCGCTGACATCGTGCGCCAGCTCAGCCCGGGCGGCACGCCGCCAGGCTCGCCAGGAGGTGCGCGTGCCGATGCCGCCTGACATGCGAGACGGCCCTCGCGCCGCGAGGCCCGAGAGCCGCCCCAAGACTGCCGCCGCCGCCAGGCAGATCAGCAGGTCTCGTGCTGTCAATGTACCTGGTGGCGGTGACGACCGGCCGATGACGGCGGCTCGCCGGAGGCGCGCGACGCCATCCATGCGCGTGAGCTTGTTTGCGCCTTCGGCTCAGCGTGGGTGGTGGTGGTTCACTGGCAGGTGCCGGGTGTGCGGCTCGACGGCTTTCGGCCGGGTGCGGACCCGGGAGCAGGCCGCGGGGATCCGGCGCGCTTCCTGCGGCCACCGGGTCGAGCTGACCGTGGCCCGCGTCTACCTGGCTCCGCCCGGCGGTGAGGTATGAGGGGCGACGGTGGCGCGGCCGTCGAGCGCGTACTTGCCGCCCTGCGAGCCCACGGCAGCCGCGTCGAGGGCCGCGGCGGGTCGTGGATGGCACAGTGTCCCTCGCATGAGGACGGTACGGCCAGCCTGAGTATCACCCGCGGCGCGACCCAGCCGGTCGCCCTGGTCTGCCTGGCAGGTTGCGCGACTGATGATGTCCTCGCGGCGATCGGGCTGACCTACGCGGACGTCAGCGCGCCGGCGTCTCAGCGGGCAGACGTCTGGACGCCCGCCGGCCCGGCGGTCGCCGTGTACGACTACACCGACGAGGCAGGAAGACTGCTGTTTCAGGTGCTCCGGACGGCCGGCAAGGAGTTCCGGCAGCGCCGTCCGGATCCGGGTGCCCGCTCAGGGTGGAAGTGGTCGACCGGCGGCGTCCGGCGCGTCCTCTACCGGCTGCCGCAGGTGATCGAGGCAGTCGGCGCGGGACAGACGATCTGGATCGCCGAGGGCGAGAAGGATGTGGAGGCTCTCGAGCGCGCCGGAGTCGTCGCGACCTGTAATCCCGGCGGTGCCGGCAAGTGGCGCGGCGAGTACGACCGGGTCCTAGCCGGGGCCGACGTCCGCATCGTCCAGGACCGCGATGAGCCCGGCCGTAAGCACGGCCTGGCCGTGGCGGAGGGCCTGCGCCGCGCCGGCTGCACAGTCACGGTCTGCGAGGCGCTGGCCGGCAAGGACGCGACGGATCATCTGGCGGCCGGTCACTCGCTCGACAGCCTCAGCGTCGTGCAGAGCGACCCGGCGCCGCGCTCTGAGTGCGCGCCCGGCGCCGAAGCGCCCCGCGAGGGCCGCAGCCCGTCCCAGGCGACCCAAATCCGCCAGCTCGCGCATGAGCGGTACCGGCTGATCCGCGGCGACGACGGGCAGCCCTACGCTGTCGCGATCACCGGCCCGAATATCGCTCGGCCGCTGCGCGGCAAAAGCGGCCTGCGGTCCCTGCTAGCGAGGCTCTACGCGGACGCGCACCGCGGCAGCGTCCCGTCTCAGGGCGCCCTCACCGACGCCATCACCGCGCTGGAGGGAGACGCGGACGGTGCCGACTCCGAGCCGATGCACCTGCGGGTCGCGCCGTACGACGGCGGCGTCGTCCTGGACCTCGGCACCCCAGACGGCCGCTGCGTCGTTGTGCGCCCCGGGGGCGGCTGGCGCATCGAGTCCCGGTCCCCCGTCCTGTTCCGCCGCACGCAGCTCGTCGGCACCCTGCCGGACCCGCTGCACGGCTCGACGATGGACGGCCTGCGTGATCTCCTGAACGTGGACGACTACCAGTGGCCCGTCATAGTCGGCTGGCTCCTGGCCGCTCTTAAACCCGACTGCCCGCACCCGATCCTCGCCCTGCTCGGCGAGCAGGGTACCGCCAAGTCGTCCGCCGCGCGGATGCTGATGCTCCTCATAGATGCCTCGCCCGCGCCGCTCCGGTCGCCGCCGCGTGACCTGAAAAACTGGGCCGTTCAGGCGGCTGCGTCGTGGACGGTATGCCTCGACAACGTCAGCACCATCCCGCCGTGGCTTTCAGACACTCTCTGCAAGGCGGTCACGGGTGACGGGCTGGTGGACCGGGCACTGTTCAGTGATGGCGACGTCCACGTCCTCGCATTCAAGCGCGTGGTGGCACTGACGGGCATTGACACAGGCGCGCTGCGCGGCGACCTAGCCGAGCGTCTCCTCCCGGTGGACCTGGCGCGCATCGGAGACGAGTCGCGGCGCGCCGAGGAGTCGGTCGCGGCGGCCTACGCTGACGCCCGCCCCGGCGCGCTCGGCGCGCTCCTCACCCTCCTGAGCGACGTCCTCGGCAGGCTGCCTGCGATCAGCCTGGACCGCATGCCGCGGATGGCCGACTTCACCCGGGTGCTGGCGGCGCTGGATGAGGTGACGGGGTGGGAGTCCCGGGCGGCCTACGAGCGTACGGCCGAGGATGTCGCCGAGTCCGTCATCGGCTCGGATCAGTTCGCCGACGCCGTACGGCACCTGCTGGATCGGCTCGACGGCGAATGGGAGGGCACCACCAGTGAGCTGCTCGGCCATATAACGCCGGAAAAGCCTCCGAGGTCGTGGCCTGGCAGCGCGCAGGCCGCGCGGGGTGAGCTGCGGAGGGTTGCGCCCGCGCTCAGGCGCCAGGGCTACGTTATCGAGCCGCTGCCCCGGACCAGCAGGTCGCGTCCCTGGCGGCTGGCTCCACCACCTCACAACGAGGGCGACCATGAGGGCGAGAGTAGCCGTCGTACATCGTCATCATCGTCACCATCGTCACTCACCCCCGCTGACCTGCCCGAACTCAGTGACGATCCCGGTGACGATGCTGTGACGATGCTGCCCGGCGCGTCCCCATCGTCACACCCATCGTCACCCCGCCGACCTGCCCGCGACCTGCGGAAACAGCCGGCCCGTGACGATGGTGACGATGGTGACGATGGCACGCAGCCATTCTCCGCACCGCCGGGCGGCATGCGCGGCGCGTCCTTCTGGGCATCCGCCGATGGCGAGGAGTGGTCGGCGTGACAGCGCTAGTCCACCTGCTGCGCCAGGGACGCCGGGCGCATCTCTGGATCGACGAGAGCCCCGCCGGGCGCCTGGTGGTGCGGGGCGACAGAAGACATGCGGCCCTCGCGGATCAACTGCTCGCCCGAAAGGCTGACGTGCTGTCCGTCGTCCACCTATGGAACGGCCGCACGCCGATACTCGACTGGCGCCGCGCCCGTGTCGCCGACGACCCCGCGCCCTGCGTTCTCTGCCGGCGCAGCACTCTGCTCCGCGACCCCTGGGACAACCTTCCCTGTCACAAGACGTGCGCCGAGGCCGCCATCCGATGGGGTGCCGTACCAGTGATCTCCGACAAGAGGCAAGTCGCATGAGCACCGGCCACCTTCGGCTCGACGACGCCACCAGGCGGCGCCTGCTCGAACTCCGCGGCCTCGACCACCTGCTCCGCGAGCCCGGCCACCAGCCCTTCTGCTCGGACGGTCCCTCGAACCCGGCCAGCACCAGCGCTTCATCGTACAGCGGACCCGCAGCCGCCTTCTGGCCTACTATGATCCTGAATCCGTCTAATCTCCTGAAATTAGCTAATAGGTATTTTCGGACATTTTTGGGGAACTGGTGATGTTTGTGGCGCACCGGAATGCGGTCGACAAAGAGGGCTGGACGGTCTTCGGGTTCGTACTCCTTATTGGAACGCTCGTCTTGCCATTTTTTATTTTCCGCCAGAATGGCATGATCTCGGCCACCGGATGGATCGTCGAAGTTACATGGCTCGCCGTGATTTCTGGATTGATCATATTCCTGGCGCGCAATTCAATTCGCAAGCGCAGAGTAGAAGCCGCAACAAGAGGGATCACCTTCACGTCAGGCGGAGTGCCTCGAACTGTCTACAATGTCATCAACCCGGAGCTCTCTGCCAACAGCAGGAGTCTCACTAAAAATCTCACGGCAAGCCAGATTGTGAGAACTTCCGCGCTTGATACGAGCAGCAAGGTGACATTGTCGCGGGCGCAGGACGCAATTAAATACGTGCTCACCTCCACAGTCTATTCCGAGAACCAGCTCGAGCGCGCCGCGGCGGAGCCGACGTTGCGAAGGCATGAGTGGTCTATAGCCGTTGACCTGCGTGACATAACAAGCCTTCGCAGAGAGCAGCTTAGGATGCGGCAGTTGCATGCCGGCAGTAATCCGGGTCCGCTAACCGGGGCAGTGATTAACGCCCAGGACGACGCCCTGCGGCAGAAACTGGCTAAGATAGAGTCAATTGTCGACGCCATGGAGAAGTACGCCGGTCACGTCAGGGCTGCCGACCAGGCACGCCAGGACTGGAAGTCTGCGGCAGAGATTTCGAAGCTTAACGCGAAATTCACAGATCTCGTCGCAGGAACTGCAGCTGATGAGTATTACCTGCGGGAGGCGGAGGACATGACACATGAAGCGAGCGTCTTCCAACAGTCACTTGCGCGGGCAAATTTCGCAGCTCGATCCTTGTTCTTGCCTGACACGCTTACGGATTATTCTGACTAGAGAAAGGGTCAGCACTCGCATCTGGGCAGTTCAGGGAACAGCGGCCCTACAGGCAGACTAACGCATGTGCATGCGGCACCGTCCGGCCATCTCTACTGCGACCTGTCTGCCCTGCAGGCAGACGTTTCAACGACCGTCGGCGCGAAGGGCGCGTCGCTGGAGAGCGGATCGCGGCTGATGACCCTCGTAGTCGCCCAGCAGGTTGAGAGCGACTGCCAGAGCGTCAACCCAGGTGGTATCCGCCGGCTGCGCTTCGGCCAAGTGACCGTCATACTCAGAAAGCGGACTGGTCCCGCTCTTCGGTGGGGGAACTGGGCCGTCCCCCGAATGTCCGATGACGGGCCTACATTGCGACTGCGCCGGCTCGCACACCCTTGCGACCGTTTCCCCCGAGATATCGGAGTCCACCATGCACTGGTCGTATCCTCGTGCTGCCGCCGCCAGCGCGGCAGCGGTTCTCTCTGTCGCCGCGTGCGGGTCTTCCGCGGCCCCGCCTCACTACGCTGTCGCGCCGGCCACGTCTGCGCCTGCGGTCCTGACCGATTCCCAGGCTACCCAGATCTGCGACAGCTTCTCCGCATGGCTCAAGAAGGCAGTCAACCAGGACATGCCACGCCTCAGCGCCTCACTTCAGGCCGATGAGAGCGAGGCGCAGGGGACTCAACTCGGCGCGGACCTGCAGACGCTGGACGGCGACCTGCAGAGCATCAACTCGGCCGCGCTGACGCCTCAGTATCCGGGGCAGCCCAGTGACGTCCAGCTCATCATCACCGACTGCCAGGGATACGGCGTTCAGGTGAAGAACCCCCTACCGTAAGCCCACCGCGCATTGATAATCATCAGAAGGGCGACCCCCGTGACTGATCTCGATCCGGCACATCGCGATTCCCGCAGCGCCATTCGGAACGTCATCCGTAGGCTGGGGCTTGCAGTTGTCGTGGCCGTTGCCGCATCAGGCTGGACAGCTTATGCAGTGCGGCCACCGTCCGTTCACGTGGTCACCCGCACACGCACCCGGGTCCGCACCGTGACCGTCACCAAGACCACTCCGCCGGTCACCCGCTGGCGGACTCGTACACGCACCATCACAGTCGAGAGTCCCGGTCTGGTGACCTGCGCCCAGCAACTCTGGCAGGCCTGGGCAAACCAGGCGCCCATCGCCGCGAACATGAACAATGTCGAACCCACTTACGCCGCGGCATGCGAGCCGTATAACCAGCAGATCATCCCCGGGGGGTGAGACTCGCTATTTGGGCTGGCGGGCAAGGCCGCTGGGGTGAAGTCCTGGGGTCCAGATTCCTCTCCGCGCTGAGCCGAAGGTCCGCGAAGTCCGCACAGATAGGCGCCTTGATATGAACGCATCGCCCAACCCCGCGTCTGTCCAGTTCCTCGCCGAGGCCATTCCCGTGCTCAAGGCCGGTCTAGACGTCGTGCCGCCGGGTGGTCGGAAGCGGCAGGGCAGCAAGGCCGAGCGACTGCACGCCTACCTGCGGTTTCAGGACGCGGCACACGCGGCGCTCATGTGGCCGGGCTGGCTTACGGTCACCGAGCAGGCCGTCCGCGCGAAGGATGTGACCGCGGCGCAGGTATGGGCGGATCTCGCCCAGAGTCGGGGCGCCGCCGCGGAGTTGCTCGCCGCGCTCAGCGAAGTTCGGATAGTGGGGAATCCGGAGCCGCGCCGCCTTGCGGAGGAGATCGCGACCCTGCTTGTCGAGCTGATGGACGCGAAGCTTCCCGGCACGCCTTCCTCTGTCCGGCTGAAGGTCGCCGGGGGCATCTATGCACGGGCTGGCCGACCAGCCGTGGAAGCGGCGCGAGACCGCTTCCCGGCCATATCAGACACGGTCGACAGCATTCAGGCACATGTGGACCCGGAAGTGCGGCAAGAGGCGCAGCGGCGATTCAGCGACTGCCAGCGCGCGCTCGGCTTGTGGCACAAGAAGTTCGTCCTGGCATGCCGCGATGACCTCGGCTACGGCTCGCCGTGGTGGCAGCGCAGCAGTTGCCCGCGCAGGGGCCGATGGCAGTTCTGGCGTAAGCCGGACCTCTGGCCGGGCGGCTGGCCGCCCCCGGACGCAGCCGACCTGATCGGGGACGCCCGGCAGGAATGGAAGGCACGCGACGCTGCGGCTGAGGACGGCTGACATTCTCGTATTGACGCTGCTGACCTGCGTCTTTGTCGCGTTCGCGGTAGAATTATGGTGATGGCCGACGCGTGCTGCGGCCTGGTTGTCCATACGGTGCCGTTCCGCGACGCCGATCCGTATTGACGACCGGCAGCATGCACGACGCGTCCATACAGTGCGTATTGACGAGACGGAGGCTTGTGGCAGCGACCACCCCGGTACAGCTCCGCATCCCTGACGACCTCCTGGCCCGGATCGACGTCGCGGCCGAGGACACCAACCGCACCGCCTGGATCCTGACCGCCGTACGGTACGCGCTCGAGGACCCCGGCCCGGGCGCCTACCCTGGCGAGCATTTCCCCGCGTCTGGCGCGCTCGTCGCTGGTGAGCCTTCACCGGGCGTGCTCTGCATGGGTGCGGGCTGCTGGCAGCGGGACACGTCCCGGTACGGCCTCCGCCGGTTGCCGCTGTGCCCGGCCTGTGCGGCCGCGCTGACCGGCGCCGAGTACCGGAAGCCTCAGCCGGTGATCCCGCCCGCCTGGCGGGCCAGCCGCGGCAGGCAGACGACGGGAGCCGCGTCGTGACGACACCCGCCTGCCCGGTCTGCGGGACATCGGTACCGCGTGCCCTCACCGGCCACGCCCACTGCTCGGCCAGGTGCGAGCGTGCCGCGGCTCTCCGCACCCTGGCCGGCACCCTGAACAGCGCCCCCAGCGGCGCGGGAAGCGACCCAGCATGACGACTGACATCCGGCCCGAGGTGGTCGACGGGATCTGCGACGCCGTCCACCGAGCCGCGTCCGCCCGCCTGGGCGGCGAGCCGTGGGAGCACCTTGACCGGGAGGGCCGCGAGCGGTGCCGCACCGCGACCCGCGCCGAGCGGGAGCAGGCCCGCGCCATCATGGCCGCCGACGTCGCCGACCTGATGACCGCCTTCGACGCCCGGTGGGAAGGCCGCGCCGACGCGATCGACTCCGAAGCGCTCACCCTGGCCGCCATGGCCGGCGTCGGCGACGGCGAGCCCGGCTTCCCCGACGACATGGCGACCGTGTACGTGCTGACCGCCCGCGACCCCGGACCGCGACGTGCACGTGCCGTCGCCGACGCGATCATCCGCCGCTGGCCCGCCGACCGCCGCGCCGAGTACGAGCGCCGCACCGGCCGCAGGCTCCCCGCCGACGTACCCCCGCCCCCGGCAGCCGGCTAGCTGTTGTCGCCCGGCCCGATCGCCTCCGCAGCCCGGGTGACGTACTGCGCCCCGGTACGCGACATGCGGTCCAGGCCGGCATCGAGCGCCCGGTCCGCGATGCCCAGATCGCGGGCGATCCTCGCGTACGACATCGGGTCCAGGCCCACCTTCGACCGCAGCCGGGAAGCGTGCGCGTCGGCCATCCTCCAGACATCCACCGGAGCCTTCGTGCCCGGCATCGGCGGGGCGATCATGTCGTCCACGCTCATCTGGCAGACGTACTCGAACAGAACCTCTGCGACGGCCTCCGCGCGCGCCCAGGCCCCGGCCGCGCTGGCGAACGCCGCAGTGCGGACATGGTCAGGCATCGCCGGGTCCTCGAGGACTGCGAGCAGGATCGCCTTCGCCCGCGGCGCGATCACCGACTCGCTATACGCACCATGCTTCAGCGCAGCCTTGTTCTCCGGGCCGAACGGCGGCCAGGAATATCCCCGGGCCGGACCGCCATGACCAGGCCCCTGCGACTTCCCCCGCGACCCGGAACTAGGTTCCCCCGCATCGCCCGGATCTTCCCCCACGTCTTCCCCCGCTGGCACACCCCTTAGTGGGGAAACTCCCCGCTGCTCGTCCCTCGGAACTCTCGGCTTACGCCCTGCCACACGCCTCCCAGACCAACTGTCAGCACCACCGCGAACAGCACCGGAACTGGAAGCCCGCGCGTCCGTTCGCGTAACTATGAAATTACTCGGAAACGTTGCGCGCACGGCGGTTCCGGCGCACGCCGCGCGCACGAGCCGTCAGCCGTCGCCCCGGCCGGTGCCGCTTGCCTCGTCGCGGATCCTGGCGATGTCCAGATGCCGGTACAGCGTCGACCGGCTGACGCCGATCACTTCGGCGATCCTGGTCGCGCTCATATCCGGGTGCTCGGTCGCCAGTAGCGTGGCGGTCGCGATCTGGTCCCGGGTGATGCTCGGCCCGCGCTTGGGGAGTGTTCCCCCGTGCCTGATCTTCGCGGCAGCCAGTCCCTCGCGCGTCCGCTCGGCCGTCATCGCGGCCTCCCATTCAGCCATCGCGGACGCGATGTGAAAGAAGAATTTGCCGGTCGGCGTGGTCGTATCTACCGAGCCGTCGAGTGCCTGGAGCTGGACGCCGCGCTCGCCGAGCAGGTTGATGATGTCCACGAGGTTGACCAGGGACCGGCCGAGCCGGTCCAGCTTCGTGACGACCAGAACGTCGCCGTCGCGGAGCACCGCGAGGCAGCGGTCCCACGCTGGCCGGCTCCGCAGCTTGCCGCTCTGGCCGTCGTCGATGTAGATGTTTCGCTCGTCCACTCCGGCGGCCACGAGCCGCTGGACTTGGTTGTCAACATGTTGTGCCTTGCGGGACTTGGCCGGAGCCATGCTCACCCGCGCGTATCCAACTAGCACTTCATCTATCCCTTCGGTGATGCCCGGCGCCGGATCCGATGCCCGGCGCCGGGCTGGTGACCTAGCTCAAACTCGCGAACCACGAGTCCAACTCGTCGGCCGCGTCCTCGTCCTCGTCTGGCATCCCGCCGGTCGTGCATAGCTCGGCGCACGCGGCTCGCACGCGATCGCCCCACTCACGGCTGGCCGCGTCGGCTGCGACCACCAAGGGCTCCCAGATCTCGGCTTCCCGGTTGCCGATGCCGTCTGGCATGTCGGGGATTTCGTCGCCGAGCCCTACGAGTGCGGTCGCCGCCCAGCGTGCGAGCTGGGTCGTCAGGACCGTGGCGGCCCGGCGGGCGTCGGCGTCCCAGCGCGGTGCCCGGAAGCCCTCCGGAGCGCGCCGCATCCTGATGCGGATGCACCGGGTAATGGTCGCGGCCATGCGCCCGCCAGTCGCGGTCTCAACGGCGTCCAGGCCGGCCATCATCAGCGCCCCGAACGTCGGGATGCGGTCGACCTGGCCGCCGCGAACGCGGGCCCAGCTTGAGCCGCGGACGTAGCCATCATTGACAAGCCCTCTGAGCGCGGCTTTCCGCTCGCCGCGGCCGAACAAGACATCGATCTCATCGAGTGCGAGCGTCGCGTGCAGCTTGCCGACCGCGTGAGCGATGGCCGGCTCGGACGGCTCGGCGAAGATCTCCGGCGCCGGGCACAGCCGGGCCACGAGCCGCATGGCGTAGCTCTTGCCGCTGCCGGGCTCGGCGCTGGAGAACAGCAGCCGGGGTGAGGCCTGCCATACGAGCGTCCCGGTGGCATCGCGGGCGTGCGCATGGGCGATCCAGGCGGTAGCCGCAACGAGCGCTGCCTCCGATGGCCAGACGGCATAGTGGGCGAGCAGCCCATAGACATAGGTCAGGAGCCGGTCGCCGTCCATCGCCGGGGCGCTGCCGGCCCGCGCGACCGTGCCCGGCTGCCGGACGGCCACGGTGCCGGTCAGCACCGGGACGCTGGCCGCGGCGAGCGCGTCGGCAGCCGGTCGCGCTGCCCGCTCGGCCCGGCGCTCGGCTGCCCGCTGGCGCAGCTCGGCGAGCCGGTCAGCACCGGCCGCGCGCTTGGCCAGGTCGCCGCAGTCTTCGCAGACGGGCTTGCCGTTTCCTGGTCGCTCCGGGTGCCGGCAGCCGGTCACGACGTCCCGTCCAGGTCTGCGAACAGGTCCGGCGTCCCGCACGGATCCGGCTTGGCGAACAGGCTGGTCTGTACCGGCTTCGCGGTCGTGTCGAATGCGTCCGGCGTCATCATCAGCCAGTCGGTCTCGGTCATTGCGGTATGCCTCCTCGGCGGCGCTCACCTGGCGCCGGTAGTCCGTGATCGTGACTCGCGGATTGCTCCGCCAGAACTCCAGAAGTTCCCAGCTCGCCCAGTGCTCGGCCCGGTCGGCAGGTCCCGACCAGAGCGACCACGGATCGATGCCGCGCGCCCGGCCGGCCGCGTTGACCAGGTAGCCGTTGGTAGCCGACTCGGCGGCCATGAATTGCGCGTAGGCGGCATCCCGCCATTCCCGCGCGACCGGGTCCTGGCGCCGGCGCTGCCGTGCCCGGTCGGCTGCCCTGCGACGCTGCTCGGCCCGCGCTACGTCGCCGAGCACAGTCCCGGCCAGGTCGGCGAGCGCGGCATCGTCCATCACGCGCATCTCGGCCGCCAGGTCCGGGTCGCCAGCCAGATCGACCGGCTCGGCCAGCAGCGCGGTCACCGGAGCGCCGCCGCGGCGTCGCAGTAGCCGTCGTAGTACCGCTCGCCGAGCGCTTCGCGGAGCGGCGCGTTCGCGGCGGTGGTCGGCTCGGTCTGGCCGAGCGCCGTCATAAGCCCCGCGGAGTCGTCGTCGGCCAGGTCTAGTGCCCGTCGCCCGGCGTAGGCATCCACCGACCCGAGCCGGTATGCCTGGCCGAGCAGGTCGGCGACGGCATCGGCAGGCTCGGCGGCCACGCGCCCGGCCCGGACGCGCTCGCAGTCGCACGCCATGCAGAACGGCGCGCCGTCGTAATCGATCGAAGCGCTGCCGTGCCGCGGGCATCCGACGCTCATGGCGTCGATCTCGGCATCGGTCGCGCCGTCCGCGCGCCACAGTCGGACGCTGCGCTGCCACTCGCTAGCGGACATCGTCCGCACGCCGGGCGTAGAGTCTTGTGCCATCGGGATCTCCTACGGATCTCGGTCACGTCCCGGGACGGTTGCCGCCGTCGCCGGGACCCTTTGTTTCATCTGACGCTAGCACAGATCCTTAGTTGGGTGGGACGAAATCTGACACAATCGCATCGGAGTTTTCCCAGCGCGCGCACCACCGGCTCGGCGTGCCAGTAGACAGCCGTCAGATGACACGCCCGCTCGGCCAGTTCGCGCGGCTCGGCGTGGCGGACAGCTTCCCCGGTGCACCTAGACCGTCTGAGCGTTCGCGTCGCGCATCGGCTCGACCTTCCCGCCGGTCGCATCGGCTCGGCCTTCCCGCTCGGCCAGGTGACCGCCCGCCGGTCGCGTAGCCTTCCCGGCCGCGCTGGAGCTGCCCGCGATCGACCGGTGCTCGCCTTCCCCGGTTGGTCGCGTCTGATCGCTCAGACGGTGTCGCGCGAGTTTTCCCTACGACAACTTCGTTGCCATATTTCACGCCTCTTTTGGCTGGGGTGAGCGTGCCGAGGGTGCCTCGGTGCGTGCCGTTTCCCGGGATACCGGGTCCGGCGCTCGTATGCTGCCGGCCATGGCATTTCCGTGGGACGCGCTGATTGCCTCCGGCGCGACACTGGTGGGCACTCTCGGCGGCGTCGGCCTGAAGGGGCGCCAGGACGCGGGCCGCGAGGAACGGCTGGCGGACCGCGCGGACCGGCGGGCACTGGGCGACCGTCAGCGGGCGGCGTATGTCGGCCTGGTGGTTGCCGCTCGTGCTTCCCTGCGTAATCTTCGGGCGCTGCGCCTGGCGTACAACGCCGACCTCACGGATACGCCGGAGGCTAAGCGTGCCTTTGATGAGTCGCCTCGCCTGAGCGATGCGCTCAACGCGGCGGCAGTGACGGTCCAGATCGTGGCCCCGGAGGCAGCCGATGCGGCCCGGCGCGTCTATGCGGCCGCTAAGGTTGTGGACGACATGTACCAGGAGCGTTCCATCGCGCTCGTTGGCTGGGAGCGGGCTACCGGGATGAAGGACGGGCAGGGCTATCCCGCGTTCGACATCGCGAGGGCCGAGTCGCTGTGCGATGCCCTGGATGCCGAGATCAGCGATTTCATCACGGCCGTTCGCCCCGAGGGCAACTAGCCCGGTTTCCGCCGTTTGCTAATTTTAGTTTCTTTACTCTATTTCGTACCTCTTCGCCTGATGGGCCTTTGGCCGGTCAGCGGGTAAGCGCCGGGGAGTTGCACCCTTGGCGGCTAGGACTCAGGCAGGCTGGCGTGCGCCTCCTCGCGTAGTGCGTCGAGCGCAGTCTTTGCCTGCCATGCGACGTGACTCCATGCGCCCGGCCAGCTTGGAGGCGGGAATGCCAGGCCGATCTTGCTGAACGCTGTCACCGCCTTGTGCCTGGCATCGCCGTGTTGGGCACCGTTGCGGATCCGTGTGAGCGACAGAAGAGAGTCCACGGCGTCGCACGCGCGAACGGCGGACTCTCCGTCCAGCCTTTCCTGAAGATAGTCGCGGAGAGTCTGCCCTGCGTTCCGCAGCTCAGGCTGGTTCCGGTGTCTCCCGGATGGTGAACGTGCAGGTCAGCAGGGTCTGGGTTGGTGGAAAGGGCGATATAGCCTAGTGACACGACTAGAGCGCTTTGGCCTTGCA
>JAJYTW010000351.1 GCA_021792855.1 Actinomycetes bacterium
CACCGCGATGTTTCCGGGGCGGAGGCTGAACGGGTATTGCCGGCGCGGACTGGCCCAGCCGAGCGGTGTCCCGGCCTCGGCCTCATCCAGTCGCGGCGGACCGTCCGGGCCGATCAGCAACGGCGGCAGATGCCCGGCATTGCCGGCCACGCCCTGACCAGTCGCCGGGTCGACCACCAGGTAGCAGACGGTGGTGACCTGCTCCTGCTGCTCGGTGGCCTGGAACAGCCGGTCCAGGCCGGCCAGCACGGCCTCGGGCCTCGGGTCGGTCAGAGCCAGGGCGCGCAGCGCGTTCCGCACCCGGCCCATACCGGCCGCGGCGATCAGGCCCTTGCCCATCACGTCCCCGGCGGCGATCGCGAGCTTGCCGTCCGGCAGCCGGAACGCGTCGTACCAGTCCCCGCCCACCTCGATCGTCATCGGCTTGTACAGGGCGGTCAGCTCGATGCCCGGGACCACCGGCAGGTTGTCCGGCAGCAGGCTCCGCTGCAGGGTCTCGGCGGTGGCGTGCTCACGCTCGTACAGCACGGCCCGCTCCAGGGCCAGCGCGCATTGCCCGGCCAGCGCCTCGAAGAACACCTTGTCCTCGTCGGTAATAGTCCGCGGCCGGGCGAAGGAGAACTGCAGCGCCCCGAGCGGCGCTCCCGAGCTCATCAGCGGCAGGCCGACCCAGGCCCGCTCGTCGTCAGCGACCAGCGCGGGCCCGGCCTGGTCGGCGCCGATCTGCTGGCGCAGATCGGCGGAACCGTCAATGATCAGCGGCCGCCGGGCAGCGATCGCCGCGGTCAGCACGCTGGCGGCCGCGAGCGGGATGGCGCCGCCGCGCTCGGCGGGCCCGTCGTCATCCGCGGCGATGACCCGCAGCCGCAGCCGGTCCGCGTCGACCATCGCGACCACCGTCCGGTCCGCGCGCACCGCGGACTGGCCGATCTCCGCGATCACGGCGGCCACACCGCGTACCGAGAGCTCCTTGGCGAGCAGCGATGTCGCCTGCTGGAGCCGGGAGGTGCGCAGGGCCGCGGCGGATAGCTGCTCGGTCAGGCGGCCCCGCATCTCGTCCGCCTCGCGCTGGCCGGTGACGTCGGTGCTGGCCCCCATCCATTCGACGATCACGCCGTCCCGCTCGATCGGCACGGCGCGGACGTCGTAGTGCCGGTACGAGCCGGTCTTGGTGCGAACGCGATAGCTCCCGTCGAACACCGTGCCGGTCCCGACGCAGTCCAGCCAGTCCTGCTCGATCCTGACCCGGTCGTCCGGGTGCACGGCGCCCAGCCAGCCCTCCGCCAGGTACTCCGCGGCCGACTGGCCGGTGATCCAGCGCCATTCCGGGGCGTCCTCAGCCACCCTCCCGGTCGGATCGGTCACCCAGACGACCTGGTTGCCGGCCTGGACCAGGGACCGGTACCGCTCGGTCGCGCGGCGCAGCGTCTCGGCGGCCTCTGGTGACGCGGTCGCGTCCGCGACGACCATGGTGATCCCGGTGACCGTGCCGTCCGCGGCATGCGCGGGGTACCAGGACAGCACCAGCCGGCGCCCGCCAGGCCCGGCCGCGACCGTCTGGTCCGGCTCGTCGAGGCCATCCGGCCCGGCCGGCCTCGACTCGCCGTCGCCGCCATCGTCGCTGGCGTCGCGCGCGGCCGGAATCCTGGTGCCCGCCAGCAGTCGGCGCACCTGCCGCTCGGCGGGCCCGGCCAGGGACACCGGCCAGGCCTGCGCCGGGGAGAGGCCGACCTGGGCGGCCGGCGGTACCCCGATCAGGTCGCCCAGCGACTCGCTGGCGCGCCGGATCCGCAGATCGGTGTCGATGAACGCGAACCCCATCGGGGCGCGGGCGAGCAGCGCCGCGAGCAGCGCCTGATCGGATGCCTCCGCCATCGCTGCCTGGCCGGGACGGGGCACGGAGGTTCCGGCACTCACGCCGGCGCCATCGCATCCGTGCGGCAGACCATGGCCGATCCCTCCCTGCGTTCGCCCGACACAAGCAGGCTAGCGGTAACCGGCGCGGGACGGGCTGCCGTCCGCACCGGCGCGCGGGCGGGGCCCGGTGCGGACCCGCCAGCGCAGCCGGCCAGCGCACCCGGCCAGCGCGGCGGGTCAGCGCGCCCGGCCGCCCCGATCCAGCCGGTCCGCCAGCGCGTCTCCGAGCACGTTGAACGCCACGACCACCGCGATGATGGCCAGGCCCGCCGGGTAGATCTGCCACCAGTACCCGTTGTAAATGTTCTGGATCCCGCCGGCCACCATGTCGCCCCAGTCCGCCGCCGGCGGCTGGATCCCCAGGCCCAGGTAGCTGAGCGTGGCCAGCAGCACGACCGCGTCGGCGATCTGGAAGCTGACGTTCACCGTGATCAGGTCGGCCGCGTTCGGCACGATGTGCCTGACCACCGCGCGCAGCCGCCCGCCGCCCATCAGCCCCACCGCCTGCACGTATTCCCTGGTGCGCAGGGTGAGCGCGGCGCCTCGGACCAGCCGGGCGGTGCCCAGCCACGAGGTGACCGCGATGACCAGGACCAGCGTTCCCGGCCCGGGTGTGTAGACGGCGGTCAGCAGCAGCAGCAGGACGAGCGTGGGCACGGCGATCCCGGCGTCGACGATCCGCATCATGGCGGCATCCACGGCGCCGCCCAGATAGCCGGCCAGCGCGCCCCACAGGGTGCCGATCAGCCCGGCCAGGATCCCGGCCGCGATACCGACCTCGAACGACAACTGGCCGCCGGCCATCAGCTGGCCGAGCACGTCCAGGCCATAGGAGCTAGTGCCGAGCGGATGGCCGGGTCCGGGCGGCCGGTTCGCGAGCAGGAGGTCCACCCTGGTCAGGTTCGCGTGGTAGACGAGCGGCCCGGCGAAGCTGAACAGGGCCAGCGCAGCGATCACCGCGACGCTTCCGGCGGTCGCCGGATCCAGCGCCCGGCGGGCCAGTCGCCCCGCCGGGCGCGGCCCCGGCGGCCGTCCCGCGGGGCCGGGCCGCCCGCGCCCGGTCCGGGGCGGACGGGCCGGCGCCGCGTGCCGCCCGGTCATGCCGCACCGCGCCGGACCCGCGGATCGGCCAGCAGGTAGCCGACGTCGGCGAGCAGCGAGCCGAGCACCGCC
>JAJYTW010000076.1 GCA_021792855.1 Actinomycetes bacterium
CTGACCGGGGCGCCGCCGGCCAGGCCGGGTGCGTGCGCGGCGGGCGGCAGCGCCGGAATCTCCAGCACGCCGATCCGGATCAGCCGGCCGGTCGACGTCAGCACGCCGACCGAGCCTCGTGCCGTCGACGGGATCGTGGCGACGATCACGTCGTGCGCCGCGCGCGGGCCGTCGCCCGCGTCCGGACCAGGCGCGAGGCCGGGCCCGCTCTCGGCCGGCATCAGCTCCTGCTGGCCCGGAGCCGGGATGGCGGTGCGTGCCAGCAGCCCGGCCGAGGACAGCAGCACCACGCACGGGTCGTCGGCAACCTCCAGCGGCACGGCGGCCGTGCTGGCGGTGCCGCTGCTCTCCAGCAGCACGGTCCGGCGCGGAGTGCCGAACTTCCCGGCCACCTCGGCAAGCTCGGCCGAGACCAGCTCCCGCAGGAGCTGATCGGAGTCCAGGATCGCGGTGAGTTCGGCGATCTCCGCGGTGAGCGTCTCCCGCTCGCGCTCGAGTTCCAGCCGGTCGTACCTGGTTAGCCGGCGCAGCGGGGTGTCCAGGATGTACTGGGCCTGGATGGCGGACAGGTCGAACACGCTCATCAGCCGTTCCTTGGCGGCCGCCGCGTCGTCGCTGGTCCGGATCACCTCGATGACCTCGTCGATGTTCAGAAGCGCGATCACCAGGCCGTCGACCAGATGCAGCCGGTCGGCGCGCTTGCCGCGGCGGAACTCGGTCCGGCGCCGGACCACCTCAAGCCGGTGGTCGACATAGATCCGCAGCAGGTCACGCAGTCCGAGAACGCGCGGCTGGCCATCGACCAGGGCAACATTGTTGATCCCGAAGGTGTCCTCCATCGGGGTGAGCCGGTAGAGGTTCTCGAGCACGGCCTCGGGATGAAATCCGCTGCGAATCTCGATCACCAGATGCAGGCCCCGGTGCCGGTCGGTGAGGTCCTTCAGATCGGAGATCCCGTCCAGTTTCTTGGCCTGGACCAGATCCTTGATCCTGGCCTTGACCTTCTCCGGGCCGACGCCGTAGGGGAGTTCGGTCACGACGATGCCGCTGCGGCGGGCGGTGATCTGCTCGATCCGGGCGGTGGCCCTGGTCCGGAAGGTGCCGCGGCCGGTCTCGTAGGCCTCCCTGATGCCCTCAAGTCCGATGATCTTGCCGCCGGTGGGCAGGTCCGGGCCCGGGACGAACCGCATCAGCTCATCGAGCGTCGCCTCCGGGTTCGCGATCAGGTGCCTGGCCGCGGCGATCACCTCGCCGAGGTTGTGCGGCGCCATGTTGGTCGCCATTCCGACCGCGATCCCGGCGGCCCCGTTGACCAGCAGGTTGGGCAGGCCGGCCGGCAGCACGTCGGGCTGAGTCTCGGTGCCGTCGTAGTTGGGGATGAAGTCGACCGTGTCCTCATCCAGCGAGGTGGTCATCTCCAGCGCCGCGGCCGCGAGCCTGGCCTCGGTGTACCGCATGGCGGCCGGCGCGTCGTCGGGCGAGCCGAAGTTCCCGTGCCCGTCGATCATCGGCAGCCGCATCGCGAAGGTCTGCGACATCCGCACCAGGGCGTCGTAGATGGCGGTGTCGCCGTGCGGGTGCAGGCGTCCCATCACCTCGCCGACCACCCGCGCGCACTTGACGTGCGCGCGGTCCGGCCGCAGGCCCATCTGCGCCATCTGGTAGAGGATCCGGCGCTGCACCGGCTTCAGGCCGTCCCTGGCGTCCGGCAGGGCGCGCTGGTAGATGACCGAGTACGCGTACTCGAGGAAGCTGCCGCGCATCTCCTCGGTGACGTCGATATCGACGATGTTCTCTTCGAAGTCCTCGGGCGGCGGGGTTGTCGTGGTGCGTCGTGCCATGCCCGCCATTGTGCCGTGGTCAGGGCGCATGCGGGCCGACCGCGCCCCGGCGCGCCGCTACTGGCCGATCTCGTGTCGGCTAGCGCACCCTGGCTAGAGCAGCGGGCGGGCGCCGACCAGTGCCATGGCCTGCCCGGCCAGCCTGCTGCCGCTGGTGAGCGCCTCGCTCGGCGGCTTCTTGTCCAGCCAGCACGGCAGGAACCCGGCGCAGAACGCGTCGCCGACGCCGGTCCTGTCCACGATGCGCTCGACCGGCGGGGCCGGGACCCGGACCGGGTCGGGACGGCCGTTGGCGTAGAACATCGCCCCGTCCGGGCCAAGCTTCATCACCACGTGCGGATACCAGGCGTTCAGCACTCGGGCCGCCTGCTCGGCGTCGCCCCGCCCGGTCAGCACCCGGCCCTGGTCGGCGTTCACGAACAGCAGGGTGGCCCCGTTGGTCATCTGCAGGAACGGTTCGGCCCCGGCCCGCTCGAGTGGCGCGGACGAGGCGCCGTCCACCGAGATCGTCATGCCGGCCCGGCGGGCCATCGCGATGGCTGTCATGGCCGCGGGCCTTGATCCTGGGTTTAGCAGGGTGTAGCCGGAGATGTGCAGATGACAGCCGGGCGTGAACAGGTCCTTGGGCAGATCGTCGGGGGAGAGCGCGGCGTTGGCCCCCGGGTCGGAGAGCATGGTGTGGTCGCCCTTGTGCGTGATCATCACGACGCAGGTGCCGGTGGGCCGTTCGGGGTCCATCACCAGGCGTGCGTCCACCCCGTAGCCCATCAGTTCCATGTCCCGATTCCGCCCGGCGATGTCGGCGCCGCGGCGGCCGACGAAGGCGACGTCCGTGCCGTCGACCGCGAGCCAGGCCGCGACGTTCGCTCCCGATCCGCCGCCATGCATGGTCACCGTCGCCGGGGTGTCGCTGCCCTTGGAGAGCGGGAGCATCGCGTGGGCGACGGTGTCGGTCATGAGATCACCTATGACGACAACGCGGGCCAATGCCGTCCACCACCTTGATCGCGAGGGCCATGCGAGCGCGGAAGCCGGAGCCCCGCCGCGTCAGACTAGCTGTTAGAACTTAACAGTTCCATGCTGAGTGCTCGGCCGCTTCGACTGGTGAATCGGCGACCAATGCCAGATTTCGGGCAAGTTCCGACCCGGTCGCCGACCCCGCGGGTTGCGCTCCCTAACCTGTGGCCATGACCTGGACGTGGCAGTACGAGAAGGCGGACGGATCGCAGGCCCCGGAGCGCGGCCTGCCGAAGGAGAGCTTCGGCAGCCAGGGCGACGCGGAGACCTGGCTGGGCGAGAACTGGCGGACCCTGCTAGACGCCGGCGTCGACCAGGTCAGTCTCTTCGAGGATGACCGGTGCGAGTACGGCCCGATGAGCCTGCACCCGGCCGAGGAATAGCACGGCCGGGGAGTAGCCGCGGCCGGGGAGTAACCGCAGTCGGGCGGCGGGCGGATATTGACCGCGCGGGGACCGGATGTTACTGGTGAGTTACCGGTTCTCACTCGGAAAGGGAGGCCCCCCTTGGCACGCTCCGGCTGGTTAACCCCCCGCACGCATCGGCGCCGCTGGACCAGGACCGGCGTGGCCCTCGCGGCCACCGCGGTCCTGGCCGCGGTTCCGTTCCTGACCGCCGCCACTACCGCCGGCAGCCAGTACGTGGCCCTCGGCGATTCGTACTCTTCCGGGCTAGGCGCCGGAAGCTACGGATCTTCTGGCTCGTGCTACCGCAGCGCTGACGCCTACCCGCGACTGTGGGCTAACGCCCACCCGTCGGACTCGTTCGCGTTCGTGGCCTGCGCCGGTGCGACCACGACGGACGTGATCAGCAGTCAGCTGTCGGCACTCGGGCCGGGCACGTCGCTGGTGTCGATCACGATCGGCGGGAACGACGTCGGCTTCGCCACCGTCATGGAGACCTGCGTGCTCGGGTCTACCTCGGACTGCGTGAACGCCGTCGACCATGCCGAATACCTCGCCATGACGCAGCTTCCCGGCAAGCTGAGCACGCTGTTCACCGACATCCGGTCCGATGCGCCGAACGCCAAAGTGGTGGTGCTCGGCTACCCGGACTTCTACGATCTGTCGCGTTCGCAGTACTGCATCGGGCTGAGCACGACAGACCGGACAGACCTAAACAACGGCGCGAACGTGCTCGACTCGGTCATCTCGACCGCGGCCGGTCGGGCCGGATTCCACTACGCCGATGTCCGGTCGGCGTTCTCCGGGCACGAGATCTGTGACTGGAACTCGTGGCTGCACTCGGTGGACTGGACGTTCCTTGAGGCGTCCTACCATCCGACCGGCAGTGGTCAGGCGGACGCCTATTACCCGGTATTCGCCTCGGCCGCGGGCTGACCGCGATCGCTGACCGGGCCGGCCAGCCAGGCCGCGCCCGGTCAGTGCCGTTCGGTCAGGGCCGTTCGGTCGGGCTGACCGTACGAGCGGGATCGCGCACCACTACCGGCGCCAAGATCTCGTCGACCCGGCGCAGCAGTGCGGGATCGATCCGGACGCCGGATGCCTTCACGTTCTCGCGCACCTGCTCGGGCCGGGACGCGCCGATGATCGCGGCGGAGACGTTCGGGTTCTGCAGCGTCCAGGCGACGGCAAGCTGTGACTGCGACAGCCCGGCGGCCTCGGCGACCGGCCGGAGTTCGGCCACCCGGCGCAGGATCGGATCGGCCAGGTACTCGCTGATCGCGCCGGTGCCCCGGCCGTCGGTGGCTCGGGACCCGGCCGGCGGGGCGGCGCCCGGCTGGTATTTGCCGGTCAGCACGCCCTGGGCGATCGGTGACCAGACGATCTGGCTGATCCCCTCCCGCTCGCACAGTGGCACGACCTCGGTCTCGATCACCCGCCAGATCATGTTGTACTGCGGCTGATTGGAGACGATCCGGTCCAGGCCCATCTCATCGGCGATGCGCAGCGCGGCGGCGATCTCCTCGGCTCGCCACTCCGAGACCCCGATGTACAGCACCTTGCCCTGCCTGACCAGGTCGTCGAAGGCGCGCATGGTCTCCTCGATCGGTGTGTGCCGGTCGAAGCGGTGCGCCTGGTACAGATCCACGTAGTCGGTCTGGAGTCGCCGCAGCGAGGCGTTCGCGGACTCCATGATGTGCTTCCTGGACAGGCCGCGGTCGTTCGCCCCTGGGCCGGTCGGCCAGTAGACCTTGGTGCAGATCTCAATCGACTCGCGCCGGACACCGTGCAGGGCGCGGCCGAGCACCGACTCGGCCGCGGTGCCCGCGTAGACGTCGGCCGTGTCGAAGGTGGTGATGCCCTCGTCTAGGGCGGCGGCCACGCACGCCCGTGCCTGCTCCTCGGCGACCTGCGAGCCGTGGGTCAGCCAGTTGCCGTAGGCGATCTCGCTGATCTTCAGGCCGCTGCGCCCCAGGTGCCGGAACTCCATCAGATCGTGTCCCCCCTGCTGACCCGGACCGGCGGAACGCGGGAACTGCGTAGCCGGATCGCGCGCTTGGCGATGTACCAGGTGATGCCGCGGGTGCTTTCGCCGGGGAGACGCTGCTTAACCAGGGCGGTCACCCGGTAGCCGTGGTAGAGGCTCTCCGCCGCGATCAGCGCGAGGATGCCGAACTCGATGTAGAGGATGGCCGAGGAGTTCTTCGCGGCGCCGAGCACGAACAGCAGGAAGACCAGTGCGAACACGGCGAACAGGATGTACTCGCTGACCAGGACGCGCCGGGAGTCGATGTAGTCCCTGGCCAGTGCCTTGACCGGACCGCGATCCCGGGCCGGCAGGGCCCACTCCTCGCCGCGCCGCATGGCGTCCATCCGCTTCCGCTGGTCGGTCCGCCTGCGCTCGCGCTGCTGCGCGGCGGCCTCCTTCTTGTTCGCGGGCGGCGCGCCGTAAGGCTGGCGCCTGCGGCGCTCGACCTCGCTGCGCTTGGGGGTTGGCCGGCCCTTGCTCGCCTGGCCGCCCGCACGGGACTGCTCGGGCGTCGGCTGCTCGCTGTCGAGCACCGGGGAAGCGTCGCTGCTGCGTCGTCGGAACACGCGGACAGCCTACCGGGACGAACCCCCCAGACCACCAGCGTGTAACCGATCTGCCGCCGGCCGCGGCGCGCGGCCGGCGGGCCGGATGACGCGCCGGACGACTCGGTGTCCGGCGGCCCAGGGGCGGCAGACGGCTACCCGGGTAGCGTGTGCTGAGTGCGGCTGGCGAGATGACGGGCCGTCCGGTAGGTCATAGGCTGGTAGTCCAGCAGCTGCCGAGGAAATTTCGTTGCTGACGCCAGAGGCGAGCTCGCGGCACCACCGCATGGTGTGGCAGCGACACAGGATGAGGGGATGGCCGCGCATATGGGCGTGATGAAGCGGGTTTCGACGATATTCCGCGCCAAGGCGAACAAGGCGCTGGACAAGATGGAGGATCCGCGCGAGACCCTGGATTACTCCTATCAGAGCCAGCTTGAGCTGCTCCAGAAGGTGCGCCGGGGCGTGGCCGACGTGGCTACCTCGCGCAAGCGCGTCGAGATCCAGATGCATCAGGTCCAGCAGCAGCTCGACAAGCTGGACCGGCAGGCGCGCGACGCGCTGGGCGCCGGCCGGGAGGACCTCGCCCGCGAGGCGCTGTCCCGCAAGTCCGGCCTCACCACCCAGCTGGCCGACCTGCAGACCCAGTACGCCTCGCTGCAAGGCGAGGAGGAGAAGCTGACCGTCGCCTCCCAGCGGCTGCAGGCCAAGGTGGACGCCTTCCGGGTGAAGAAGGAGACCATCAAGGCCACCTACACCGCGGCCGAGGCCACCACCAAGATCAACGAGGTCTTCACCGGCATCTCCGAGGAGATGAGCGACGTCGGCCTGGCGATCCAGCGGGCCGAGGACAAGACCGAGCAGATGAAGGCCAGGGCCGGCGCGATCGACGAGCTGATGGCCTCCGGCGCGCTGACCGACCAGATCAGCGGCCCGCAGGACGACATCCAGGCCGAGCTTGACCGGATGGGCGCCACCCAGGGTGTGGACGCCGAGCTTGAGCGGATGAAGGCCGAGATCGCCGGCGGCTCGCCCAAGCAGCTAGCCGGCTCGGGCGGCGCCGACTCGGCGCAGGCCGACCAGCCAGGCGCCGGGGAGGGGCAATGATCGTCCGGATCATGGGCGAGGGGCAGTTCAGGCTCGATGACAGCGCGGTGGATGAGCTGAACAAGCTGGACACCGCGCTCGAGGCGGCCATCGAGCAGGGCGACGAGGCCGCGTTCGGGACCTCGCTGAGCGCGCTCCTGACGCGCGCCAGGGAACTCGGGACGGCGCTGCCACTTGATGCCATCGAGCCGTCCGACCTGATCCTGCCCAGGGACGGCGCGACCATCGACGAAGTGCGGGAACTGCTCGGGAACAGCGGCCTGATCCCCGGCTGACCCGCGACGAGCCCGCTGGCGGAGTCCGGATCTCGCGGCTGGGCGGGATCCGGGCCAGGCGGCCGGGAGCGCCCGGCCACCGGGCCGGGCCGCTGCCGCGACCGGGAGTGATCGCGTTCAGCGAACTCGGAGATTCCACTGGGCGAACCATCGGCTCTGGTGCGGTGTAATGAAGTAAGTCGGCTCCCCGAGGCAGCCGTGAACGGAACGGAGGCGGCGTCGATGGCTCGCACGCGCTACGCGACCGACCGGGGTCTGATCGCGCGAATGGGCGCGACCATGTTCCTGCTCGGGCTGGTCTTTACCGCTTTCATCGTGGTCATCATCCTGCTGCTGGCGAGGTTCAGTAACGTCGGCAGCGGCGGCATCATCGTGATCGCGGTCCTGTTCGGCGTGGGCGCCTCGTTCGGCTCCTATTACTGGTCCGACAAGATCGCGCTGAGCACGGCCGGTGCCCGGCTGGTCAGCCCGCAGGAGGCGCCGGAACTGCATGGCATGATCGACCGGCTATGCGCGCTGGCGGACATGCCGAAGCCGCGGGTCGCGATCGCGCCGACCGACATGCCGAACGCCTTCGCCACCGGCCGCAGCAGCAAGGTGGCGGTGGTCTGCGTCACCCAGGGCCTGCTGCGCAGGCTGGAGCCCGAGGAACTCGAGGGCGTGATCGCGCACGAGATGTCGCACGTCGCGCACAAGGACGTGGCGGTGATGACGATCGCGTCGTTCCTCGGCATTGTCGCGGCCCTGCTGGTGCGGTTCGCGTTCTACTCCGAGCTATTCGGCGGCGGTGGCGGCCGCGGCCGCGGCCGCGGCGGCAATGACCAGAACTCGCTGCCGATCATGCTCATCGTGATGGCCGTGGGGATGGTCGTGTACGCGATCAGCTTCCTGCTGATCCGGATGCTGTCCAGGTACCGCGAGCTGTCCGCCGACCGGTCCGGGGCGCTGCTGACCGGCCAGCCGTCGGCGCTGGCCAGCGCGCTGGTCAAGGTGAGCGGCGAGATGGCCAGGATCCCGACCAGGGACCTGCGGGCCGCGGAGCCGCTGAACGCGTTCTACTTCGCGCCGGCTCTGGCGGTCCGGCGCGGCCAGATGAGCCTGGCCGCGATCTTCTCCACCCACCCGCCGCTGGAGAAGCGGCTAAAGGAACTCGACAAGATCTCCAAGCAGCTCAGCAAGTAACCGGCAGGAGGTGCGGCTATGGGGTTCCTGGACGCGCTGCTCGGGCGCACCAAGCCGGTGCCGCCGAAGCTGGACGCGCTGTTCGCGCTGCCGTCGGCGGCGATCACGCTGCAGGCGGCGACCGATTTCGTACCCACCGGGACCGGCTCGGTGTGCTTCCGCGCCGCAGAGGGGCGGGCGTTCTCCGACATCGAGAAGGACGTCAAGGAACTGCTGGCGATGGGCGACGCGACGGCGCCGGTCCGGGTCAGCTCGGACAGCTACGGCTTCACCTGGCTGGTCTGCACCCATGACCCGGCCGACGTCGAGGGCCTGGTCACCGACCTGCACGCGGTGAACTCATCGCTGGAGGCCGGCGGGTTCGGCCCGCAGTTGCTGTGCACGCTGCTGAGCTTCCGCGACTCGGCGGGCAAGCCGCTGGGGCTGGTGTACCTGTACAAGCGGGGCACCTTCTACCCGTTCGCGCCGCGGCCGGGGGAGCGCCGGGACAACGCCACCGAACTGCGGATCCGCGGTGCGCTCGGGGACGACCTGAAGGTCGAGCCGGAGCTGGACCGGTGGTTCCCGGTCTGGGGCGCGCCCGGCCTGTAGCCGCGAACCGGCCGCGGCTAGGGGAGCGCGAGCATCTGGTCCAGCGCGGCCCTGGCCTGGCTCGCGGTCGCCGCATCGACGGTGATCCGGTTGATCACCCGGCCGTCCAGCAGTGCCTCCATCGCGTGCACCAGATGCGGCAGGTCGATCCTGTTCATCGTGGAGCAGTAGCAGACGGTCTTGTCGAGGAAGACCACGTTCTTGTCCGGATTCAGCTCGGCCAGCCGCTGGACCAGGTTCAACTCGGTGCCGACCGCCCAGGACGAGCCGGGCGGCGCCTGCTCGATGGTGGCGATGATCTTCTCGGTTGAGCCGATGTAGTCGGCCGCCGTGACCACCTCGTGCCGGCACTCCGGGTGGGCGATGACCTGGACGCCGGGAATCCGGCGCCGGACCTCGGCCACGTTCTCGGCGCTGAACCTGCCGTGTACCGAGCAGTGCCCGCGCCACAAGATGATCGTCGCGCGGCGCAGGTCGGCCTCGTCCAGACCGCCGCCGGGCAGGTTCGGGTCCCAGACCACGCAGTCGCCCAGGCTGAGACCGAGTTCCAGCACGGCGGTGTTCCTGCCGAGATGCTGATCGGGGAGGAACAGCACCTTGGTGCCCTTGCTCAGCGCCCAGCTCAGTGCCCGGCCCGCGTTGGACGAGGTGCAGACGGTCCCGCCGTGGCGGCCGGTGAAGGCCTTGATGTCGGCGGAGGAGTTCATGTACGTGACTGGGATCACCGTGTCGGCCAGGCCGAGGTCGGTCAGCGTCTCCCAGCACTCCTCCACCTGGCTGTAGCCGGCCATATCGGCCATCGAGCAGCCCGCGGCCAGGTCCGGCAGGATCACATGCTGCGACGGGGCGGTCAGGATGTCGGCGGACTCGGCCATGAAGTGCACGCCGCAGAAGATGACGAACTCGGCATCGGGCCGTGCGGCCGCCTCGCGGGCCAGCTTGAACGAGTCGCCGGTCACGTCGGCGAATCTGATCACCTCGTCCCGCTGGTAGTGGTGGCCGAGGATGAAAGCGCGGTCGCCCAGGGCGGCCCTTGCCCGCTCGGCGCGGTGTACCAGGGCCGGATCGGAGGCCGGCGGCAGCTCACCGGGACACGACACGCCGCACTCGGTATCCGGGTCAGCCTGCTTGCCGAGTATGAACAGCGGCAGCCCCGGCTCCGTGCCGCGGCGGGCCGGAGCTTCCCGGCCGGTCCGGCCTGTCACCGTGACTTCGCTCGCTGATCTGGTCATCTCGAACTCCCGCTCCGTCGGCGTACCCGCAACTTATCGTCGGAATGACATATTGTCCATAATACGCCTTGGCGTAATCGGGCGACTACTCAGGACGACCGAGATGCGGCCAGGCCCGGGGTCGTTCACTGTGATCTAGGTCGCGAGTGCCGCCGGGCAGGCTGCGGCGGAATGATCGGCCAGGCCTTATCGTTGGAGTTGTGTGACGAACCGCGCCGAGACGCGGTTTCCTCGACTGCGGGAGCTGACCTGATGACAGTTCAGAACGACGTGACGGCTCAGGGCGTCATCCTCACCGACGTCGCGGCGGCCAAGGTTGCCAGCCTGCTGGCCGCCGAGGACCGCGACGACCTCAGGCTGAGGATCGCGGTTCAGCCTGGTGGCTGTTCTGGCCTGCGCTATCAGTTGTACTTCGACGAAAGCCGGATGGACGGTGACATTGTCAACGCCTTCCACGGCGTCGAGGTTGTCACGGACAAGATGAGCGGGCCGTACCTGACCGGCGCGACCATCGACTTCGTCGACACGATCGAGAAGCAGGGCTTCACCATCGACAACCCGAACGCGACCGGATCGTGCGCCTGCGGGGACTCCTTCCACTAGGTCGCCAGTCCGGGGCCGATGCCGGGGCGGTGCTAGCCGATCCCGGCATCGGTCGCGGTAGCCTGACGTGGTTCGTTCCGTCCCCGCCTTCCTGCCGCCAGGACGCGTCCGAGTCCGCCCTCGCGGGTCCCGATCGTGGGGCCTGCCCGGTCGGCCAGCGCCGCTAGCGGTTCCGAGCCGTCAAGAGGACCGCCGTGCGCATCGCAGTTACCGGGTCGATCGCGACCGACCACCTGATGACCTTCCCGGCCCGCTTCGTCGATCAGCTCATGCCCGACAAGCTGGACAAGATCGCACTTTCCTTCCTGGTCGACAGCCTGGTCATCCGCCGCGGCGGGGTCGCGGCCAACATTTCCTTCGGCCTCGGCTGTCTCGGCCTGCGGCCGCTCCTGGTCGGCTCGGCGGGCAGCGACTTCGCCGAGTACCGGCGATGGCTGGACGACCACGGGGTCGACACCAGCGGGGTCAGGGAGTCTGCCCGGCATCACACCGCCAGGTACATGGCGACGACGGACGCCGACCTGAACCAGATCGCCTCGTTCTACCCGGGCGCGATGACCGAGGACCGGGAGATCGACCTGAGCGACCTGGCCGGCCAGGTCGAGCTAGTCCTGATCGGCGCCAGCGACCCAGACGCCATGCTGGCGTTCACCAAGCAGTGCGTGGCCAATCAGATCCCGTTCGCTGCCGACACCTCCTGGCAGCTTGCCCGGCTTGAGGGCGAGCAGGTCCGGTCCCTCATCACCGGCGCCGACTACCTGTTCTGCAACGAGTACGAGGCCGCGCTCACCGAGCGCAAGACCGGCTGGAGTCCCGCCGAGCTTGCCGACCGGGTCGGGGTGCGGATCACCACGCTCGGCGGCCGCGGGGCCCGGATCGACCGGGCCGGACAGCAGCCGATCCTGGTGCCCGCCGTGCCCGACGTCCGTCCGAAGGAGCCGACCGGCGCCGGGGACGCGTTCCGCTCGGGCTTCCTCGCCGCCGTGGCCTGGGGCCTCGGCCTGGAGCGCGCGGCACAGCTTGGCAACATCGTGGCCGTGCACGCGCTGGAGACCACCGGCACCCAGGAGTACGATCTCTCGCCGGACACCGTGGTGCCGCGGGCAGCCGCCGCGTACGGGCCGGAGGCCGCGGCCGAGATCGCCGCCTGCTACATCTGACCGGGTCGGCTTGGCCCGCGGGTGTGCTGGTTCCGGTGATTACCAGGCATCGGCGTCCCTACTGCGTTGTCCTCCATAAAGTTAGTAGGTAAATGTCAGCTAGGTAGCTGACCGTGGCTTAGCGGGCCAATATGACTGTTTGATCGTGCGCCGGATCGTGGCCGCGTGCCGTCCGCACCGGTCGGCGGGGGCCCGCCGCGCGGCGCTCCGGGCATGGCCGAGCCGTTGGTAGCGTGACGACATGGCCCCGGTCCTCGCGAGGGAGTTGCTGTCCGGCGTGCTCGCCTCTGGTTACCACGGTCCGCCTGAGCTCACGGCGGTGACCGCGTTCACCCAGTGGTACTTCGACCCGTGGGCGCTTGCGGTGCTGCTGCTGCTTGGCGCGGGCTACCTCAGCGGCGTCCGGCGGGTGCGGCGCGCCGGGATCGACTGGCCGGTCCGCCGGGTGATGGCATTCTGCGTGGGCGGACTTGGCCTGGGCGTGATCGCGACCAGCACGTCGGTGGCCGCGTACTGGTCGGTGCTGTTCTACATGCGGGCCGGGCAGACCGTCCTGCTCCTGCTCGGCATCCCGATGTTCCTGACCATGGGCCGGCCGCTGACGCTGGCCATCGCGGCGTCGCCGCGCTGGGGCCCGCGGATCGAGGCGGCCGCCACCGGCCGGGTCGCCCGGGTGCTGACCTTCCCGGCGATTACCGCAGGCCTGATGGTCGTGATGCCTTTCGTGCTCTATTTCTCGCCCTGGTACGCGGCGGGACTGCACAGCTTCGCGGTCCGCGAGATCACCGCGCTGATCCTGCTGGTGCCTGGGTTGCTGTTCTTCTGGACCCTGTTGCGCTTCGACCCGGTGCCACGGCCCTACGCCTACGTGGTGGCGCTGTGGGTCAGCGCCGTCGAGGTGATCGGGGACGCGATCCTCGGCCTGGCGGTGATCGCTGACCAGAACCTGATCGCCCGCGGCTACTACTACGGCCTGCACCGGCCGTGGGGACCGACCGTCCGGTTCGATCAGATGCTCGGCGGGGGCACGCTGTGGGTGCTTGGCGACATCATCGGCCTGCCCTTCCTGGCGGCGATGCTGATCGGCATGATCCACGAGGACGAGACGCACGCCAAGGCGATCGACGCCCAACTCGATGCCGAGGAGGCGGCGGCCCGGCGGGCGCCGGCCGGTCAGACGGCGGATCAGCAGGTCGCAGCGGCTGGCCCGGTCACGGCAGGCGGCCCGGTCACGGCAGGCGGCCCGGTCACGGCGGAGACCGGGCCGGACACCGCGTCCGGGCTGTGGTGGCAGCAGGATCCGAGGTTCGCGAGCCGCTTCTCGCCGGTCGACCCGCCCGCAGGCGAAGGGTAGCGCGAACCGCCTGGTCAGGCGCCCCGGCGGATCAGGAACGACCATCCTGGCCGGCCGGCCAGATCGGACCGGCCGCGGAACTCGTGCGACTTCAGCGCGCACCAGGCCGGGACGTCGCTGACCGCGGCCGGGTCGTCAGCCAGCACCTCGATCAGGCGGCCCACCGGCACCTCGGTGATCCGCCTGGCCAGCGTGATGATCGGCAGCGGGCAGCGCTGACCCAGGGCGTCCACGGTCAGGTCGGGGCGCCCGTTGTCGCCGGTCCGGTCATCGCCCGCCGTTCCGTGGCCGCTCACCGGGCCATCGCCGCTCACCGGAGCGCCCGGTCGCGGAGCCTGGCCACCAGGCCGGGCAGCACCGCCAGGAATGCCTCGACCTCCTCGGCGGTCGTGCCGCGGGGCAGCGACACCCGGATGTTCCCGTGCGTGATCGCGCCCATCGCGGCGAGCACGTGGCTCGGCTGGCCGGTCTGCGACGCGCAGGCGCTTCCCGACGACACCGAGAAACCCGCCCGGTCCAGTTCGATCACCAGCGCCTCGCCGTCGACATACAGCGCGGAGAACGCCACGATGTGCGGCAGGCGGTGGCCGGGATCACCGTGCAGCACGCAGTCCGGGACGATCTCGGGCAACCGTGCCCGGATCCGGCCGGTCAGCCGCCGGAGCGCGGCGTCGGCGGCGGGCCAGCCGGCCGTCACCTCCGCCAGGGCGGCCACGGCGCCGGCGATGGCGGGCAGGTTGGGGAATCCGGGCGCCCGCCCCGACTCCCGGCTATCGGCAGGCAGCGGCGAGCGCCAGCGCACCGATCGCCGGATCGCGAGCATCCCGACGCCGGGCGGGCCACCCCACTTGCGGGCGCTGGCGGTCAGCAGCGACCACCCGGCCGGGATCGGCATCCGTCCGGCCGAGGCGGCCGCGTCCACCAGCAGCGGGATCCCGGCCTCCGCGCAGTCCGCGGCCACGGCCTCGACTGGCTGAACGGTCCCCACCTCATGGTTCGCCGACTGCAGGCAGGCGAGCACCGTGCCGGCGACGCGGATCGCGGCGGCGAAGCCGGCCGGGTCGGCCCGCCCGTCGGGGCGCACGCCCGCCAGCGTGACCGCGCTGCCATCCCGCCCGGCCTGCTCGGCGGCGGCCAGCACGCTGGAGTGCTCGACCGCGCTCAGCACGACGTGGCCCGGCCCGCGGGTCGCCGTGCGGCGGGCCAGCACCGCGCCGAGCAGGCCCGAGTGCACCGCGGCGGTGCCCGATGTGGTGAACGTCACCTCATCGGCCCGGCAGCCGAGCAGGCTCGCGGTCTGCTCCCGGGCCGCGTCCAGCAGCAGCCGGGCCCGCCTGCCTTCCCGGTGCAGCCGCACCGGGTCGGCCCAGCCATCCGCGAGCGCTCCGAGCATGGCCTCGCTAGCTGCTGGAATCGTCGGCTCGCCGGAGGCGGCGTCCAGGTAGGTCATGGTTCGACCAGCCTATTCCGGGCCGGGGCCGGGCGGCCAGGCGCTGCCCGGCGTCGCCCGGGCAGCGCGGCCGGGACGCTGGTGAAGGTCACGCCGGGGCACAATCTGGCGGGGGTAGCGGGAGAACTAGCGGGGCAGCGTTGTACTGTTTGCACGACAACCTGTAGGACACTTGGGAAGTCGGCACACGGCCGCTTGGAAGGCAACCTGTGAGTCCCAACCGCAGTACCTCACGCCAGGGGCGCAGCATGCAGCGCCTGCGGCACTGGCTGCCGCGCGCCGTGGCGCTCGCCGGGCTGGCGATCGTCACGACGGCCTGCGATTCCAACTCCATTCCCCGACTGGGCCTGCTCGCTCCGGTCACCAAGCAGGGCCAGGTCACGGTGGCCATGTGGCAGGGCTCCTGGCTCGCCGCGCTCTGCGTCGGCGCCATCGTCTGGGGCGGGATCCTGTGGGCGATCATCTTCCACCGCAAGCGCGGCGACCAGCTTCCGCGTCAGGTCAGGTACAACCTTCCGGTTGAGATCCTGTACACGGTGCTGCCGTTCATCATGGTCGGCGTGATGTTCTACTTCACCGCCAGGGACGAGAACTACATCACCAAGATCCGGCCGCACCCGAACCTCGTGGTCAACGTGGTCGGCTTCCAGTGGCGCTGGCAGTTCCAGTATCCGCAGTACAAGATCCACGGCGCTAACCAGCCGTACACGGTGGTCACCGAGAACGGCGCGATGTGGAACCCGAACTCCAACGTGCAGCACCTGCCGCTGCTGGAGATCCCGACCAACGAGGTCGTCCAGTTCAACCTGACCTCGATCGACGTGATCCACGCCTTCTGGGTCGTGCCGTTCGAGTTCAAGCGGGACGTCATCCCGGGTTACGCCAATCACTTCCAGGTGACGCCGATCAAGACCGGCACGTTCATCGGGCGGTGCACCGAACTCTGCGGCGTCTACCACAGCCGGATGCTGTTCAAGGTGAAGATCGTGTCGCAGGCGCAGTTCAATCAGTGGATCCATCAGCAGCAGGCGCTGCAGAGCACGCCCGGGGGTGCCTCGTGAGCGCAGTCGAATCCATGGAGCAGCCGCAGATCTCCGGCCAGCCCGTGAGCTACCGCAAGGGCTCGATCCTGGCCGACTGGCTGTCCTCGACCGACCACAAGATCATCGGTCACCTCTACCTGATCACCTCGTTCATCTTCTTCCTGATCGGCGGCCTGCTCGCGCTGATCATCCGGATGCAGCTGTTCGAGCCGAACCTGAGCCTGGTCTCCAATCAGCAGTACAACGAGCTGTTCACCATGCACGGCACGATCATGCTGCTGCTGTTCGCCACGCCGCTGTTCGTCGGCTTCGCGAACGAGATCATGCCGCTCCAGATCGGCGCGCCGGACGTGGCGTTCCCGAGGCTGAACCTGCTCAGCTACTACATGTTCGTGTTCGGCGGACTGATCGTGATCTTCAGCTTCATCACGCCGGGCGGGTCCGCGGCGTTCGGCTGGTACGCCTACTCGCCGCTGACCAGTTCGCTGTACTCGCCGGGCGTCGGGCCGGACATGTGGATCATGGGCCTCACCCTCGGCGGCCTGGGCACGATCCTGGGCGGCGTCAACTTCATCACCACGATCTTCTGCATGCGCGCGCCGGGCATGACGATGTTCCGGATGCCGATCTTCACCTGGAACATCCTGCTCACCTCGATCCTGGTGCTGCTCGCCTTCCCGGTGCTGGCCGCCGCACTGCTGGTGCTCGAGATCGACCGCAAGTTCGGCGCCCAGGTGTTCTCGGCCAATAGCGGCGGCGCGATCTTGTGGCAGCACCTGTTCTGGTTCTTCGGCCATCCGGAGGTGTATATCCTCGCGCTGCCCTTCTTCGGGGTGGCGACGGAGATCCTTCCGGTGTTCGCCCGCAAGCCGCTATTCGGCTACAAGGGCCTGGTGGCCGCGACGATCGCGATCGCCGGCCTGGCCATGACGGTGTGGGCGCACCACATGTTCACCACCGGCGCGGTGCTGCTGCCGTTCTTCTCGTTCATGACGTTCCTGATCGCGGTGCCGACCGGAGTGAAATTCTTCAACTGGCTCGGCACGATCTGGCGCGGGCAGATGACGTTCGAGTCGCCGATGCTGTTCGTGCTCGGCTTCATGATCGTCTTCCTGTTCGGCGGCCTGACTGGCGTCATCCTGGCCTCGCCGCCGCTGGACTTCGCGGTCAGCGACACCTACTTCGTGGTGGCGCACTTCCACTACGTGCTGTTCGGCACGGTGGTGTTCTGCATGTTCGGCGGGTTCTACTTCTGGTGGCCGAAGTGGACCGGCAAGATGCTGGACGACCGGCTAGGCAAGTGGCACTTCTGGTTCGTGTTCATCGGGTTCAACATGACCTTCCTGGTGCAGCACTGGCTGGGCGTGATCGGCATGCCGCGCCGGGTTGCGAACTACCCGTACCTGCCGCACATCGCGACGACCCTGAACCAGATCTCCACGGTCGGCGCCTTCGTGCTCGGCGTGTCGAACCTGTTCTTCTTCTACAACGTCTACAAGACGCACAAGCACGGCGAGAAGGTCACCGTGGACGACCCGTGGGGCTTCTCCAACTCCCTGGAGTGGGCGACTTCGTGCCCGCCGCCGCGGCACAACTTCACCTCGATCCCGCGGATCAGGTCCGAGCGCCCGGCGTTCGACCTGCACCACCCGCACGTGCGGGCCGGCCGGGACCGCGAGGGCGAACGGGAGCGCCAGGCGATCGGGGCGGGCCGGTGAACCGGCCGGTTCGGGACGCCGGCCGGGCGACCGGCGGCGCTAGTCGGCGAGGACTTCGGATGAGAGCGGGAGTACCGGCATGAGAGTCGAGGGCTGGCTCTTTCTCGGCTGCGCGATCTTTTTCGGCGTAGCGGACATCTTCTACTGGAACCTGGCGCACGACCCGACCGGCGGCACCGCCCTGGCGCTGGCGGTGGGCCTGTCCTTCCTGGTCGGCTTCTACGTCCTGTTCACCGGCCGCAGGCTGCCCAAGCGGCCGGAGGACGACGTCGAGGGCGAGATCGAGCAGGGCACCGGGGAGCTTGGCTTCTTCTCCCCGCATAGCTGGTGGCCGTTGTTCGTAGGGCTGTCCGCCGCCGTGGCGACGCTCGGCGTGGCGATGGGGTGGTGGCTGTTCCTGATCGGCATTCTCGCGGTGCTGTTCAGCGTGATCGGCTTTGTTTTCGAGTACTACCGCGGGCACTACGCCCACTGAGCGGACGCTCCGTTAGCCGGAGCGGTGGCCGGGACGGCCGTGAGCCGGGGTTTGCGCAAGCCCGCTCACGGCCGTCGCCATTTAGGATGCCGACACGCTTCCGGATTGACCGGCGCATCTGATTACTCTGCGTAACAATGCCAGTGTCGGCCGGCGACCGCCGGCCGACTTGGCTACGACGGGGGTTAGCGAAGATGCGCAAGCGGATTGCGGGAGGTGTGCTCGGGGCGGCGATGCTGGCGTCCGGGCTGCTTGCCGGGCCGTGGATGGCGGCGGCGCAGGCGGCGCAGGCGGCGCCTGCGGGACCGGCACCGGTGACCGAGAGCGTCGCGTGCAACGACGTGACCACGCTGAACAACGACATCGCGACGGCGGACCAGAGCGGGACGCCGACCATCATCGATCTGGCGTCAGGCTGTGTGTACATGCTGACGACGGCCGAGACCGGTATCCTCGGCGGGGTGCACGGGCCGGTCGGCCTGACCCCGGTGACTGGGAATGTCACCCTGGTCGGGCACCTGACCACGATCGAGCGGTCTACGGCGCCGGACACGCCGCCGTTCCGGATCGCCGAGGTCTATGGACTCGGCGCGTCGCTCACGATCGAGGGGATCACCCTGCGGAACGGCCTCGCGGGCGGTGCCCCGCGCGGGCCTGGTGAGTCCGGGGACGGCGGCTGCCTGCTCGCCGACAGCGGCCTGCTGACGGTGAGCCCGTCACTTCCGACGCAGGCAATGCTAGTGCTGAGGGACAGCACCCTGGAGAACTGCGCTGCCTCCCAGGGCGGCGGGATCTACCTGGCCAGCGGGACGGCCGGTTATCTGTACAAGACCGACGTGCTGCACAGCACCGCGGTGACAAATGGCGGCGGGATCTACCTCGAGCCGGGCAGCACG
>JAJYTW010000077.1 GCA_021792855.1 Actinomycetes bacterium
GGTGCACGGCGAGCAGGCCTACGACGATCTCGAACCGGCCCGGGTGCCCGCCATGGTCGGGGCGTCGCCGTCCGCCGATGACGGGCCGGACGACCCCTTCCTGGACGTCGAGCGGGAGAGCGAGCCGGTGCGGTAGCGGCCGGAGCAACGTCTGCGGTGTGCGGTGCTGGGATGTGGTGCCGCACATCGCAGATGTCGAAGCCCGCGCGGGAACGCGTCATCCAGGCGCGTTCTGGCGTATTCAGGATCTGGCTGATCAGCAATGACGAATGTCATTGTGCCGAACAGAACCAGAGTAATAGGCTTCTCCTGACCGCAGTATAGGCAGGGTGTACATATTTGCCGAGTTATATGATGGATTGTTTACCCTCGGCTGAAATTGCCGAGCATTAGAATTTTCCTGGGGGGATACGGTGCTCATCGGGTCGGACACGGGCGCGCGTGCTGCCGATGATCGCTATGTGGTACACAGCGTGGCTCGGGCGATGCGACTGCTGATGATCGTGGCGGACGGGCCGCCAGAGGGGCTGTCGCTGAGCGACCTAGCCAGGGTGCTTGGGACATCCAAGAGTACGACGCTTGCGCTGGCGCGCACACTGGTCGGCTTCGACCTGCTCGCGGATGTGCGCCCCGGGCCGAGGTATACCCTCGGCACCGTTTTGATCGGCCTCGGCGACAATGCCAGTAGGATGCTGCCGATTGGCGAGATATTTCAGCCAGTATTGGCCGAGTTGACTCAGCTGACCGGCCTTACAAGTGAGGTCGCGGTGATCAGGACCGGTTCCGTGGTTTTCGTCGGCCGCGTGGCTGGTCCGGAAAATGTCAGGGCTTTCCGGAGCATCGGGCGCGCCTCCGGGTTTCGGTCGGCGGCCGGGCGGGCGATGCTGGCCGCCATGACGGCTGCCGAGATCCAGTCCGTCACCGGCGGAAAGCTCGATGTGCCGGCGGCGGATTTGGCCGTGGCGCGGGACCGTGGTTTCGCAGTGGCCGAGGATGAGGCGCCAGGCGTGACCTGCATCGGCGCGGCGTTCTTCGCTGACGACGGATCTTGCGCCGGAGCGCTGAGCCTGGCCTGCGCCGGAGCCGACTGGCCGTCCTGGCGGATCGGCGAGCTTGGCCGAACCGTGCGCAGATACGCCGACAAGATGTCTGTCGCGCTCGGCGGGGCAGGCGGGGTCAGCCAGGTCCGGGTCGCGGCTGGAGGCCGCTAGCAGGCACCCTGCCCGCTAGCTTGCCGGTGCGCGTGGCAAGGTGCTGGTGACGGTCTCGGTTGCTAAGGAGCACGACGATGAGCTTCACCAGCGTGAACCCGCACGATCCCGGCGATGTGCTCGGCGAGTGGGACGAGGCGGGCGCGGCCGGCGCCGCCGAGGCGGCCGGCCGGGCGGCGCGGGCGGCGCGGGTCTGGGCGGACACGCCGGCGGCGGCCAGGGCGCGGGCGCTCGGCGACGCGGCGCAGGCTCTGGAGGACCGGGCCGCCGAGTTCACCGGCCTGGTGGTGCGCGAGGTCGGCAAGCCACTGTCGGAGGCGCGCGGCGAGGTCGCCAGGGGTGTCGCGATCCTGCGGTACTACGCCCAGTCGGCGCTGCTGCCCGACGGTGAGACGATCCCGGCCGCCGAGGCCGATCAGCTGCTGATGTCCCGGCGGGTGCCGGTCGGCGTCGCGGCCCTGATCACGCCGTGGAACTTCCCGGTCGCGATCCCGCTCTGGAAGGCGGCGCCCAGCCTCGCCTACGGCAACGCCACGATCCTGAAGCCGGCCGCCGCGGCCGCCGCGACCGCGCTGGCCCTGCGGGACCTGCTGAGCGCGCACCTGCCCGCCGACGTGTTCCAGGTGGTGCTCGGCGAGGCCGAGACCGCCAGGACGCTGATCGACCACCCGGACGTCGGCGCGGTGTCGTTCACCGGATCCTCGCTGGTCGGCCGGGACATCAGCGCCCGTGCCGCCGCCCGAGGCCTGCGCGTGCAGGCTGAGATGGGTGGCCAGAACGCCTCGATCGTGCTGCCCGGCGCCGACCTGGAGCGGGCGGCGTCCATGGTCGCCTACGCGGCAATGGGATTCGCCGGCCAGAAGTGCACGGCGACCAGCCGGATCATCGTGGCCGACGAGGTCTACGACCAGTTCAGGGACGCGCTGGCGGCGGCGATCGACGCGCTGGCCGTGGTCGACCCGGCGGACGCCGGCACCCTGGTGGGACCGGTCATCAGCGAGCGGGCACGGGCGGCGGCGCTTGAGGCGGTGGCGGGCGGCGGCGGCCGGCTACTGACCGGCGGCCACGGGCTGGACATGCCCGGCTACTACCTGGCGCCGACCGTGGTCGAGCTTCCCGAGCCGGCCGGCCGGCTGGCCACCGAGGAGGTGTTCGCCCCGGTCGCCGCGATGATCAGGGCACAGTCCGCCGAGCAGGCGGTCCAGATCGCCAACGACGTCAGGTACGGGCTGGTCACCTCGGTCTTCACCGGCGACCTTGGGCACGCGCTGCGGCTGACCCGGCGGCTGGAGACCGGCATGGTCCGGGTGAACGCCCCGACCTCCGGGGTGGACTTCACCGCGCCGTTCGGTGGCTCCAAGGAGTCCAGCTACGGCCCGCGCGAGCAGGGGCAGGCCGCCCGGGACTTCTACACCGAGTCGCGCACCGTGCTCATCGTGCCCTGAAATCGCCCGCCCTGCCGGTCTACCGGCGCCTGACTAGCCGTGATGGGCCAGGAAGGACGTCCACTGGCTGCCCAGGTGGTAGGTGGCCAGCGCGAGGACCAGACCGACAATCAGCGACGCGGTCAGCAGCATCCACCGGCGGCCGGCGCCCGCGAGCACCGCGTACATCCGGTCCCGGCCGGCCGCCCGGTTCGACAGCAGCCTGGGCAGTTTCGGGGCGTAGGCAAGCACGTGGATGCTCATCGCGCCGAACCAGAGCACGAAGAAGCCCTTGTGCGCGAGCAGCCAGATCGAGTTGCCCGGTCCAACGAAGGCGAGTGCTACACCCGAGCCGAACACGCCGAGCGAGGTCAGGATCACAGCCGGGCCGAGCAGCCGGAGCAGCGGGGCCGGCGGGCCCTTGCGCACGTACGGCGCCGAGCCGGTGTAGTAGCGCACGAACCGGTACATCGTCGAGCCTAGCTTGACCGTCACCGGTCCGAGCAGCAGGAAGCCGAGGAAGAAGTGCTGGGTGATCAACTGGCGCTTGGCCAGGATCGTGATGCCGAGGGCGGCCAGCAGGATCAGCAGCACCGCGCCGGTCATCGCGGTCAGCTTCTCGTTGCCGTCCGCGCCGCCAGATGACGGCGGAGCCTCCCGCCGGTGCCTGGGCTCGGTTCGCACGCTCACTGGGCAGCCACCTTCCGGTCCGCGGCCGCCGGGTCGAGCCGAAGCGCGAGCTCAGGGCAGATGCGGACCGCTCGCCTGGCGAGCGGGCTCAGGTCATGCGGTATCGCACGGTCGGACACGATCGGGAACCCCCATTCGTCGAGCCTGATCAGTTCGGGCAGCATCTCGGCGCACAGCCCGTGCCCGGTGCAGGCGATCGGATTGACCGCCAGGCGGTGCTTCACTGCCACACCTCCATACCCAGCGGACGCGGTATCGGAAGCACCGGCCGCCGTGCCTCGCTACGACGTACGGCCAGGCAGGTCCGCCGGGACACGTGCGCCTTGAGGTCGGCGGCGAACGCGGTCAGCGCGGACCTGGCGAACCGGACCGCGCCATCCGGGTGACGGCAGGCGCCACGCCCGGTGACGGTGCCCAGTCGCCGTTCCAGCCGCTCCAGGGCCGGCCCGGTGAGCCGTCCGGTGGCGATCTGGGTGAAGTCGTCGGCGATGGCCGGCAGCCCGAAGGCGCACGGCCCGCACTGTCCCGCGCCCTGGCCGGCCAGCCAGGTGAGCACCCGGGCGGTCTCGGCCAGGCCGCAGGTGTCCGGCGGCAGCGCGAGCAGCACCCCGGCTCCTGGCGAGGCGCCGGCCGCGCGCAGGCCGGCCGGCGCCAGTGGCAGGCTGGCCACCTGATCGATCTGGTGCCAGCTGCCGAAGTAGCCGCCGATCAGGACGTGGTCGACGTCCGGCCGGGCACCGCTCATCGCGAGCACCTGGCCGACCGGAGTGCCCACCTCAACCTCGTAGACGCCCGGATCGGTGACGGCGCCTGAAACGGTGCTCAGCATCGTGCCCGGCGCGTCCGGCAGCCCGGCCCGGCGGAACCAGGCCGGCCCGAACCTGGCGATCAGGGCGATGTTGGCGAGGGTCTCCACGTTGTCGACCAGGGTCGGCCGCTGCCCGACGCCCCGCTCGAACGGCCGTGGCGGCGTGGCGGTCGGCTTGGCCTCGCCGCCGTTCAGCCAGTGCACCAGGGCAGACTCCTCGCTGGAAACATAGTGGTGCGGCAGATCGTGGATCTCGATCCGGACCCGGTCCAGGCCGGCGCGCTGGCGCTCGGCGACCGCATCCTGGATAACGGCGATCAGCCACTCGCGGTTCCTCGGCAGGCACAGGTGCACCTCGTCGGCCCGGACCGCGCCCGCCGCGAGCACCGCGCCGTCGAGCACCAGGTGCGGGGCGCGGGCGAGCAGCGCCTTGTCCTTCTCGCTGGCGGGCTCGCTCTCCATGCCGTTGGCCACGACCACGGCGGTCCCGCGCCCGGAGGCCACCGAGCGCAGCTTGGTGCCGGTCGGAAACGCCGCCCCGCCCCGGCCGGTCAGCCCGGCCTGGCCGACCGCGTCGATCAGGGCGCGCCCCGAGCCGCGCCGCGGCAGCGGGCCGTACCGCTCGGTGTGCCTAAGCAACGAAGCGGCCCGGCTGGACTCCTGCCAGCCGGTGGTCAGCCTGGTGGCCGCGCCAAGCTGATCGGGCCGGTGCGGCGCGGTCGGCGGGGCGGCCGGGCCGCCAGATCGAGTCATCGCCGCTCCTATGCGTCGCCGAGCAGGCTGACCGTGCCGGTCACGGACGAGCCGGTGATGGTGAGGATGAACGTGGCGTGCCGCTCGCCGCCCGGCCCGGAGACCTTGGCGGTGAGCTGCTGGCCGGACAGCCCGGTGACCTGGCCGGTGTAGCCGGCGGCCGAGCCTGCCGGGCCAATCCGCACGGTGCCGCTGGTCAGGCTGATGCCCTGGCCGGCCGGGGTGCCATGGAGCACGATCAGGAAGCTCTCCGCGGGCGCTGCCACGGTCCGTCCGGTGATCGTGATCGTGCGCTGACCGGCGGCGTCGGTGACCGCCACCTGCCCGGTGAACCGGGCGCTGGCCAGCCCGCCCGCCGCGACGCCGGTACCGGTGCTGGCCGAGCCGGTGCCACCTGACCCGGTGCCTGCGGTTGCCGCGCCACGGGTCAGCGCGGCCGGCGTGCCGGCCCGCCGGGCCCAGCCCGGCTGCAGCGGGCCGACGGCCACGAAAACCAGGGTGAGCAGCGGGACGGCGGCGAGGCTGACCCGGCCGACGGTGCGCGCCGTTGGGTGCTCGGTGAACGACAGCCGCCACCACACCGCCCAGCCGACCGCGGCGATACATATCACGTCGATTCCCAGCACCCACGGCAGCCGGGAGTCGGTACCGGTGCCCAAGCCGTGCCAGAGCGCGACCGGCCAGCAGGCGTAGACCAGCAGGTGCACGACCTGCCAGGTGCGGTGCCGCAGTCGGTCCCGCAGCATGCTGGTGATCAGCACCGCGGCCAGCAAGTCGAATGCCACCGTGCCGAGGCTGAGCCAGAACGGCCGGTAACTGGACGCGAACGGGATGACCACGGCGGCCAGGCCGATCGGCGCGAACGGGTCGAGCAGCGTGGTGATCACGTGGATGGCGACGAACACCGCGGCCGTGAGGGCCAGGTTCCGGTGCAGTTCGGCGGTCACGATCCGGGGCCAGCGCGCGGACGCGGCCCGCGCCGAGCCGACCACGCCAAGCAGCACGGTGCCGGTGAGCAGCACGAGCGCGACGATCCCGGTGGCCCGGGTGGTGTACCAGAGCAGGCTGGGCCCGACGACCACCGGCGCGCTGAGCACGGTGCCGGTCACGGTCGGCCCGCCTGCCGAGATCCGGTCAGCAGACTCGCGGCCATCGCCTCAGGACCCCCCGGAGGAGACCACCGGCGGCGCGGTCGGCTGGGATGGCGCCTGAGTGGGCGGGGTGACCTGGCCGCCGCCCGATGAGTCGTCACCGGACTGCCCGGACGAGGCGGCGCCGCCGGCGCCGGTTCCGGTCCCGGTGGCGGTCCCGCCACTGGTGATGGTGTGGCCGGGTAGCGCCGAGCCAAGCGCGACGGTGAGCGCGACGGTCGCGGCCGTCGCTCCGCCGGCCACCCAGAGCGAGAGCCTGCGGGTCCTGGCAAGCTGGTCGTCCCGCCGGGTGATCGCGCTCTCGTGCGGCCAGCGCATGCCGTGGTCCTCCTCAGTGTCCGCCGGGGTAGGTCAACCAGCATGCCCGATGGAGCCTGGGGATCTCGTTCAGGAAATCTTCAGAGCTGCTAAAGATCGCGGTTGGCCGGCTGCGGCGCCGCAGGTCGCCTGGGCAGTCGCTCGCGCGGCGCGGCCGGAAGATCAAGCGTCACGGTGAGCCCGCCGCCCGGCGTGTCGGACAGTTCGGCGGTGCCGCCGTTCGACGTGACGATCCGGTGCACGATCGCCAGGCCGAGCCCGGTTCCGCCCGGTGTGCTGGTCACGTACCGGCGGAACGCGGCGTGCTGCTGCTGGCTGGTCATGCCAGGGCCGTCGTCGGCCACCACGATCCGCACCCGGCCGCCCGCGCTCGCACCTGCCGCGCCGACCCGGATCTGCCCGCCAGGCGGCACCGCCTCCAGAGCATTGGCCAGCAGGTTGTCCAGGATCTGCTCAAGCTGGCCGTCGCCGAGCCTGGCGTACAGCGGCTCCAGCACGTCGGCGCTGAGCCGTACCGACTTCTCCTCGGCGGCCGGCCGCCAGGCCGCGGCGCGGTCCCTGAGCACGGCCTCCACCGGCACCGCGACCGGCGCCGCGGTGACGTGCTCCGCCCGGGCCACCGCGAGCAGGCCGTCCACCATCCTGGACAGCCGGCCCACCTCCTCCTGCGCACCGGCCACCTCCTCGGCGATCTGCGGGGGCAGATCCTCCGCGAGCACGTCCAGCCGCAGCCGGAGCGCCGCCAGCGGGGTCCTGAGCTGGTGGCTCACGTCGGCCATCATCGCCTGATGGCCGTCGACGAGTGACTCCAGCCTGGCTGCCATCCGGTTGAAGTTGGTGGCCAGCCTGCGCACCTCGCGTGGTCCCTGGTCGGTCGGCGACCTGGTGCCGAACTCGCCGTCACCGAGGCGCTGCGCCGCCGCCTCCAGGGTGACCAGCGGCCTGCCCAGCCAGCGGGCCAGCGCGGTCGCGATCAGGGCGGCCGCGAGCAGGCCGGCCACCGACACGATGCCCAGCCAGCCCCACAGCACCGCTACCCGGTGGTCGAGCGCCTCGGTGGACCTGGACAGCACCACGGCGCCGACGGTGAGCGCGGTCGGATCGTGCCGGACCGGGGCGGCGACCAGCATCCGGTCGCTGAGCGGCTGCGTCGCGATGGTCTGCCCGGATAGCGCCCGGGTTACCAGCGCCGGCGTGGCGCCGCTGATCGCCCGGGTGCCTGCCAGCCAGCGTCCGGCCTGGTCGTACACGGCCACCTGATCGCCGCGGCGCTCAAGCTCGGCGATGGCCGTGGCCAGGGACAACCCGGTGGTGTGGTCGTCCAGGTGCTCCTCGGCGACGCTGGCCACCGTGGTCGCGGCGGCGACCGTCTCGGACCGGAAGTCGTGCCGGTCCTGGCTGGCGGTGATCAGGCCGAGCGGGACCGCGACCAGGCCGAGCAGCACCGCGATAAGCGCGATGACGATCAGCGCGATCCGGCGCGCCATCAGACCTCGCCGAGCCGGAACCCGCGCCCGTACACGGTCTCGATCAGCCCGGGCACGCCGAGCTTGCGCCGGAGCGCGGCCACGTGCACGTCAAGCACCTTGGTCGGTCCGTACCAGTGCGAGTCCCAGGCGGCCTCGAGCACCTCCTGCCTGCCGACTACCCGGCCGGGATCCATCGCCAGGCACTCCAGGATGTCGAACTCCTTGGGGGTCAGCGGCACCTCGTGGTCGTTGATGGTGACCTTCTTGGTGCGCAGGTCGATCGTCAGCGGGCCGTGCCTGATCAGCTCGCCGCCCGGCCGTACCCGCCGCAGCACGGCCCGGATCCTGGCCTGCAGCTCGGCCAGCCCGAATGGCTTGACCAGGTAGTCGTCGGCGCCCGCGTCCAGCGCGTTGACCCGGTCGGACTCCTCGCCGTAAGCGGTCACCACGATGATCGCGACACCGGACCGCTCGCGCAGCTTGCGGCACACGTTCACGCCGTCGCCGTCCGGCAGTTCGAGGTCGAGCAGGACGACGTCCGGGATGCTGCGGGCGAGCGCCTCACCGCCGGTGGTCACGTGATCGACCCGGTAGCCGCCCCGGGTCAGGCCACGTACCAGCTGGGTCGCGATGCCCAGGTCGTCCTCGACGACCAGCACGCTGGGGCCAGCACTGGGGCTGGCGGGTCCCGGCGCGGCAGGTGGCACTGTCATGCCACCGAGGTTAGGCCAGGACGGCCCCGCTGCCGACCGCGGACGGCTGGCCCGCCGGCCGCCGGGTCACCAGCTTGTCGGCAGCGGCTGGCCCTCGGTGTAGCCGGCCGCGCTCTGGATCCCGACCACGGCGCGCTCGTGCAGCTCATCCAGGCTGTCCGCGCCGACGTAGCTGCACGCGCTGCGCAGCCCGGCGACGATCGCGTCCAGCAGATCCTCGACCCCCGGCCGGTCCGGGTCCAGGTACATCCGCGAGCTCGAGATGCCCTCGTCGAAGAGTTCCTTGCGGGCCCGCTCGAACGGGGAGTCGGCGGCGGTGCGCAGCCGGACGGCCCGGGCCGACGCCATCCCGAAGCTCTCCTTGTACAGCCGGCCCTCCGGGTCGCGGAACACGTCGCCGGGCGACTCGCAGGTGCCGGCGAACCAGGAGCCGATCATCACGCTGGACGCGCCGGCGGCCAGTGCCAGCGCCACATCCCTGGGGTAGCGGATACCACCGTCGGCCCACACATGCTTGCCCAGTCGCCTTGCCTCGGCCGAGCACTCGAGCACGGAGCTGAACTGCGGCCGCCCGACCCCGGTGCGCATCCGGGTGGTGCACATCGCGCCCGGCCCGACGCCGACCTTGACGATGTCGGCGCCCGCCTCGATCAGGTCGGCGGTGCCCGCCGCGGTGACGACGTTGCCGGCCACCACCGGAACGGCTGGTGACACCGACCGGACCGCCCGCAGGGCCGCCAGCATCTTCTCCTGGTGCCCATGCGCGGTATCCACCACCAGCAGGTCCGAGCCGGCGTCCAGCAGCAACTTGGCCCGGCCGGCCACGTCGCCGTTGATGCCGAGCGCGGTGCCGATCCGGAGCCGGCCGCCCCGGTCGACGGCCGGCCGGTACAGCGTCGCGCGCAGCGCTCCGGTCCTGGTCAGGATGCCGACGCAGCGGCCATCGGCGCCAACCACCGGCGCCAGCTTGTGCCGGGCGGCCGCGAGCAGGTCGAACGCCCGCTGCGGATCGACGCCCGCGGGCAGGGTCAGCAGGTCCCGCGACATCACCTGGCTGAGCTGGGTGAATCGGTCCACTCCGGTGCAGTCGGCCTCGGTGACCACGCCAACCGGACGGTCGTCGGCGATCACCACGATCCCGCCGTGCGCCCGCTTGGGCAGCAGGCTGAGCGCGTGCCCGGTGGTCGCCTCAGGGCCGAGCGTGAGCGGGGTGTCGTAGATCAGGTGCCGCCGCTTCACCCAGTCGATCACGTCGGCGACCACGTCGACCGGGATGTCCTGGGGCAGGATCGCGATCCCGCCCCGGCGGGCGATCGTCTCGGCCATCCGCCGCCCCGCGACCGCGGTCATGTTCGCGACGACGACCGGGATCGTCGCGCCGCTTCCGTCGGTGGTGGCCAGGTCGACGTCCGTGCGCGAGCCGACGCCGGATCGGTTCGGCACCAGGAAGACGTCCGCGTAGGTCAGGTCATGGGCTCGCTCGCTGAGGAATCGCACGCACCGATTCTGCCCCGATAGCGGCCGGTTGCACGCCCGCCGCGCCTATGCCCACAGCGGCCAGCCTGCCCGCGGCGGCGAGTTCGCGGCGGGCGTGCCCAGGCTATCGTGATCCGGTGGTCAGTTCGGGCGAGCTTCGGCTGCGGGGGCGACGGTGGCCGCCCGGGTCCTTTGCCGTGATGGCCGTGGTGAACCGGACTCCAGATTCGTTCTATGACCGCGGCGCGACGTTCGGGTTCGAGTCCGCGCTGGCCGCGGCGCAGCGGGCGATTGCCGCTGGGGCCGAGATCATCGACATCGGCGGGGTCAAGGCAGGGCCCGGCGACGAGGTGAGCGTGGCCGAGGAGATCGACCGGGTGGTCGGCCTGGTCAGCGCCGTGCGCGAGCGTGACCCGGACGTCGTGATCAGCGTGGACACCTGGCGCTGGCAGGTCGGCGAGGCGGTGGCGCGGGCCGGTGCGGACCTGCTGAACGACACCTGGGGCGGCGCCGACCCGCGACTGGCGGCGGTCGCGGCCGAGCACGGCCTCGGCCTGGTGTGCGCGCACGCCGGGCCGATGGCCCCGAGGACCGGACCGCACCGTCCGGCCTACCCGGATCTGATGGCCGAGGTGATCGCCAGCGTGACCGCACTCGCGGACCGCGCGGTGGCCGCCGGGGTGGCGCCCGAGTCGATCCTGATTGACCCGGCGCACGACTTCGGGAAGACGACCTGGCACTCACTGGAGGTGACCAGGCGGCTCGGGGAGATGTCCGCGACCGGGTGGCCGGTGCTCGTGGCGGTGTCGAACAAGGATTTCGTCGGCGAGACGCTCGGCCTGCCCACGGCCGACCGGGGCGAGGGCACCGTCGCGGCGCTGACCGTCTCGGCCTGGCAGGGCGCCAGGGTCTTCCGGGTCCATGACGTCCGGGCGGCCCGCCGGGCGCTCGATGTGGTCAGGCGGTGGCGCTAGCCTCCCTGGGCTCGAGGCTGCCGGTGCGGAGCCTGCCGAGACCGGCCAGGCAGATCAGCACTGCGGCGACGCCACAGCAGGCGGCGAATCCGAACCCCCATCGCGCGCCGTGGGCGTCGATGATGTGCCCGGCGATTGCCGACCCGGCGGCCACCCCGACCGAGACGGTCGAGCTCAGCCAGGCCATCGCCTCGGTCCGGCGGTGCTGGGGCGCCTGGCCCTCCAGGATCGCATAGGCGGCGATCAGGGTCGGTGAGATGGCCAGGCCGGCCACGAGGACCACCGCGCCGAGCGCCAGCAGACCGGGCATCGCCCAGAAGGTCGCCACCCCGGCGACGGCGAGGGCGGCCGTGATCGTGAACCGGCGGCCGAGCGGCGCGTGCCACTGCCTGGAGCCGTACCACAGGCCGCCGACCGCACTGCCGAGCGCGTAGATACCCAGGATCACCCCGGCCAGCGGCCGATGACCTTGCTGGCTGGCGAAGGCCACGGTACTCAGGTCGATGGTCGAGAACATGGCGCCGAGCAGCAGGAACGCGGGGGAGAGCGTGATCAGGGCCGGCGCGGGCACGCTCGGCCGCCAGGGCCGCCGGCCCGCTCCGCCGGTAGCTGCGCTGGCAGTGACCGCGCCGTCGGCGCCGACCCTGGCGCCCGCCGGGCGCGGTCTGGGGGTTGGCTCGCTGCGCCGCTGGATCGCGAACAGCACGGTGCCGACCGTGCACAGCAGTGCCGCGGTGCCGATCCCGGACGCGGGCCGGAACTGGGTGGCGAGCACCGTGACCAGCGCTGGCCCGACGACGAAGATCAGCTCGTCGTTCACCGATTCCAGCGCGAACGCGGTGTGCAGCCGCCTGGTGTCCGACCCGATCAGCGCGCTCCACCTGGTCCGGACCATCGAGCCGATCGACGGCATCGATGCGCCCGCCACCGCGCCGGTGACGAGCAGCAGCCAGAACGGAACCCGAAGCTCGGCGCAGCTGATGAAGGTGGCCGTGCTCAGGGCGAAGACGATCACCTGCGGCACCAGTACCCGATGCTGGCCCACCCGGTCGGCCAGGTTGGCCGCCACCGGTCCGAAGATCGCGTATCCGATCGAGCCGGCCGCCGCGACCATTCCCGCGGTGCCGTACCGGCCGGTGAGCGAGGCGATCAGCAGGACGGTGCCGAGGCCGTACATCGACATCGACATCCGGCCGACGAAGGCGGCCGAGGAGAACGGCAGCGCGGTCGGCGTGCGGAGCACGGCGAGGTACGGGTTCCGGGCCAACAGGCTGCGACCGCTCCGATTTCGGTCGCCGACCCGGCCGACCCGCTGTCTCATTGTTCAACCTCCCCAGCAGACCGTATCCGGTCGCTCCGGGTGACCGGGTGACCAGGTACCGCAAGCCGGGTCGCGACATGTGGGATAACTGGCCGCAGAAGCCGCCAGAACGTCGTCGGCGCGGGTTATCGTGAGAGCTGCCATGAGAGACTTCCTGCCTCGCCGGTCTGCCAGCCCGCCGGTCGCGGCGGCGGCGATCGCGCTGCTGGCGGTAGCTGCCGCTTGGTCCGGGGTCGGGCCGGCGGCACCAGCCAGGGCTGCCTCCGCTGGTCGGGCCGCCGGGATCCGCCTGATGATGCTGCCGGTGCCACCGGGGCCGGGCGTGAGCGGCGGCGCCGGGCCGGTGCGCACGGCGAGCGCGCCGCAGCGCGGCATCATCCTGCCGGACCTGCTGGTGGTCGTTCCCGGCGGACTGACCGGGCGTCAGCTTGCCAGCATGCGGGCGATTGGCGGGGTACGCGCGGTGACCGCTTTCGACGGGGCGCGGATCACCGTCAACGGTCATCCGGCCAGCGTGATCGGCGTCAGCCCAGCCAGCTTCCGGTCCTGGGTGCCGCCCAGGGTGGCCGCCGATCAGCGGCTCTGGCACGGCCTGGCGGCCGGCGGATTGGTCGCCACCGACGCTGCCGCCAGGCGGCTCGGCCTGACCGCGAACCGTGGGTACCGGGTGATCGGCCGGGTCGCCATGACGCTGAGCTTCACCGGCCGGGCCCGGCTGGCGATCGCCGGCGTGGACGCGCTGGTGAACAGCCGGGTCTCGGCCAGGCTCGGCCTGGTGCACAGAGTCGCCGCGCTGATCAGTGCCCCCGGCACGACGATGGGCGTGCTCACGGCGCGGGTGCGGGCCATCCTCGGCCGGTCCGCGCGGCTGGTGGACCTGGCCGGGGGCCTGCCGGTGCCCGGCGCCGGTCCCGGTCCGATCACCAGCTACCTGCAGCTATTCAGGGACTCGGCGGCCAGGTACTGCCCGCGGCTGTCGTGGACCGTGCTCGCGGCGATCGGCCAGATCGAGAGTGGCGACGGCCGTAACATCGGGCCGTCTAGCGCCGGGGCACTCGGGCCGATGCAGTTCATGCCCGGCACCTGGGCCCAGTGGGGGATCGACGGATTCGGCCCGTCTGGCCCGCCGGACGTGCTTGACCCGCTGGACGCCGTCCCGTCGGCGGCCCGGATGCTGTGCGCCGACGGCGCGTCGGCGGGCACCGCCGCCGGACTGCGCCAGGCGATCTTCGCCTACAACCACGCCACCTGGTACGTCAACGAGGTGCTGGCCCTCGCGGCGCAGTACGCGGGCCAGTACCACTAGCACGGCCCGGTTCGACAAGCACGGCCCGGTTCGACAGGCACGGTGCCGCGGCTGGTTGGATAGGCGGCATGACCGCACGCGCAGCCTTCCTGCTGGTGTCCTTCGGCGGGCCAGAGGGCCCGGATGACGTGCTGCCCTTCCTGCGGAACGTGACCGCCGGGCGGAACGTGCCGGATGAGCGACTCGCCGACGTGGCCGAGCACTACTACCACTTCGGCGGCATCAGCCCGATCAACGGGCAATGCCGCGACCTGCTGGCCGCGATCGAGAAGGACTTCGCCGCCACCGGCCTGGATCTGCCGATCTACTGGGGGAACCGGAACTGGCAGCCGTACCTGGCGGACACGATGGCGGCGATGGCGGCGGACGGCATCGACACCGTGATCGCGGTGGCCACGTCGGCCTATAGCTCGTTTTCCAGTTGCCGCCAGTACCTGGACGACATCGACCGGGCCAGGGCCGAGGTCGGCTCCTCCGCGCCCAGGGTCGTGAAGGTCCAGCCGTACTACCGGCACCCGGGGTTCATCGCCGCGTTCACCGACGCCGCGGCCCAGGCGATCGACTCGCTGCCGGCCGGTCTGCGCGACGGCGCGGACCTGGTCTTCACCGCGCACAGCATCCCGGAGTCGATGGCCGCGGCGAGCGGGCCAGACGGCCAGGCGTACCCCGCCCAGCTTGCCGAAGCGGCCGGCCTGGTCGCCGCCGGACTGGGCCGGGATCGGTGGCGGCTCGCCTATTCCAGCCGGTCCGGCCCGCCGACCGCGCGGTGGCTGGAGCCGGACGTCAACGACTGCCTTGCCGAGCTTGCCGAGGCGGGCTCGCAGGCCGTCGTCGTGGTGCCGATCGGCTTCGTCAGCGACCACATGGAGGTCATCTACGACCTGGACGTGGAGGCTGCCGCGACGGCCGGCAGGCTCGGCCTGCCGATGGCCAGGGCGAGGACGCCGGGCACCGACCCGCGCTACGTCGCGATGATTACCGCGCTGGTCCGCGACTATCTGGCGGGCGGATCAGGTGAGGCGATCGACGCGCTCGGGCCGGACGTGATGCGGTGGTGCCGGATGAACTGCTGCGGATCGGGACCGGACCGGTCGGCCGGGCGGGCCCTGGCGGCGTCGTGACCGCGCGCGGCTCCGACGCCGGCGCGCTGCTCGAACTGGCCTGCGCGACGGCCTGCGAGGCGGGGGCGATGCTGGCGGGAGACCGCGGCCGTCCGGCCGTAGTCGGTACCAAGTCCAGCCCGACGGACGTCGTCACCGAGATGGATCGGGCCGCGGAGCGTCTGATCAGGGATCGGATCGAGGCCGCGAGGCCGGGCGATTCGATTCTCGGCGAAGAGGGCGGGCAGACCGGGCTGGGCGGGCCGGTGCGGTGGATCGTGGACCCGCTCGATGGCACCGTGAACTATCTGTACGGGCTGCCCGACTGGGCGGTCAGCATCGCCGCCGAGCAGGACGGCGAGATCGTGGCCGGCGCGGTCTGCGTCCCGCGCCGCGGCAGCCTGTTCGGCGCGGTGCGCGGTGACGGGTCGTGGCGGTCCAGCGATCTTGGCTACGCCGGCGGCCCGCTGCCCGCTGACCGGGAGTCGCTGGCCTGTACTGGCGGGGTGCCGCTGGACCGGGCGCTGATCGCGACCGGCTTCGGCTACGAGCGTGGCCGGCGCAGCAGGCAGGGCAAGGTGCTTAGCGTGCTCCTGCCGCGGGTACGGGACATCAGGCGTAACGGAGCGTGTGCCGTGGATCTATGCTCGCTGGCCGCGGGCAACGTCGACGGTTACTACGAGCGTGGCGTGCAGTACTGGGACATCGCGGCGGGTAGCCTGATCGCCCGCGAGGCCGGGGCGATGGTCGGTGGTCTGGCAGGCAGGCCAGCCGGGCCGTCGATGACGGTGGCCGCGGGTCCGGCGCTGTTTACCGAGTTGCATGACCTGTTGCTCGGCCTTGATGCGGAACGTGATGACTGACTGGATTGAGCCAATCTGTTCTAGCTGCTCCTGATCTGGCCCGGCTACCGGGCCGGGCCGGCGACCAGGTGACGCGACACGAACGGCGGTTAGCCGATAAACGTGTCGGTGATCACAGCGGCATGACAGAATTCTCCGCCGGATTCGGGCACAACCGAGGCCGTCTCAGCGTTGCACTCGCGCGACGATGTTTAACGATGGAGGGTGAGCCACCATGGCAACCGATTACGACAGCCCGAGGAAGACAGACGAAGAGCTCACCGAAGACAGCTTGCAGGAGCTTCAGGCGCGCCGGATGGACAAGTCGGCGACCGCGATCGACCTGGACCCGGACGATGTTGCGGAGTCGCTGGAACTGCCCGGGGCTGACCTGTCGAACGAGGAGCTGTCCTTCCGGGTGATCCCGCGGCAGGCGGATGAGTTCACCTGCTCGCGCTGCTTCCTTGTGCACCACAGGAGCCAGCTTGCCGAGACCAAGGGCGGCGAGCTTATCTGCCGGGAATGCGCCGCCTGAGGGCCGGATCGTGCGACCGTCCGGCGCACGCGAGCGGGCCAGGCCGACGACGGCTGGCCCGACTGGCGGTGCTGGCCGGCCTGCTCACCCTGCTGACGGGTTGCGGCCTGGGCACCGCGCCACCTGGTGCCGGGACCGGGCCTGCCGCGACCACCGGGCCCGGCGCGGCCGGGTCGCGGGCCGTGCCCCGGCCGCGGCATGTAGTCGTCGTCATCTTCGAGAACCGCGCCTACGGGCAGATCATCGGTAATCCGCAGGCGGGCTACCTCAATCGGCTAGCCCGCTCCGGCGCGCTCTTCACCGCCTCTTACGGCGTGACCCACCCGAGCCAGCCGAACTACCTGGCGCTGTACTCGGGCGGTACCCACGGGATCACCGGGGACCAATGCCTGGCCCATCCGCTGTCCGCACCGAGCCTCGGATCGGAACTCGCCGCGGCCGGATTGACCTTTACCGGCTTCGCGGAAAGTCTGCCTGGCGGCGGGGCGAGAATCTGCGACCAGGGCAATTACGCCAGGAAACATGTGCCATGGTCTGACTTCAGCGATATTCCGCCCGCGGCGAGCAAGCCGATGAACGCGTTTCCCCGGCAGAATTACGCTCGCCTGCCAACGGTTTCCTTCGTGATCCCCAATCTGTGCTCCGACATGCACGACTGCTCGGTTGCCACGGGCGACGCGTGGCTGCGGGCCAACCTGGGCGGCTACGCGCGCTGGGCCATGAGCCACGACAGCCTGCTGATCGTGACCTTTGACGAGGACGACAGCATGCACCACAACCGGATCGCCACGATCTTCGTCGGCCAGCAGGTACGTCCCGGCCGGTATAGCCGATCCATCACCCACTACAACGTCCTGCGGACCATCGAGCAGGCCTATGGCCTGCGCTACCTCGGCCGGTCGGCAGCCGCCTATCCGATCAGCTGGATCTGGCGCTCGGCGACCCCCGCGTCCTGATCACCGCGGGCCGCCCGGCACTGCCGGTTACAGCACCGCCGGCCCGGGCCAGGAACCCGGGCCGGCCTGAGTATCGGGCACCGGGTCGGCGGTCTCGATCGCGCGGAACCGCCAGCGGGCGATCTCGGTGCCGTTCACCTCCAGTCGTGCGGCGTAGTCACCCGGCCGATCCAGCACGAAGTTCGTGACGAACGCGGCCAGCGGCATCACCGTGAAGTCGCCCATCCGCATGTCCGGCGCGGTCCCGACCCGGAACTGGCCCTCGAACCTGGCGGGCAGCACCTGGCCGTCGGCATCCTCGAAGGCCACCGCGAACGAGTGATCCACATGATGCTGCCGCCACGGGATGTGCAGGACGGCAGCCACCCCGAAGGACCGGACCGCCGGATAACTCGGGCTCCCGACCTGGTTCCAGAAGCCGCCGTTCACGTAGAGCTTGCCGTTCTCCACGGCCGCGTGATCGGCCAGGAAGAACGCGCTCGCCTGGATCTCGTCGGGCATCGGCTGCTCGGGCATCGGCTCCTCGGTCATGGCACCAGGCTAGTCAGCGACCGGCGGCGGGCCCGGCGAGCAGGTGCCAGACTGGACGTGTCGCGGGCCGAGCGAGGGGAGCGGCATGAACGAGCGGGTCCGGGCCATCCTGATCACCCCGGCCGGAACGATGCTGGTGATCCGGCGGGTACGGCCGGGTGAGCCGCCGTACTGGGTGCTCCCAGGCGGCGGGGTCGAGCCCGGTGACGCCTCCCTGGAGGCGGCCCTGACCAGGGAGATCTGGGAGGAAGTGGCCGGAGTTCCCGAGGTCGCCGGGCTGCTCACGGTGCTGACCTCGGAGCGGGAGCGCGGCTACTACTACCTGGCGCGGATCCGGCAGTGGTCGTTCGCCGACCGAACCGGACCGGAGTTCAGCGAGCCCGGCAGCGGCAGCTATGAGCTCCAGGAACTGTCGCTGACGGCGGAGGCGCTCGACTCGGTCGATCTGAAGCCGGACGATCTCGCGGCCTGGCTGCGCGCGATCCTGGCCGGTGACGGCCTGTTCGCCCAGCCGTTCCTGCGCTAACTGGCGGCGGGCATGCTGACCCCCGCACAGGCCAGGACGGCCAGCCAGATCGAGGCCACGCTGCGCCGGATGGCCGCCTACGACGACGAGTCGGTCGTGCACGAGACCTGGCTCAGGCAGCGTTACGCGACCGCCGGGTTCGCCACCTACGCGCCGGCCCGGCGGGCCGCGGTAGTGACCGCGTGGCACGAGGCCGGGCACGCCGTCGCGGCGCTCGCCACCGGCGCCGAGTTCACCTCGGCCAGCATCAGGCACGGCGCCGGCAGCGCCGGCCGGGTGCATGGCATCCGGGCCGCGGCGGACACCGCGTTCGTGATCGATGCTGCCGGGCAGATCGCGGAGCGGTTGCGCGACTGGACGCTGCCTGACTCCGACGAGGCGCTCACCGCCTGGCTGCCCACCTGGCGTGCCGACGGCGGCGACGCGCGGCGATTCCGGCGCTCGATCGGTGTCTTGTTCCCCGGGGACGAGGCCGGCGCCTGGCGGCACAGCGAGGCGGTGCTGGTCCCGTTGCGGCCCGAAATCCAGCACTTGGCCCGGGCTCTGCTGGCGCATCCGCGGCACCTTCCGCGCGAGGTCGTGGTTGCCCTGCTCGGCTGGCCCTGATCCTCGGTAACGCAACCATTACAACCGGCCGGAAGGTGGCTGTGCGCGGTGCGCCTGGGGTGGCCGGCGTGGAAAGATGGCATCCTGCGCGGGCCGCGACCGCCCGCCATTCTCGGAAACCCCCGGTGTTCGGTAACCCCGCTGTGATGTGGCTGGAGTATTCATGAGGGCGCGCTATGTCCGACTCGTTCTGCTCGCCG
>JAJYTW010000352.1 GCA_021792855.1 Actinomycetes bacterium
CGTGGATACCTCCTCGCGGCCGCGCTGGCGGCCAACTCGGCTGGCTGGCGGCAGGTCGGCGAGTTCGGGCTTGGCTGGCTGCTGTCCTCGGTCATCGGGGCGGAGCGGGAACTCCGGCAGAAGAGCGCGGGCCTGCGGACGCACACCCTGGTCGGGGTGGGTGCCGCGCTGTTCATGCTGATCAGCAAGTACGGCTTCGGCAACGTGCTGCATCCCGGCCTGGTGGTGGTCGATCCCTCCCGGGTCGCGGCGCAGATCGTCACCGGCGTCGGCTTCCTTGGCGCCGGGCTGATCTTCGTCCGGCGGGACTCGGTGCTTGGGCTGACTACCGCCGCCTCGGTGTGGGTCACCGCGGCGGTCGGCGCCGCCGCGGGCGCCGGACTGGTGGTGCTGGCGATCACCGCCACCGGCGCCTACCTGATCGTTACCCTGGCCTTCCCGCAGGTCATCCGGCGGCTGTCAGGCAAGAGGCCCGGGATGTCGCTGCGCGTGAGCTACCCGGACGGACGCGGGATCTTGCGGCAGGTACTCCAGGCCGTGACGGAGCTTGGCTTCACCGTCGACCACCTTGCCACCAAGCGGAACGGACCGTCGGCGCTGGCGCCGGGCCCAGCCGGCGACCAGGGCACGGGCGACCAGGGCACGGGCGACCAGGGCACGGGCGACCAGGGCACGGTCGAGGTCGCGCTGCGGGTCAGCGGCAAGGGCTCGGTCGGGGACCTGGCGGCCAGGCTGTCCGAGGTGCCCGGGGTGACCGCGGTTACCTCGAATGACCCCAACGCCGATTCCCCGTGACCGGTCCGCCGACGCCATGACGACCCAGAAGAACTTCAACCGACGGCTATAACGGCTCCGGCCGCCGCCCGTGGTACCGCGGCTACTGCCCGACCCGCCCGTCGATGCGCTCGCGCAGGAAGTCCGCGTGGCCCATGTGCCGCGCGTACTCCTCGATCATGTGCACCAGCAGTTCCCGCACCGAGATGCTGTCCTGCTCGCCGAGGCCGTTGTCGAAGGCTGACCTCGCACCGAGGTCCGTCAGGCCGGCCACGAGTTCCTCGGCGAAGGCGACCTCGCCGCGCCAGGTGTCCCAGGCCTCGGCGACGATGGCCGGGTCCGCGCCCGCGCCATCGAACGACTCGTTGCGCCCGTCGGCGGAGCGATACAGCCGGGGAGCGTCCTGGCCGGCCAGCACCCGGCGGAACCAGAACTGCTCGACCGCGGCCAGGTGCCGGACCAGGCCGAGCAGCGACAGGTCGGACGGCGGTACCGACCGGTCCGCCATCGCCGCCGCGTCCAGCCCTTCGCATTTCAGTTCCAGCGTGAGGCGGTAATCGCGCAGGAAGCGGGCCAGGGTGTCGCGTTCGCCGACCGGGGTGTCGCCCTGCTCGCGCGGATCGGAGTCCCGCGAGGCGACGAACATGTTGGCCCAGCCGAAGGTGCGCTCGGGGAGGTGCTCAGTCATGACTAGGAAGTATCGGCGGGTACCGGGCGCAAGCGCCAGCGAATTTCGCCGCCGAGGCGGTGCCGCTAGTGCCTGCCTGGGGCCGGCCTGCCGTTGGCGCTGAAGGTGACCGTCCGGTGGCGGACGACTCCGCCGGCGCTGACGTAGGCGACGTTGCGGCAGGACGCCAGGCTGGGCGGCCCGGGGATCTGGAACGTGTAGCCGCCGATGTCGTCGAACAAGGCAGCGGGAGCGGTCCAGGCGCCTCCGAAACGGGCGCAGGCGGCGCGTGCCCTGCGGTTGGCGGCGGTATCTGCGGCCGCCTGAGATCGGGCTCCGGCGGCGGCGTTGGCGTGACCGACTGCGGCCCGGATCGCTCTGGCGGCTCGGTTGAAGGCAACCCGACTCGACGGCGTGACCGGGGCGAACGCGATGGCGCCGCCAGTGCTGGGGAACTGCAGGGCCAGGATCCGGGCCCGCAGCGTGCCGACGATGAACTCGCTCGGCTTGCCGCGGGATGCGTCGGTGATCAGCGAGACGGACGTACCGCGGACCGTGCCAGAGAACGCGGCAGACTCCGACGTCACCTTCTCGCCCGGCGCGGCGCCGTTCGCGAAGTCCGTCGTGATGATTCCGGTGAGATCACCGGAAGGCGAGCGCTGCCACGCGACGAAGACGACCCGGGTGCCGTGTCTCCACAGGTACGCGGCGGGTCCGCCGGACTGACCGCACCCGGTCAGTCCCACGGCCGCCAGCACCGAGAGGATCAGTGCCGGGGCCGCGAGCGTCAGCCTGACGGGCATGCACCCACCTCCGACCGGCAGCCTATCGAGGTTAAGGGGTTCGCCAAGGTGGAACTCCAGCCCGGCCAGACCAGGCAGGTCACCATCACCCTGCCGGCCAGCGCCTTCTCCTACTACAACTCCGCCACCAGCGCGTGGACCGAGGCACGAGGGTTCTACCAGGTCATGATCGGTGACTCCTCGGCCAATCTTCCGCTGACCGCCAGGATCTACGTTCGGTAGTCATCCCATGACCCGGGCGGGGCCGGCGGCGCCGGCCGCCGGCCCCGCTCGGCGGGTTCCTTCACCTCTCCGGCGCTCGCGCATTCGCTGGCCGAAAGCGCAGAATGGGACTGTCAGCCGTCTGGCCGTAGGGATGATCATGCGGAGCCAGCCTCGCTCCACGCGTGCCGCGATCGCCGCTTGCACCGGGGTCCTTGCCTGCGGCTTGTCCGCGTGCGCCGGCCCGATGACGGCATCCCATTCCGGGAATCAGCCCCGGCCGGGGATCGTGCGCGGGTTCGCCGCGCCGTGCGCTGGCCCGCCATCGGCGGCTACCAAGCCGATAACGGTTGACGCCTCGCGTGGCGGCCGGGTCGTCGCGAGCCAAACGCGCCGGTATCCGAAGGCGACGTATCGCCTGACGCTGAAGCCGGGCCGGTACCGGATCAGCGCGCCGGGTTCGGCCGACCCGTCCCGGGTGGTGCTGGTCAGGTCCGGGCACACCATGACCGTCAATTTCCCGGATACCTGCATCTGACGGGGGGCCGGTGCGCGGTCCCTGCCGGACCTGGTGGTCGCCGTCGGGCCGGCGGCTAGGGTTGCAGTCATGCTGCGC
>JAJYTW010000353.1 GCA_021792855.1 Actinomycetes bacterium
GGGACCAGGCATTCGTCTGCCTGAGCTTCGACGTCGACGCCGAGTCGGTGATGCTCGCGGCCGATCCGGCGAACGCGGACCGGGCCTCGCTGATGAGTCACCAGGCCTACGGCCCCGACGTCGGCGTGCCCCGGATCCTTGCCCTGCTCGACCGACTCGGCGTGAGTGCGACCTTCTTCGTGCCCGGCGCGACGGCCGACCGGCACCCGGCCGCGCTAGAGGCCATCCTGGCCGCCGGTCACGACGTCGGCCACCATGGCTATCTGCACGAGTCCCTGACCGGCACGGACGAGGCAACCGAGCGCCGCTACCTGGAGCTTGGCCTCGCGGCGCTCGAACGGGTCGGCGGCGTGCGTCCGATCGGCTACCGGGCGCCGTGGTGGGAGGCGACCGAGCGGACCAGGCCATTGCTCGCCGAGTACGGCTTCCGCTACGACTCGAGCTTCTTCGACGCCGACGCTCCGTACTGGGTGGAATTCGGCAGTCGCCGGCTGCTAGAGGTGCCGGTCGCCTGGGCCCTAGACGACTGGGAACGTTACGCGTTCTGGCCGGAAGTGACCGGCGATGGTCGCATCGACCGGCCGAGCACGGTCACCGAAGCGTGGTGGGAGGAGATCGACGCGCTCACGGCCGCGGGCGGAACGGCGGTGCTGACGATGCACCCGTTTCTCTCGGGCCGTCCGGCCAGGGTAGCCGCCCTAGAGCGGCTGATTGAGCGGGTGCTTGCGGTGCCTGGCCTCTCGGTCGGTTCGCTTGCCGATGTCCTGCACAGGCATGAGCGCGGGGCCGAGACCAGGATCGCTGATTGAAATTCCGTTAGGTGTGTTGCAGTGACTATTGGGAGATGACATGGCCGCAGAGGGCACGAAGCCGCTCGAAGGAGTCTTCGCGCGGAAGGCCACCGGATTGGTCCGCGAGGGTAACGCCGCTAGCGTTCTCGTCTACAACATTAACTTCGTCAGTATCGGGCTGATGCTGGTATTCGCCCTGATCATGGTTCCCGCCTTTTATCCGGGCGCGAACGTCGAGGGGACCTTCCTCGGTGCCTTCATCGTGGTCATCCCCACCTCGATGACCTTCGCGCTGCTTGCGGCCGCGATGCCACGGTCCGGCGGAGACTACGTGTACGTAAGCCGGGTGCTCGGCCCCCAGTGGGGCATGATGTCCAGCCTGAACAACACCATCTGGTGGATTCTCTACGGCGGCGTGCCATCTGCGTTCTTCGCGTACTACGGACTGACACCACTGCTGCGCGGTCTCGGCGTGCTGGCGAACAACGCAACCCTCATCCGGTATGGCAATGATCTGTCCACGCCGACCGGCGCCTTCATCGTGGGCACAATTCTCATCATTATCCTCGTGACGATCTTCGCGATCGGGCTCAATTTTTACTTCAAGATCCAGAACGTGCTGTTCGGGGTGGCGATGCTGGGCCTGATCGTCACTATCGGTGTGCTGGCCACCAGCAGTCACGCCGGCTTCATCAGCGCCTTTGACCATTACATCGGCCGGGCCACCGGGCACGGCGGCGCCTATGGCGCGGTGATCGCCGCAGCCCACAAGGGCGGCTTCAAAACCGCGCCGTTCAGCTTCTACTGGACGCTGATCCCGATGACCTGGATCTACCTGGAGCTTGTCTTCAACCAGTCGTCCGCCTACATCGGCGGCGAGGTGAAGCGGCCGGGCAAGATCCAGCTCTGGTCGATGCCCTTCGCGGCCATTTTCAGCACCGGCGTGGCCATGCTGATCGCATGGCTGATGGCGCGGGTGGTCGGCACCACCTTCCTCGGCGCCGTCAGCTACAACGGCGGTGCCGCCATGGGGTTTGCCTCGACTCCCGTGTACACCGAGCTGACTGCATACGCGGCCAAGAACGTGGTGATCGGGTTCATCATCACCTTCAGCTTCCTGTTCTGGTCCTACTCCTGGCTGCCGGGCCAAATCCTGAACTCCTCGCGAAATCTGCTGGCCTACGGAATTGACGGCATCTTCCCCGCTTGGTTCGGCAAGGTCAGCGAGAAGCGGCACACCCCGGTCAATGCGCTGATCGTGATGGGCCTCGGGTCGATCGCAGCGCTGTGGCTCTACACCCGTCCGACCGGACCGTTCAAGACGCTGACCGGCATCTTCGGCTTCATCCTCAGCTTCCTGATGGTCTCCCTGGCGGCGATGTTGCTGCCGTACAAGCAGCGCCAGGTGTGGGAGAACTCGGCGGTCAACTGGCGCATCGGCCGGATACCGGTGATCTCCATCGTTGGTGCGCTCAGCTTCATCGCCTGCGGCTTCATGGCCTGGGTATACCTCAATGACCCGCTATCCGGGCTGAGCGTGGTGCCCCAGCACACCGGCGGCCTGTTCGGCTACCAGACATTCGCGATGTTCATTCTGAACATCGTGATCTGGGTACTCGGCTGGGTCGTCTACATGATCGCGAAGGCGGTTCGCGCCCGGCAGGGCATCGACCTGGATGCGACCTACCAGGAACTACCGGCGGAATAGGCGGGCCAGTGGACCAGAACGGTGTCGGCGATCGTGCGATCCTTGATTCCGTGAACGCTGAACCAAACGGCACTGCGGCCAATGCCGTGACCGCCGACGAATTGCTGGCCGCCGCCACCGACGCGATCGCGGCGGCCAGTGCGGGCGGCTTCCCGATGCGCCTCCTCGGCGGCATCGCCGTCCTTGAGCTAGCCGACTCGGCCCGCAGACCGCCGCTCCAGCGCGCCTACCACGACTTCGACGTGGTCGTGCCACAGAAGGCCGGCGCCTCGGCAGCGCGCATCTTCCGCGACCTGGGCTACGGAGAGGACCAGCACTTCAACGCCCTGCACGGGGCGCAGCGCATGATCTTCAGCTCTGATCGTGGGTTCGTCGTCGACGTGCTCGTCGGCACCTTCCAGATGTGCCACCGGCTCGAACTCGGCCGCGACCTACCCGAGACCGGCCTCACCGTGCATCCCGCGGACCTGGTCCTCACCAAGCTCCAGATCGTGCAGATCGAGGATAAGGACCTGCGGGATGCCGCCGCACTGCTCGCGGACCTGCCGCCAGGGCCGGGAC
>JAJYTW010000078.1 GCA_021792855.1 Actinomycetes bacterium
CGGCGAGGGCGGCCACCGTGGCCGCGACGTCCAGGGCGTCCTGGCTATAGAGCCGCCCGACCCGCCGGACCAGGCCATGCGCCTCAAGCTCATCCAGTGCGGCGTCGTCGATCCCGGCGGCGTCCAGCAACTCGCGCCGGCTCACCATCTCGCTGCTGCCAGGCGGGCGCCCGGTTGCGCCGCCAGGGGGGCGTCCGGTCGCCGGTCCGTCCGGGACACCGGTCTCCGGCCGGTCCGCCTGGCCGGACTCCGGCGTCGGCTGCCCCCGCTCGGCCAGTCGTTCCCTGATCACCCGGAGCGGCAGGTACTCATCCCGCTGAGCGGTCAGCACGAACCTAAGCTGCTCCACGTCGGCCGGGCTGAACCTGCGGTAGCCCGATGGCGAGCGCGCCGGGCTGATCAGCCCTTCGGACTCCAGAAACCTGATCTTGGAGACACTGATCTCGGGGAACTCGCTCCGAAGCTCGCCGAGGACCTCGCCGATGCCGAGGTAGGACCGGGCAAACTGACCGCTCATGCCCGCCCGCGCGCCTAGCCGCCGCTCTCGGCGTAGGACTGGTGCCCCTGCAGGAAGACCAGCCGGAACTTGCCGATCTGCACCTCGTCGCCGCTGCCGAGGGTGACCTCCTCGATCCGCTGGCGGTTGACGTAGGTGCCATTCAGGCTGCCCACGTCGCGCACCGCGAAGGTGGCACCGTGCCGGTAGAACTCGGCATGCCGCCGGGAGACCGTGACGTCGTCCAGGAAGATGTCGCTGCCCGGGCGGCGCCCCACCTCGGTGAGTTCGGCGTCGAGCAGGAACCTGCTGCCCGCGTTCGGCCCGCGCCGGACGATCAGCATCGCGGTGGTGGCCGGCAGCGTGTCCGCGACGGCGGCGTCCGCGGCGTGCTCGTCCGCGCCCTCAAGGTCGGCGGCGTCGCCGCCGGTGAAGATCATGGAGGTGGTCTCGGACGCGCCCGGCCGCTCCCCTGGCCTGGGCAGCGCCATCCCGCATTGCGAGCAGAAGCGGGAGCTCTCGGGGTTCGGCTCGCCGCACCTGGTGCAGTACACGCTGGGCATCTGGCTGCCTAGCCTCCCGTGGGTTGGTCGCGCCGCCCGGACCGAATGGCCGCCCGCCCAGGCGTCGCCGCGATCAGGATCGGCTTGCGGGCTCCACGCTACCGGCTGCCGGCTCGGCTCTTCCATCCGCCACGCAGTACCCGGCCCGGCAGACCCCGCCGGGGCCGTAGAACCCGCCGGGGCGGCGGCCACCGCCCGGCCGCGGGCGCGACGCCTCCGCCAGATCACGCTGCACACCTCCGAGGCCTCGCCGCAACCCGATGAGCAGACAACGGTCAGTGATTGACGACAATTCCGTGGCTCACATTGTCGCACGTACCGGCGGTCGCGTGCCGGTCCTTCAGCCGTTCTGGCGACGCCCGCGGCCGGCCCGTTCCACCACGGCGGCCCACTCATCGAGCAGCGCCTGGGCACCGTCCCCGTCGGCCGCCTCGGCCCACAGATGGGTCACCGCCTGCGAGGTGTCCGGCAGCACCAGCGTCCAGCCGCCCTCCGGCTCGATCACCCGCACCCCGTCGGTGGTATCGATCTGCCGGTCCCCGGCCGCCTCCACGATCGTCCGCATCACGCTGCCCTTAGCCGCCCACGGCGTCGGCACCGTCCGCTTGAGCAGGTGCGCGACCGGGATCCTGGCGTGAATCTGGCTCAGAGTCAGCCTGGTCCGCGCGACCAGTCCGATCAGCTTGGTGAACGCCGCGATCCCGTCCAGGGACCTGGAGAACTCCGGCACCACGAAGCCGCCCCGGCCGTCCGCGGCGAAGATCACGTCGTCGGCGGCGGCCGCCTCGTACAGCCCGTGCGGCGACGTCGGCGTCCAGCCGACCTCGACGCCGTGATAGCGGCACACATCCTCGGCGACCCGGGTGGTGGTCACCGGCAGCGCGACCCGGCCGGCCCGGCGCTCGGCCGCGACCAGATCGAGCACTACCAGCAGGGCGCGGTCGTCACCGACCAGGGCGCCCTTGTCATCGATCAGGGTGATCCGCTCGCCGACCGGATCGAACCGCACGCCGAACGCGGCCCGGGACGAGTACACCAACTCGGCGAGGCGGTGCAGGTCGGCCCGGATCTGCGCGACCGACTGAGTGGGAGTCTCCTCGTCCAGCCGGTTGTTGACGGTCAGGACGTCCACCCCGATCTTGCCGAGCAGTCCGGGCAGCACCAGCGAGGCGGTGCCGCCGGCGCAGTCGACGACCACCTTCAGCCTGGCCTCGCGGACGCCGGTCATGTCGACGCAGCCGAGCAGTTCGCTGGTGTAGGCCTCGATCACCCGGGGCGGGTAGGTCAGCTCGGCGATCTCGCCGGGGAACGCCCGGCGGTATTCCTGCCGGGAGAAGACCCGCTCCAGCTTGCGCTGCACGGCCTCGGACAGGTCGGCGCCATGCTCGTCGAGGAACAGGATGTCGACCGATTGCGGGTCCTCCGGCGTCGTCCGCATGGCGATGCCGCCGCTTGCCTTGGTGCGGGCGGTCTCGAATCGCGCCACCGGCAGCGGCAGCGCCTCCAGGTCAACCACGTTGATGGCGCTCGCGTTCAGCGCCCCGTGCACCGCGCGCTTCAGCGCGCGCGCCGCCCTGGACACGTCGCGCGAGGTGGTCACCACCGAGCCCTTCTTCAAGGTGGTGGCGTAGGCGCTGGCCAGCCGGACGCACAGTTCCGGCGTGATCTCCACATTCACCAGACCGGATACGCCGCGCGGGCCGAACAGGGTCTTCTGGCCGCGGGACTCCCAGATCACGCTGGTGTTCACCACCGCGCCAGCCTCGATGGTCTTGAACGGGTAGACCCGGACGCCGGCCGAGACATAGGCCTCGGACTCGATCACGCACTCGTCCCCGATGACGGCGCCTTCCTCGATCCTGGCCGACGCCATCACGTCGGTGTTCTTGCCGATCACGCTGCCGCGGACGGTGGCGCCGACGCCGACGTAAACGTTGTTGTGCACCACGGCGCGGTGCAGGAACGCGCCCTCCTTCACCACCACGTTGCTGCCGACCACGGTGTACTCGCGCAACTGGGCCCCGGCCTCCACCTTGGCGTAGTCGCCGATGCACAGCGGCCCGGTCAGGATCGCGTCCGGATCGACCTCGGCCCCCTCGGCCACCCAGACGCCCGGCGACAACTCGAACCCGTCGATGTCGGCGGCGACCTTCCCGGACAGCACGTCGGCCTGGACCCGGTGGTAGGCCTCGTGCGTGCCGACGTCCTCCCAGTAGCCGTCGGCGACCCAGCCATAGACCGGGGCGCCGCGCTCGAGCAGTTTGGGGAACACGTCGCCGGACCAGTCCACCACCTCGCCGGGCGGCACCGATGCCAGCACCTCTGGCTCCATCACGTAGATGCCGGTGTTGACGGTGTCCGAGAAAACCTGGCCCCAGGTGGGCTTCTCCAGGAAGCGCTGGATCCGGCCGTCCTCGTCGGCGATCACGATCCCGAACTCCAGCGGGTCGGGGACCCTGGCCAGCGCGACCGTCACCAGCGCCCCGTTGTCGCGGTGGTACTTCACCAGTTCGGACAGGTTGATGTCGGTCAGCGCGTCACCGGAGATAACCAGGAACGGTGCGTCCTTCAGCGCGTCCTCGGCATTCTTGACGCTGCCCGCCGTTCCGAGCGGAATGTCCTCGGTGGCGTACTGCAGGCTCATCCCCCATTCCTCGCCGTCGCCGAAGTAGTTGCGCACCATCGACGCGAGGAACTGGACGGTCACGACGGTCTCGTCGAAATTGTGCTTGCGCAGCAGGCGCAGCACATGCTCCATGATCGGCTTATTGACCACCGGCAGCAGCGGCTTCGGCTGGTTGGCGGTCATCGGACGCAGCCTGGTTCCCTCGCCGCCCGCCATCACTACAGCCTTCACTGCCGCCAGCGCTCCCTTCCCCTGATGCCGTTCACCGGGCGGGCCCGGGCTACGTCTGCCCCGCGACCGTGCCCCGCCCGCCCGCCGCGCCGGACCGGTCCGCGGCTAGCAGGCGGCGCGCCTGCTCGACGTACAGCGCCGCGGCCCACCAGTACAGTGCAGTTCCCCAACCAGCGAATGCCCAACCAGCCACCTGCGCGAGGAGCTGATAAGAAGTGTCGTGCGAACCCAGGAAGAGCAGCGGAAACGCATAGAGAAGACTGAGTGTCGCCGCCTTGCCGACAAAGCTAACGTGCAACGGACCGTAACCGTGCGATCGCAGAACGACAAGCACCACGCCGAGCAGCAACTCCCGCGCGGCCAGCACGATGACCAGCCACCACGGGATGATCCCGCGGATCGCCAGCGCGATGACCGTGGCGACGATGTACAGCCGGTCGGCCGCCGGATCGAGCAACTCGCCAAGCCGGCTCTGCTGGTTCAGCGCCCGGGCGATCTTGCCGTCCAGCCAGTCCGAGATGCCGGCCGCCGCCAGGATGGCGAGCGCCCACCAGTCCCCCGCCGTGCTGCGCGGGCCGAGCACCAGCCAGAGGAACACCGGGACGCCGGCCAGCCGGGCGAAACTGATCAGGTTCGGGATCGTGAGCGTGCGCTGCGGCAACTGCTCAGCGGCCTGCGGGCCGTCCGGCTCCGTCATGATCACGCACCCCTCCCCGGGCCCGACGTTACGCGGTGCGCCGCCGGCCCCGGCGTGCGGGGCACCCCGGCCGCTACGGCGCTTCCCACAGGCTCGCGATGCCCTGCCCGACGCCGATGCACATGGTCGCCGCGCCGCGCCGGTCACCGCGGCGGCGCAGTTCGTGCAGCAGCGTGGTGACGATCCGGGCGCCTGAGCAGCCCAGCGGGTGCCCGATCGCGATCGCTCCGCCGTTCACGTTCACCAGGTCGGGGTCGCAGCCAAGCTGGTCAAGGACCGCCACGGCCTGGGCGGCGAACGCCTCGTTGACCTCGAGCAGGTCGATCTCGTCCAGCTTCCAGCCGGACCGGCCGAGCACCCTGGTCATCGCGGGCACCGGGCCGATCCCCATGTAGTCCGGATGCACGCCCGCCGCGCTGCTTGCCACGTACCTGGCCATCGGCGTCACTCCGGCGGCCGCCACCGCACGCTCCGACATCAGCAGCAGTCCGGCCGCGCCGTCGTTCAGGGGCGAGGAGTTGCCGCCGGTCACGGTGCCACCGGGCCGGAAGGCCGGCCGCAGACCCGACAGGTCGGCGCGGGTCAGCCCCGGCTTGATCCCCTCGTCCGCCGCGACCGTCCCGGCCGGGGTCCGCACCGGAATGATCTCGGCATCGAACCGGCCGGCGTCCCTGGCCGCGGCGGCAAGCTGATGGCTGCGCAGCGCGAACTCGTCCTGCCGGTCCCGGCTCACCTGGTAGCGGTCCGCCACGTTCTCGGCCGTCTCGCCCAGGCTGATCGGCGGGTACAGTTCCGCCATCCGCGGACTCACCAGCCGCCAGCCCAGCCTGGTGTCGGCCAGACCGGCGTCCCTGGGGAAGACCTGCTCGGCCCTCGGCAGCACGAACGGCGCCCTGGTCATCGACTCGGCGCCGCCGGCCAGGCAGATATCAGCGTCGCCGGCCGCGATCGCCCGGGCGGCCGAACTGATCGCCTCCATCCCGGACCCGCACAGCCGGTTCACGGTGGCGCCGGGGACCTCGACCGGCAGTCCGGCCAGCAGCACGCCCATCCGGGCCACGTTCCGGTTGTCCTCCCCCGCCTGGTTCGCCGCTCCCCAGTACACGTCGTCGATCGCGGCGGGGTCCAGCCAACGGTTGCGCCGCAGCAGCGCCTCGAGCACGTCGGCGGTCAGGTGATCCGGCCGGACCTGGGCGAGCACGCCCTTCACCTTGCCGATCGGCGTCCGGCAGGCGTCGACGGCATAGACAGCGGACAACGGCCACCTCCGGTTACCGGCGCGGGGCCGCCGGATGTGCGTTCAGCCTACCGGGCGGGTAGTAAAGGGACCTTAGTCCCGCGACTCCGGAGCGTTTAGCCCATTGCCCGATCGGACCGGTCGGGTCAGTCTCAAAGTCATGTCAGTGTCGCTTCCGGCCACGACAGCGTTGCACGGTGTTGGCCAGGACCACGGTGCTGGCCAGGACCACGGTGCCGGCCAGGACCACGGTGCCGGCCAGTACCACGGTGCCGGCCAGCGACTGGGCGGCCGGTATCGGCTGCAGGCCCTGCTCGCCGATGGCGACCGCGCCTCGACCTGGCAGGCAGTCGACGAGCGATCGGGGCGGCCGGTGCTGGCCTGGGCGCTGCCGCCGGGCGTGCCGGTCCCGGTCGAGGTGACCGCCGCGGTGCTAACCAGCGCGGTTCCGATGGACCGCCGATTCGCCCGGATCACGGATGCCGACTGCGCCGGGGGCGAGCCATACATCGTCGGCCAGTGGCCAGGCGGCCGACGTCTGGAGGACTTGCTGGGCGCCGGACTGCCCGATCCGGCCCTGGCCGCCGCGATCGCGGCGGACGTTACCGACGCCGTCGTCACCGCGCACGCGGCGGGACGTGCGCACCTGGCCCTGTCGCCGCGCACGGTGTTCTGGACCGGCCGCCAGGCGGTGATCACCGGCCTTGGGATCGAGGCGGCGCTGACCACCCCCGCCCTGCTCACCCTGCCCGCCGTCGAGCAGGCGGCCATCGACGCGCGGGCCCTGGCCGGCCTGCTCTACGCGTTGCTCACCGGATGCTGGCCGGGAACCGCCCGGTCCGCGCTGCCACCCGCTACGGACACCGGCGGCGTCGCCTGCCCGCCGAGAGACCTGCACCCGGATCTGCCCTGGGCACTTGACCTGGTCGCCGAGTGCGCGCTGGCACCGCAACGGGATCCCGCGACGCTGTCGCCCGCCCGGTTCGCCACCGAACTGCGCACCGCACGCCGGGCGTGTGACCGGCCGCGCCACCGGAACCGCCGGGCCGTGCACTGGCCGTCGGGACTTTAGTCCCGCACGCGGGGGTTTTTGGACCGTAGTAATTCGCCCGGGCTGATCCCACCCTTGCTTGCATGTCTCTGTCATTTTTCTCTGGCGATCTCGATGATTGGTCAGTAATCCCCGGTGGCAGAACCGACTCATATCCCGGTAACGACGCTTTGTTCTCTGAAGCGGAAACTACGGCCACGATGGTCGAAGCCGTACCACACCGGCAAGGTTCGAACCGGATGGTCGGCCGGTACCGCCTTGAGTCGCTGGAACGCGAGGTCAGCGGTGCCGTGGTCTGGCGCGCCTGTGACGACAGCCTCAATCGGCACGTCACGGTCTGGGAACTGGCCAATCCGGTGCGCGAGGCCGATCTGCTCGACGCGCTGCGCTCGGCGATCCGGGTACCCGATCCGCATCTGACGCAGATTTTTGAGGTAGATCTCGGCTCACGGTCGCCATTTCTGGCTACCGAATGGACACCGGGCTGGGATCTCGACGAATTGCTTGTCACCGAGCTTCCGAGCCATCAGGTCGCGCTGGCCGTCGCCCTGGCGACCGCCGATGTGCTGACCGCCGCGCACGCGGCCGGCCGCCCGCACCTGTGCCTGACCCCCAGCGCGGTCCGGTGGACCTCGACCCGCAGCGTCAAGGTGGCGGGCCTGGGCATCGAGGCCGCACTGGCCGGGCGGACGGCCAGTGACCCGGTCGCCGCGGACACCCGCGCCCTGGCTGGTCTGCTGTACGCGCTGCTGACCGGGTACTGGACCGGCCCCGATCCTTCGGTGCTGCCCGCCGCGCCGCGCTCGCACGGCGAACTCGTGCCGCCAGGCCAGGTGCGCTCGGGGATTCCGGGCGTCCTGGACGCGATCATCGCCCGGACACTGCTCCCCAACGTGCGGCCGCGGATCTCGTCACCGGCCCAGTTCGCCTGGGAACTTCAGGTCGCTCAGCACGTGCTCGGCCGCTGACCGGGCGGGCGTCAGGCCCGGCCGGCGGTCGCGGCCTCGATGTAGTCCGCCAGCGCTCCGATGCTGGCCAGGCTGTCCAGATTCAGATCAGTGCCGGCCACGTCCACCCCGAACACCCGCTCGACCTCGGTCAGCAGCATCGTCCCGCCGATCGAGTCCAGTCCGATCCCGTCCCGCAGCAGCGGAGTCTCCGGTGGCGCGGTCCTGGCCGCATCGTCGTGCGTCAGGTCGGCCAGCATCGACCGCAACCGGACCAGCACCGCCGACTCGTCCTTCGTCATGGCCGGGTCACCGCCCAGTCCGACCGGGTCACCACCCAGTCGGGCAGGTCAGGCAGCGGCAGATCCAGCGGCCGGGTGTAGCGCGCGATCCGCTCCCGGCCGGCGGTACCGGAGTCCGCACCAGCGGCAGGCTCCTCGACCCGGAAGCCCGCGCCGGTAAGCGCGATCCGGAGCGGCACGTTGCGCGGGTTGATCACGCACGGCAGGGTAACCCGATCCGCGCCGACCGCTCGCGCGGCTCCGCACAGCCAGGCCAGCAGGGCGTCGATCACCCCCCGCCCCATCGCCCGGCAGGACATCATCAGCAGCGGCACATCCCAGCCGCCCGGTCCGACGGCCAGCACGCAGCCGCCGACTAGTCCGTCGTCGCCGAACCGGTCGGCCAGACGCACCGTGACCAGTCGGTGCCCGGCCGAGCCGAGCAGGCGGTCGAACTCGGCCTGCGTCACCGGCACGCCGGAGGAGTTGAACTGGTGGGTGCGGACCGATAGCTCGTGCAGCCTGGGCAGGTCATCCGGCCCGGCCGGCCCGATCGTGACCCGGGTCTGGCACCACCGCAAGAAGTCGGCCCGCGAGCCGCCGAATGCGCTTGCCTCCTCCTGACGGCGCTGCCTGGCCAGGTAAAGCTCGCCGCGGCGGCGCGCCTCGTCGGTCACCACGGCCGGGCTGAACTGCGGCCAGTCCGCGGCGCCGGCCATCTCCTCCGGCGCCAGCACGGTCACCCCGGGCAGGGCGAACGCGACCTCGGCTCGCTCCAGCGCGTCGTCGTCGACGAACGCGACCGCGTCGGCCGGCAGGTCAAGGGTTGCCAGGATCCGCCGGATGGCCTGCGACTTGGCGTCCCAGCCGCACTCGGCCGCGGCGAACCGGTGACCGGTCACCCGCTGCACGTAGCCGGCGGCCGCCGGCGGGTTCCGGCTGGCCAGCGCGTGCAGGATGCCCCGGCCGGCGAGTTCGGCCAGCACCGCGGTCAGTCCGGCGCTCGGCGGCGGGCCCGCAGGTCCCGGCTCGCCCGCCCCGGCCGCCGACTCCAGGTACACGCCGTCCAGCAGCGTGTTGTCGATGTCCCAGATCACGCACTTGATGACCGTCCCCGGGCCGTCGGCCGCCCCGGGCTCAGCCGTCGCCATCCCCGGCCCCGATCCGCTTCTCCATCGTGATGTGCGTGGCGGTGAAGCCGAACGCCCGGTACAGCGCGCGCATGCCGAGGTTGCTCGCGTGCACCTTCCCGGTGAGGTGGGTGAACCCGCCGCGCTCGGCGGCCGCCAGGACGGCCGACATCAGCAGGTCCCCGAGCACGCCCCGGTCCGCGACCTCGGCGACGGCGAGTGACCGGAAGTTGCCGTATCGCGCCCCGGTCAGCGAGTTGGTACGGGCCGACATCCAGGCCCAGCCGAGCGGCGCGGCCGGCCGGTCGGCGGCGACCGCCACCAGGGCAATCTCGCCCGGCTTCCCGAGCGAGGTGGCGACCCGGCGGCGGTGGAACGCCGGATCGGTGATCGCCTCGTCCCCGAACGAGACCCGCGCGATCGTCACCTCGAACTCCGCGATCGCGTCGAGGTCATCCGGGCCGGCCGGCCTGATCTGGTATCCGGCGGCGGTGCCGCCGGCGCTGTCCCCGGTCACCCTCGGCATCCTGCCACCCGGCACTCAGCGCTGCCGCCGCGGCATCGGCCGGAACGTCGTCCCGGCGCAGGCCGGGCAGCCTGCCGCACGCAGATCGGCGATCGTGGACCAGGCCGGTGGCTCGCCGTCGTCCTGTGCCCGGCCGACCAGGTAGACCGCCCCGCAGGCCGCGCACCGGTACGGCCTGTTCTGCTCGGTCCTGGTGTCCGCCGTGTACAGCGGTCCGGCGTACGCATCCTCGATCAGCGGGGCGCTCTGCTCGGCGGTCCGCAAGTGGTACAGGTGGCTGCGGCCGGCCAGGATCCCGGCGCCGAGGTAGCTGTTGAAGTTCGGGGTGAGCGAGCGGAGCACCAGTCCGAGGTCGGCGATCAGCCGCTGGGTGGCCAGCGTCTCGGCAGGCCGCCGGGCCCCGAAGGAGAAGAACACGTGCTGTCCCGGGCGCTGCTCCAGGGCGGCGACCGCCCGGGACAGGAACAGTTCCGCCCCGGGGACCGTGTACGGCGGGTCGGTGCACACCACGTCGAAGGCCGCGGTCAGGGCGACCGGCAGCGGCTCGCGCAGATCGTGCTCGACCAGTTCCACCGCGACGCCGGTGCCGGCCGTCCGGCCGCCGATCCAGTCCAGTACCGCCGGGTCGGTGTCGACTACGGCCAGGCGGCGCAGTCCCGCGGCGGTTCCGGTCAGGGCGGCGAACCGGGCGATCGCGATCGCGATCAGATCATCGTCGCCCAGCAACAAGACACGGCGGCCATCCAGCGCACCGGCCTGGGCGAGCCTGAGCACCCGGTGGATTTTCGTTTCAACCGTGCAGTGGGTCTGGTCGAGTTCGATCCTGGCGGCCGGCGCGCCGGCCGCGTCCAGTTCCAGGTCGGCGCGGAGGGCGGCCAGTTCGGCCGGGATCGCGAGGCCCAGGCCGCCGCAACAGGCGCAGTCGATCGCCAGCCTGGGCAGGTGCGCGGCGAGCACCTCACGGGCCGGATCGGTCAGCCGGACCGGCCGGGTCCGGTCGACCACGCCGCGCTTGCGCAGTTCGTTGCAGACCGCGGTGACGATCGGCACCGGAAGCTCGGTCAGCCTGCTGAGCTGGCTGGCCGGGACCGGCTCGGCCGCGGCGATCGCGCGCAGCACGTCCCGCACCCCGCCCTCGCCCTCGGCCAGGCCGACCGCGTCCGCCACCTCGGCGGCGATCGCGTCAATGTCCATAGCTGGGTCTTCCCGGTCGGGCTGCCATGCGCCCGGCTCTGCCCGGCAGGCGCTGCGGTATCCTCCCACATCATGCCCGGTATCGAGGCGTCGAGCGGATTCACCGAACTGCGCCGTCAGGAAGCAGCGTCGGCCAAGACGCTGTACGCGGTGGACGCCCGGTGCGGCGCCGACTCGCCGGTGCACGATCTGGACCGGCTCACGGCGGCGGCGCTCGACGCGGTCCGGGCCGGGTCCGGGCACGTGCTCGACGTCTCGCACGTGGTCTTCCCCAACGGCGCGATCACCCTGGTCCTGATCCTGGCCGAGTCGCACCTGAGCATCCACACCTGGCCCGAGGAAGATCTGGTCGCGATCGACCTGTTCAGCTGCGGCGCGATCGACGGGCAGGCCGTGATCGACCATCTGGAGCGGGTCCTGCGGCTGGAGTCGGTCCGGGTCCGCCAGGTCGACCGCGGCCGGTGATCTGACCGGCCGGCGACCCGACCGGCCGGCGACCCGACCTTCCGACTAGCGCGGCGGCCAGTCAGTAGCGACGAGTTCCGCCTCGAAGCCGTCAGTATTGGCCAGGAAGGCCGCGTAGTGGTCCGGCCCGCCCGCGTGCGGGTAGCGGTCGGCGAACATCGCCGACCAGCCGCGCTCGCCTGCCTGGCTGGCCAGCGCGTCCACGCACTGCCTGGTCCCGACGTGAAACGCCAGGTGGTTCAGGCCGGGACGGAGCCGGTCGTGGCGATCCGCCGTCATGGCGGGTGACTGCTCGACCACGAGGTAGCAGGTGCCCAGCCGCCAGCTCAGGCCGTCCGGCCATTCCTGATACCGCTCGTAGCCAAGCTCGCCGAGCAGCCAGCCCCACTGCTCGCTGGCGCGGGCCAGGTCCGGCACCCAGAGTTCCACGTGGTGCAGCGTCCCGCGAACGGGTGCCACGGCAGACCCGCCCTCGGTCACCGGCACGCCGATCGTTCCGCCGTCGTCTCCATCGCCCCACCTTGCCAGACAACGGCGGGCCTGACCGCAGCGTCTCACCAGCCGAGTTCGGCCAGCCGGTCGTCGCCGATCCCGAAGTGATGCGCGACCTCGTGGATCACGGTCGCCCGAACCTGCTCCGCCACCTCGGACTCGGACCAGCAGATCCGGCAGATCTCGCGCCGGTAGATGGTGATCCGGTCGGGCAGCACGCCGGCGTAGCCGGTGGTCCGCTCGGTCAGCGGGATCCCCTGGTACAGGCCGAGCAGCCCAGGCGGCCCGGCGCCGTGCTCGACAGTCACGACGACATTCGCCATCAGCGAGCCGAGTTCGGGCGGCAGGCTGTCCAGGGCACGCTCGACCATCTCCTCGAACCGCTCAGGGTCGATGTCGATCACACTCACATTGTCGGCCCGGCACGGTGTACGGTCCCATCGGCCCGGTCGGGCTCGGCGCGAGCCGGTTACGGGGTCGATTCTCAGACCGTGGTCGATTCTCAGTGATGACGACCGAAAATCAACCACGCACTGAAAATCCACCACGCGACGCGAGACATCCGACCGGCCTGGCACACAATCGTTCCGTGCTGAATCGGCCATTCGACCCGCCGACGGTCATCGCGGCCGCCGACTGGAGCGTCAGTCCGCGCAAGCGGCAGCTAGCCATGGCCGTGCTGGCCTCCACCGCCGCCGAGACGCTCCCGGACCGCGCGGCGACCGGCCCGCGCTACCTGATCACCCGCCTTGGCCCGGTTCCGGCGGGCGCAGCCAACCCCGATCGCCGCCCAGGCGAACCGGACCACGGACTCTGGCGGCTGCTCAGCGAGGCGGCGGCACCGGGTCAGGCGATGATCGGATTTGACTTCCCGATCGGCCTGCCGCGGGCCTACGCCCGGGCCGCGGGGGTCGCGTCGTTCCGTGCGTTCCTGACCGGTCTGGGCGCGCCGCCCTGGGACGAGTTCGGGACAATCGCCCGCACGCCCGCCGAGATCGGTCTGCACCGGCCGTTCTATCCCGCGACACCGGGCGGGACCAGCCGCCGGCAGTTGCACGACGGCCTCGGCCTGACCGCCGCCCAGATCCGCCGTCGATGCGACGGCCGGGACGCTGAGACGCTGTTCTGGACCCTGGGCGGCAAGCAGGTCGGCAAGGCGGCGCTGCACGGCTGGCGACTGCTGGCGGCCGGCCTCGGCACGGCTTCCGCACCCGGCCCGGGCACTGCCCGCACGCCCGGCCTCGCGCTGTGGCCGTTCGACGGGCCGCTGACCGACCTGCTCGACGGCGGCGGGCGGGTGGTCGTCGCCGAGACCTATCCGCGCGAGTTCTACCCGCATCTGGCTCCCGGCGGCCCGGGCCGCCGGTGGAGCAAGCGGCGGCAGGCCGACCGGATTGACCGCGTTCCCGCCCTGCTCGCCTGGGCCGACTCGCTCGGCGTGCGCTGGGACGACGCCGTGCTCGGCCGGGTACGGACCGGCCTGTCGCCGCAAGGTCACGGCGAGGACGAGTTCGACGCGGTGGTCGGCCTGCTCGGCATGATCGGCGTGCTGCACGGGGCGACGCCGTCCGGCGAGCCGCCGGACGACCCGGCGGTGGCCGCGGTGGAGGGCTGGATCCTGGGCCGCGCGCCTGGCTAAGGCACCGCCCCGGCTAAGGCACCGCCCCGGCTAGGGGATCGCCTCGGCTAGGACAGCCGGTTACGGGATCAGCGCGATCTTGCCGGTGGTGTGACCGGCGATGCTCGCCCGGTGCGCCGCCGCGGCGTCGGCCAGCGGGAAGGTCCGGCTGACCAGCACGCGCAACGAGCCCTGCCCGGCAAGCTCGGCGAGTCGCAGGCGCGCGGCGTCCCGAATCTCGGTGCCCGGATCGGCTCCCGGTCCGCCGCCGATCGCCTTGATCCCGGCTTCCCCGGCCCGTCCGAACGCCGCGATCGTGACGATCCGACTTCGGTCGGGCACGAGTTCGAGCGAGACATCCACGGCCTCGGCGGTGCCGACCAGGTCCAGCGCCGCGGTCACGCCGTCCGCCGCAAGCCCGCGCACCCGGTCGGCCAGGCCCGGCCCGTAGGTCACCGGGACCGCGCCAAGCTCGCGCAGCAACTCGTGGTTGCCCGCGCTCGCCGTGCCGATCACCCGGGCGCCCCTGGCCACCGCAAGCTGGACGGCCAGCAGGCCGACCCCGCCGGCGGCGCCGTGCATCAGGACCGTGTCGCCCGCGCCCACGTTCGCGGCCACCAGGCCGTGCCACGCGGTCACCCCGGCCAGCATCAGCCCGGCCGCCTGCGGCCAGTCCAGTTCGGCCGGACGGGGCACCAGCGCGCTGGCCGGTGCGACAAGCTCGGCGGCGTACCCGCCGGAGATCGAGTACGCGATCACCTCGTCCCCGACCCGGACCGGGCCCGCCGGGCCGACCGCGCCCGGGCCGACCGCGGTCACCACCCCGGCCGCCTCGAAGCCCAGCCGCATCGGCAGCCGGGCCGGATCGGACCCGTACCCGCCGCTGTACAGCTTGTAGTCGATCGGATTGACGCCCGCGGCACGCACGGCGATCCGGGCCTGGCCTGGGCCGGGCTCGGGGGTCGGCTGATCGACCACGGACAGGACCTCTGGGCCGCCATAGCCGGCGGCGACAACGACAGCTGGCATGTCAGGGGCGAACCAAAAATCGGCCCGGCGCATTCCTGCGGTCAGGGCAGCACCGGGTACCAGGACTCGGCGGCGCCGGGCGAGCCGGTGAAGTCATACCGGAGCCAGTCGGGCGTCAGCGCGACCAGGGACAGTGATGTGGTGCCCCAGGTACGGCCGTCCGGAAGGTCGCGGCGGACGATCAGGGCGCGATCATCGTCCGGCGCGAGCCCATCCCCGTTGGCCAGCGGGAACCAGTCGGCCCACGCGTCCGGCACCGGCTTGCCCGGCATCGGAGCCGGCCGCTCCGCCGACCGGAACCTGCGCAGGAAGTACCCGATCCTGGCCATCTCGCGGGCAGGCCCATTGGGGGTCGCGCCCGCTGGGCCGTCCGGCACCGCGGCCACCACGCCCGGCTCGGTCAGATCGGCGGCCAGTCCGCTGTTCACGACCATGTGCAGGCCGGGTCCGAGGTTCCGCTCGGCCACGCCCGCGCCATCCCAGGTCTGCAACCTCGCTTCGCCATCGCCGATGCTGACCAGGTGAAACGGGTCGAGCCTGGCCAGTCCGGCAACCGCGAGCGACTGCCCGGCGGCGGCCCGCAACGGCAGCGTGCCGCGCGATTCCCGGTGCTCAGGCGGGGCCATCCGACCACGGCCGTTCAGCACGCAGGCCACCCGCCGGCCCTCCGGGTCGACCGCGAGCCAGGTACCGCCGGCCAGCAGATCGCGGCCGCCCACCAGGGCCGGGTAGTTCGGCCAGTGCCGCGCGGGCGGCTGCCACGAACGATCGGTCAGTTCGTCCCGGACGCCGATCAGCAGGGTCGGCCGCCCTGGCTCGATGCTCACGATCGCGGTGCACATGACTACATTTCAGCAGACCAATCGGGCAGCTCTCGGTGCACACTGGTGCCATGAGCATGGCAGCCGGCTCCAGCCACTACCTGGCCCGCCCTGCGGGGGATGGGGGCCTTCAGGAGGCGTCGAGCGCTGGCAGCATGGCCGCATGAACACTGATCGCTCAGACACTGATCGGGCCGGCGCTGGTCGGGCGGACGTAGTGAACCTAGCCGGAATGCTGGCCCGCTTCGGCGACCACTGGGCGCCGAGGAAGGTCGCCGAGATGAACGACTACGACGTCAAAGTGGTCAAGACACTCGGCGACTTCACCTGGCACTCCCACCCCGAGACTGACGAGTTCTTCCTGGTCATCGAGGGCCGCCTGACGATCGGGCTGCGGGACGGCGACGGCCAGGCGGCCGGCTCGCACGAGCGGGAGGTCACGCTCGGGCCGGGCGAGATCTTCGTGGTCCCGCGAGGCATCGAGCACCGCCCGCGCGCCGAGACCGAGACCTCGGCGCTGCTGATCGAGCCCAGGGGCGTCGTGAATACCGGGGACGCCGGCGGCCCGCTGACCGCCGTGGTGCGGGACCTGACCCGCTAGCGCAGGCCGTAGATCCGGCGCGCGGTGCCGCCGAAGATGGCCGCCCGTTCGGCCACGGCCAGGTCGACGGTCAGCGCCCGGGCCGTCGCCAGCACGTCCGGGTAACCGGCCGACAGCGTGCAGACCGGCCAGTCCGAGCCGTACATCAGCCGGCCCGGGCCGAACGCGGCCAGCGCCGCCTCGTAGAACGGGCGGACTCGGTCCTGGCCGGCCGCCAGGACGCCGGAGAGCTTGGCCGCCGTGTTCGGCAAGGCGGCGAACTCGCCGAGGGCGTTCAGCCAGCCGAGCGCCGGCTCGGCGGTCAGGTCCGGATTCCCGAGGTGGTCGAGCACGAAGGTCAGCCCGGGGCAGGCCCGGGCGGCGGCCGTGGCCGCCGGCAGCAGGCCGGGCGGCAGCACCAGGTCGAAGCACAGCCCGGCGGCGCTCACCGCGGCCAGGCCGTGCCGGATCGCCGGCCGGGCCAGCCAGTCCGGGTCGGGCTCCATCAGCAGCGGATGCCGGATCCCGCGCAGCAGCGCACCGTCCGGCCGGGCACGCAGCGCCGCCAGCGCGTCGGCGACGTCGCCGGCCGCCAGGTCCACCCAGCCGACCACGCCAGCCACCAGGTCGCCGCCCGCCGCCAGGCCGAGCAGCTCGGTGGTCTCGCCCGGTTCCATCACCGTCTGCACGACCACGGTCGCGGTAACCCCGGCCGCAGCGGCCAGCGGGCGAAGATCGGCCAGTCCGAAGTTCCGCAGCAGCGGATCGTTTCCCGGCAGATTGAGGAACGGCTGCTCGTGCGCCGCCAGGTCCCAGAAATGCTGATGCGCGTCGACGACCTGCCCGACTCGCGTGGGGTTCGGTCCGGCCGCGGTCCCTGGTGCCGTGCCGTTGTCACTAGCCATCTGCCGATCCTTGCCGGAAACAGCCGGAGCAATCGGCCGAACCAGGTATTTCGGTCCGGCACGGCTCCGGGCGCGGCTCCGGCACGGCTCCGGCACGGCTCCGGGCGCGGCTCCCGCCGGGAGTCAGACCGAGGCCGGCTCGGCGACGGCGGCCCGGGCAGGCCCGAGCCGGTCCTGCGACCTGGACAACTGGCGGCCGAGTCGCACCGCCAGCAGGACCGTGCCGAAGCATCCGAGGCAGAGCAGGACGATCCAGACCGCGGCGAACCCGGCGGCGATCATCGCGGTGCAGATGGCCGGCGAGGTCACGAAGGCCACCGAGTACGCGACCGAGGACAGGGCGTTCGCCCGGCCCCTGATCCGGTCCGGCGCCAGGCTGTTCACCAGTGGCGGGACCGTCGGCGCCATGAACGTCTCGCCCAGGCCGAACAGCCCGTTGAACACCAGCACGCAGGCGATCCGCAGGCCAGGTGACAGCGGCAGGGCCGAGATCCCGAAGATCGCCCAGGCCACCGCCCAGATCAGTCCGATCATCGCCAGCGCGCGACTGCGGCGCAGCCGGCGGATCAGCCGGAGCACGAAAAGCTGGGCGGCCACGATCACGATCGTGTTCACCGTCAGCGACAGCGCGATGATCCGCACCGACACGTGCGCCTCGACCGTCCCGTAGGCAGGCAGGCCGGAGTCCAGCGCGGCGTAGCCGGTGAAGGCAAGCACCAGGGTGGCCAGCAGCACCGTGCGCAGCGCCCGACTGGTCAGCACCTCCCGATAGCCGGCCCGGGGCAGACCGGGTTCGTGCACCGGCCGCAGGTTGGGCAGCCTGGTCGCGACCAGGGCGTAAATCAGGCAGGACAGCGCGTTGGCCAGAAAGAGCACCTGGAATGACCCAGGGTGATGCACGTTCGCGACCACGGCCCCGACCGCGCCACCGATGCCGACTCCGGCGTTCAGGCCGGTGAAGTTGATCGCGAACGCGTGCTGCTGGCCAGCCGGATCGGGGTTGATCCCGGCCAGCGTGGTCTGGAATGCCGGGAAGGCCGGAGCGGTCGAGATGCCGAGGATGACCACAGCGGGCAGCGCGGTCGCGGCGCTGTGCGCCCAGGCCACTCCGGCCTCGCCGAGAGCCTGGCCGGCCAGCAGCACGATCAGCACGGGGCGTGATCCGATCCGGTCCAGCAGGATGCCGGAGACCGGTACGGCGACCAGGCCGATCGCGCCCGATGCGGCGAGCAGCAGGCCGACCACGGGAAGCGCGATGCCGCGCACCTGGTGCAGGTAGATCAGGGTAAGCGGGAGGATCAGCCCGGTGCCCAGCGACGACACCGCGTTCCCCGCGATCAGGAGCCAGGTCGCGCGGGACAGCCGGGTCGATTTCATGATCACTAGTTTCCGGGTCGGCGGATGGTACTGGCCAGCGAATTTCCGCTGGCAGGCCGCCCGGGTCAGGATGCCGGCCGCCGAGCGGACTCGCCCGGGGGCGGGCCGCCGGACGGCGCGGGCTAGCAGCGACGAGCGCGGGTGATGGCCCGGTAAGTATCCCACGACCCGGTATGACGCCAATGACCCGAGTACGTGGTTATGTACGTTCCACGGCGGCCGGCCCGAACCTTCCAGAACTGCCAGTGCGAGGACGGCGCTAGCCCGTGCCGGTAGAAGAACCTGACATGCCGCGGGCCGGAGATGGCCACCCGGTACGCCCGTGAACCGCCGGAGCGCTGGAACCAGACGCCGACCGTGAACGTGTGCCCAACGCAGACCGAGGCGGCCGGCTGGTTCACCAGCACCGTGCCCTGCGTCCTGGCAAGCACGGTGTTGCTGGCAAGCACGGTGTCGCTGGCAAGCACGGCGCGGTGCGGACCGGCCGGGCGGACGGTGCGGGCCGCGCTGAGCGGCGCCGCCGCGAGCAGGAAGGCCGCGACCATCCCGGC
>JAJYTW010000354.1 GCA_021792855.1 Actinomycetes bacterium
GGCTCAGCAGGCCTGAACCGGCCAGGCCGGCCAGGGACCGCCGATGCGGTCCCTGGCCGGTCGCTGCCGGCGTCAGTACCTGGCGCCGACCACCTTCTCGCCCAGCGGGTCGAGCAGCGCTCGCTCGGCGTCGGTGAGCCTGATCTCGGTGGCCCCGACGTTCTCCTCCAGCCACTTCACCCGCTTGGTGCCGGGAATCGGGGCGACCGGGACGCCCAGCCGGTCGGCCTGGCCGTGCACCCAGGCCAGGGCGACCTGAGCCGGGGTCGCGCCACGAGCCGCCGCGACCTCGCGGACCGCGTCGGTGATCGCCTGGTTGGCCCGGGCCGCCTCCGGCGCGAACCGGGGATTGCGGCTGCGGAAGTCGCTGGCATCCAGCGCGCCGAGGTCGACGGTGCCGGTCAGGAAGCCGCGGCCGAGCGGGGAGTACGGCACCAGCGCGACGTCAAGCTCCCGCAGTGCGTCGAGCACCGTGGCCTCCGGGTCGCGTGCCCACAGCGAGTATTCGCTCTGCACGGCGGTGATCGGGTGCACCGCGTGCGCCCGGCGCAGCAGGTCGCCGGTGACCTCGGACAGGCCCAGGTAGCGGACCTTGCCCTCGGCGACCAGTTCGGCCATCGCCCCGACGGTCTCCTCGATCTCGGCCGTCTGCGGCGGCCGGTGCAGGTAGTACAGGTCGATCGTGTCCACCCCGAGGCGCAGCAGCGAAGCCTCGCAGGCGCGCTTGACGTAGCCGCGCTCACCCCGGATCACCCGGTTCTCGTCCCCGCCCGAGCGGTCGATGCCGAACTTGGTGGCAAGCTGCACCTCGTCCCGCCGGCCGCTGACCGCCCGCCCGACGAGCACCTCGTTGTGACCGGCTCCGTAGACATCCGCGGTGTCCAGGAAGGTCACCCCGAGGTCAAGCGCCCGCCGGACGGTAGCGACCGACTCATCCCAGTCCCCCGGCCCGTACCACTCGCTCATGCCCATGCAGCCAAGTCCCTGGGCCGAGACAGTCAGCTCTCCCAGCGTTACCTTGCGCACGTCATTCCCCGCTTTCGTTGTCCGATCTCGGTCGATCCGCCGGGACCGCGGCCGTCGGTCCGGCGGCGGATGACGCTCGGGACGGGCCGCGTGCCCCGCCCGAAATCGTATCGAGTGCCAGTTTGGGCGGGCGCAGCCGCACTGTCAGCGTGGCAGGCCGAGACCGCGCGCGATCAGGCCGCGCTGAATGTCGTTGGTCCCGCCGCCGACCACGTACATGATCGACAGTCGCAGGCCGGCCTCGAACTCGCCGCCACCGGGGACCCCCTGGCCGACGCCGGACAGCGCCGCGCGGGGCCCGAGGATGTCCAGCATCGCCTCGCCGAACGACTCGGCAAGCTCGCCGCCGAGCACGCCGGCCATCGGCGCCTCCAGGCGCGCGCCGGCACCGCCCGCCGTCGCGCCGATGGCGGCCGCCACCAGCGCGCGACTCGCCTGCAGGGTCACCGCCAGGTCGGCCAGGCGAGCCCGCTGCGCGGAGCCCCGCGGCCCCAGCCAGGCCACCGGATCCTGGCGGGCCGCCGCGAGCAGGTCGTCAAGCTGGCGCAGCAGGCTGGCCGCGATCCCGCCCATCAGGACCCGCTCGCCGGCCAGCGCGTCGGTGATCACCTGCCAGCCGCCGTTGACCTCTCCGACCCGGGCCGAGTCCGGCACCCTGACATCGTCGTAGAAGACGGTGCAGGAGATCTCGCCGGACAGCGCGCGGTGCTGCCGCACGGTAATCCCCGGGGTATCCATCGGGACCAGGAACACGGTGATCCCGGCGTGCGGCGGAACGGCGTCCTGATCGGTGCGCACCGCGAGCCAGACGTGACTGGCCAGGTGCGCCCAGGTGGTCCACAGCTTCTGGCCGTTGATCACCCAGCCGTCGCCGTCCCGGTCGGCCCGGGTCCGCAGCGAGGCCAGGTCCGACCCCGCCTCCGGCTCGCTGTACCCGAGGCAGAACCGCAGCCGCCCGGCCCGGATCAGCGGCAGGAACGCGTCCTGCTGCGCCTGGGTGCCGTGCCGCAGGATCGAGTTGCCGAGCAGCATCACCGAGCCGAGCGGGATCGTCACCGGCGCCCGGGCGTAGGTCATCTCCTCGTGCAGCACCACCTGCTCGGCCAGCGAGGCATCCCGGCCACCCGCCGCGCGCGGCCAGCCGAACCCGAACCAGCCGCGGCGGGCGACCGCCTCGACGATCGCGGCCGGATCGAAACTCACCGTGCCGTCCGCCGCCACGCTGGCCTGCTCCGCCAGCAGGGCCCGGACCTCCGCCCGGAACCGCTCGCCGGCCGGGCCGGCGTCGAAGGCCGGCAGCCCGGCGCCGGACTCCAGCAGCACGTCGGCGACCGTGCCGGCTGCCCGGGGCAGCGCGGCCAGCCTGGTCACGTCGGCGTGCACGCGCCGGAACAGCCACGGCGCGCGATGCTCCTCGAAGTAACCGGTCGCCGCCAGCGTGTGCTGCGCGCCAAGCTGCACCCGGCGGGCCGCCCCGGCGATGAACCCGACCGCGATCTCCGCCTGCAGCGGCCAGTCCGCGCGCCCCGCCGCGTACGCCAGAACGGCCTGATCGAGCAGCAGCCGGCCGGCGCTGACATCGATCTGGCCGGACGCGGTCCGCTGCTGCACGGCGCCGAAGTGGCCGATCGGCTGCCCGAACTGCCGCCGGGTCTTCGCGTGCTCGATAGCCATGTCGTGGGCGTACCCGGCAGCGGCCAGGGCCCGGGCGGCCAGGCCGAGCCGGACGGTCACGATCGCCGCGTCGGCCTGCCCGGGGCTAACCGGAATCGTCGCCTCGTCCGGGCCAAGCTCGACGGCGCTCCACGACGGCACCGCCAGGCCGGGCTGCGGCACCCGGCCGGTGACCGGCCGCAGCCGGGCCGGACCACCGCCGCCGGCCGGCAGGGTGAGCACGTGCGTGGCCGGCCCGGCGGCCTCGGCGAAGTCCACCCGGTCGGCGTCCTCGCCGGCCACGGCGATCAGGACCCGCAGATCCCCGGCGGCGATCCGCGCGGCT
>JAJYTW010000355.1 GCA_021792855.1 Actinomycetes bacterium
GCCTGACGATCGCGCACCGCCTGCGCCCGGCGCCGGTCAAGCTCGGCGGTGATCCGGTCGAAAAGCTGGGTGCCGAAGATCTTCGTCAGCACCGTCCGCCTGGCGTCGTCGTCGCTGCGCAGGAAGCGCGCGAACTCACCCTGCGGTAGCAGCATCACCTGGGTGAACTGGTCCCGGCTGAGGCCGATGGCCTCGCCGACCATCTCGGCCACTTCCGCCTTGTTCGACGACCGGCTCTCCCACCCGCCGCCAGAGTCGGCCCGCTGCAGGTGCACCTTCATCGCCTGGGTGGTGAATCCCTCGCCGCGCAGCTTGGGCCGCAGGTACTCGGGCGACCTGGTGATCTTGTGCCGGACGCCGCGGAGCGAGAACTCCAGCGACACCTCGGGCTCGACACCGGGATCGGCGAAGTGCGAATGCAGCCGGTCCTGGCCGGAGTCCTCGCCGGCGAGCCCGCCGTACAGCGCGAACGTCACCGCGTCCAGGATCGTGGTCTTCCCGACGCCGGTCGGGCCCTCCAGCAGGAACAGCCCGCTGCTGGTGAGCCGGTCGAAGTCGATCTCCTGCCGCGCCGCATACGGGCCGAATGCCTGGATCGCCAGGTGGTGCAGCCGCATCAGGCACCGGCCCCGGCGTCGGCGAACTCGGCCTGCTGAACCGACTCGATGACCTCGCGCAGCACCGCTTGCTGCTCCGGATCGGGCCGCCCGCCGCTGGTGTACTCCACGAAGAGGCCGCAGATCTCGGCCGGATCGGCCGCCTGGGCGAGGCGCCGCAGGTCGGCGGCCGCGTCCCCGGTGCCGCCGTCCGGCGCGAAGTCGAGCACGAGCGTGTGCGGCCACCGTTCCCTAAGGCGCTCCATCGGCGCGGCCGGGCGGACCGGGTCGGTCAGCACGGCCTTGACCCAGGCGTCGGCCAGATCGGCCAGGTCGCCGCCGGCCCGGGCCAGCAGGTCATCGAGCCTGCCCCTGACCTCGCGCAGCGGTCTCGGCACCGGGGTCGGCAGGGTGGTGACGCAGGCCGTCCCGGCCGCGTCGATATCGGTGAGGGTGACCGACTTGACATGCTGCCGCTCGGAGAACGAGAACGCCAGCGGCGACCCGGAGTACCGCACCGTGGTGGCCGGCCGCCCGTCCGGGCCGGGCAGCACCGCCACGTCCTGCTGACCGTGCAGGTGCCCGAGCGCGACATAGCCAAGGCCGGCGAAGACCGAGGCCGGCACGTCGCCGATGCCGCCAACCCGGATGTCGCGCTCGGACTCCGATGGCACCGCGCCGGTCACGAAGGCGTGGGCGGCGACGACGGTGCGGGTGACACCCCGGGCGGCGGCGTCCGCCCGGATCCGCGCCGCGGCCGCGCCGAGCACCGAGGCGTGCGAGCGCTCGGCGTCAAGTTCGGTGAGCGCCGCGTCCGGCAGCAGGTAGGGGATGCCGTAGATGGCGACCTCGCCGTGTTCGTCGCTGACCAGGACCGGGCGGGTGAGGTCAGCGATCCTGGTGCGCAGATGGACCCCGGCCTGCTCGCTCAGCCGCGAGCCGAAGCCAAGCCGGATCGCCGAGTCATGATTGCCGCTGGTCAGGATCACCGGGATGCGGGCGTGCGCGAATCCGGCGAGGACCCGGTCAAGCAGGACCACGGCGTCGGTCGACGGGACCGCCCGGTCGTAGATGTCGCCCGCGACCACGACCGCGTGCACATGCTGCGTCACCGCGTGCTCGAGCAGCCAGTCCAGGAAGCCCGCCTGGTACTCGAGCAGGCTCGCGCCGTGCAGTGTGCGGCCGAGATGCCAGTCCGAGGTGTGGAGCAGTCGCATCGGCGCTCCGGATCGAGACGAGGTAACGGGTCACCGGCCGCACCGGGCGGCCGCCAGCAACTCATCATGGCGGCGGGGTGGGACAAATCCCAGCGAATCCACGTCCAGTCGGCGTGTCGGCCTGACCGCGCGGGTGGGACACCGCGACCGTACAAGGGGTTACCGGGCGGCGCCGCTTTGCTAGGCGCCGATCAGGAGACGCGCCGCGCGGAGCAGCTGGCTCTCCGTAAATGGCTTGGTTGCGAGAGGACCGGCTGTAACCTGGTATTCGAGGCCATGGGAAAAAATGACCATGTTCTGGGATGGCACGCTTGAATGCGGTGATACCACGTAGAGCATGTCCTGACCATTGGACAAACTACGCACATCAACCTTTTGCTTTATAGATTGATAGTATTTAATCCTGGATGTGAACCCGGCCTTAGTAGCCGGGCTGGCGATCACCAGGATCACCAGACTCTCGCCAGGCGCGCCTCCCGGAGGGCGCAGGCCGCAGATCGGCGGCTTCAACCGCAGCACCGGCCCGGCTACCAGCTTCGGCTCGCCGAGAGCGGTGGCAAGGGCAGACAGCGGCAGCTTGGAACAGGGACTTGCGATGGACTTAGCCGAGGTTGATCTGCTGCCACTGGCGCCGGACGATCCGCATCCCGCGATCAATCCGAGGGCGAGGAGCAGGGTTCCAGCAGTGGTCACTGATCGTATGCTTCTGGTCACGAATCCAGACCTTAATCGCTATCGGCTTATCGTGAGATGCTTTTCGGGTTGCGGCCGTTGCGGCGCCCAGAAGCTATGCTCAGATATCTGGACAACTAATTGTCAAAGACCACCGAAGACGTATAACTAAACCTTACAAGCATATTTATGTAGGAGTAAGCGCAATGGTGCGGCCTGATTCGCCCCGTCCAGGCTGCCGCCGCGGCCCGAGGCGAGTTCGCTCATGCGGCTAACCGCCGGCGAGGCGCGAGCGCGATTCGCCATGGCACCGGTCGCCCGACTGGCGACCATGACGCCGGATGGCGGCCCGCATATCGTCCCGGTCACCTTCGCGATCGAGGACGACCAGGTCTTCGTGGCCGTGGACGCCAAGCCCAAGTCCACCCGCGACCTCGCTCGCCTGCGCAATATCCGGGCCAACCCCCGGGTGGCACTGCTCGCCGACCACTACGAGGAGGACTGGGCGGCGCTGTGGTGGG
>JAJYTW010000079.1 GCA_021792855.1 Actinomycetes bacterium
GCATGCCTGAGCTGATTTCCCAGCCGACTCGGGTCGCCGCGGCCGGCCAGCCGCCGAAGCTGATCGACGAGTACGTCGGCCGGGTGAACACCGGCCAGGACGGCCTGAGCGTCGCGCACATGCGCAGCCCGGCCGGCTGGGCCGAGCCCGGCCAGCGCCCGGAGTTCGACGAGTACACGATCGTGCTGCGCGGCGCCCTGGTCGTGGAGTCCGAGGACGGCGAACTGACCGTGCGGGCCGGCCAGGGCGTGCATGCCCGGCCCGGCGAATGGGTCCGCTACAGCTCGCCGGGCGCCGAGGGCGCCGAGTACATCTCGGTCTGCGTACCCGGGTTCTCACCCGGCACGGTGCACCGGGACGAGTGAGCTGGCCCGGGAGCGGTCAGTCACCGCGCGGCTGCGTGTCAGCCGGGTCTGCGCACGCTGATCGCCTGGTGATCGCGGCGGCGACCAGGGCGATCCAGAGCAGTTCCAGACCGAGGAAGACGCGCTCGTACAGCCCGTCGGGCGGGTGAGCGTGCCGGAGCGCGGCGCCGAGCAGCAGGTAGGCGACCGCGGCGGCGATCGAGATGGTCAGCAGCACGGGCGCGGCGCGGCGCAAGCCCGGGTCGGATCGCAGGCCTGCCGACAGCACGATGGCGCCGGCCGCCACGCAGGTGAACGCGACGAACGCCAGGATGACGTGCGCGATCCCGCTGCCGTGCTGGGGTTGGCCTTCCAGGTCGTCGGCGAAGAACGCCAGCAGACCGGAGCAGACCGCCCAGGTGACCAGCAGCACCAGGCCGACCCGGATCACGCCACCAGGGCGGACGGCCCTGGCCAGGGCTACCGCGATGGTCAGCGACAGGGCGCAGCGCAGCAGGAAGTTCAGGTCCATGACCCAGGACCAGGGGCCGCGGCCGTAGTCGCTCTCGGCGTTGTAGACCAGGCTGTAGCCGGGCCGCAGGAAGGCAAGCAGCACGTCGACGGCTACGTAGAGGCCGATGCCGGCGAGCGTCAGCCGGGCCAGCAGTCCGGCGCTTGGCGCGATGGCCTCCCGTGGCAGCGGCGGCCCCTCTGCCAGCCTCACCGGGGATCGCGGCCAGAAAGGCAACCTAGTTGCATATTCGCAGTATGCTGAACCGTGCCCACGGAGTCAACCGCGTCCTACCGGTTCGGTGACCTGCTCGCGCTGGCCAGGCAGAGCTGGATCGGTGAGCTGACGGGCCGCCTGGAGACACTCGGATGCCCCGGTTACCGGCGCTCCGACGCGGCCGCGATCCGGCTGCTGCGGTCTTCCGGCGCGCTGCCGGTCGGCCGGCTCGGGGCGGCCCTTGGCGTGACCAGGCAGGCGGCCAGAAAGGTCGCCGCCGGGCTTGAGTTGCGGGGCTACGTCACCACCGAGCGGGATGTCAGCGATGCCCGGCAGGTGAACGTCACCCTGACCCCGGCGGGCCGGGACTACGCCCGTGCCGTTACCACCGTGATCGAGGAACTCAACCGCGAGGTCGCCGCCCGGGTCAGCCCGGACCAGCTTGCCGCGGCGGACGCGGTGCTGCGCGCCGCCCTGTTCAACGACAGCGCGACGCGGCGGGCCGGCCTCGTGCCCCCGCCTCAGTGAGCGACCTGCGGTGGCGGCACGCTTCTGAGACGATGGCGGACTACCTTCGTGAGCAAGCCGACACCGCGTCCGGACGGTCGGCACCACCCAACCGAGAGGGGAATGGGCGCACCGGCGGAACGTGCCGCACCGGCGCATCCGTCATCCCGGCGCCCGTGACAACGATGACCATGCCCGAGAAGCCGTCCCTGGACGGTCTGGAGGCGAAGTGGGCCGATCGCTGGGAATCCCAGCGCACCTACGCCTTCGACCGGAACAGGACCAGGCCGGAGATCTACTCGATCGACACGCCGCCGCCGACCGTGAGCGGCTCGCTGCACCTGGGCACGGTATTCGGGTACGTACAGGTAGACGCCCTCGCCAGGTACCACCGGATGCGCGGCCGGGAGGTGTTCTACCCGATCGGCTGGGACGACAACGGCCTGCCCACCGAGCGCCGGGTGCAGAACCATTTCGGCGTGGTCTGCGATCCCGCCATCGGCTACGAGGCCGGCCTGACCGACCGGATCGTCGCGGCCGGCGGCGCGGGCGGCTCCGGCCGGACCCCGGTCTCCCGGGCGAACTTCGTTGAACTGTGTCATGTCCTCACGGCGATCGACGAGCGCGGCTTCGAGGACGTGTTCCGGATGGTCGGGCTGTCCGTCGACTGGTCGCTGAAGTACGCCACGATCGACGACCGGGCCCGCCGGGTAGCCCAGCGCGCGTTCCTGCGCAACGTGGCCCGCGGCGAGGCCTACGCCGGCGAGGCGCCGACCCTGTGGGACGTGGACTTCCGCACCGCGGTGGCCCAGGCCGAGCTTGAGGACCGGGAGATGCCCGGCGCCTACCACAAGATCGCCTTCGGCCGGCCGGACGGCGGGGTCGTGGAGGTCGAGACGACCCGGCCCGAACTGCTGCCGGCCTGCGTGGCGCTGGTCGCGCACCCGGACGACGCCCGGTACGCGCCGCTGTTCGGCAGCCGGGTGACCACCCCGCTGTTCGGGGTGAGCGTCCCGGTGCTCGCGCACCGGCTGGCGGCCCCGGACAAGGGCACCGGCATCGCGATGATCTGCACCTTCGGGGACACCACCGACGTGATCTGGTGGCGCGAACTCGGGCTGCCGATCCGGTCGGTGATCCGGCGGGACGGCCGGCTGCTGGCCGAGACGCCGGACTGGCTGGTCCGCGGCGATGCCTGGCAGTCGCTGGCAGGCAAGACGCTGAAGCAGGCGCAGGCGGCGATCGTCGAGGCGCTGGCGCAGTCCGGGGAACTGCTCGCCGAGCCCCGGCCGATCACCCATCCGGTCAAGTTCTACGAGAAGGGCGACCGGCCGCTGGAGATCGTCACCAGCCGGCAGTGGTACATCCGCAACGGCGCCAGGGACGCGGCCCTGCGCGAGGCGATGGCCGAACGGGGCCGCCAGATCGAGTGGCACCCGGGCTTCATGCGGGTCCGCTACGAGCACTGGGTGGAGGGCCTGAACAGCGACTGGCTGATCAGCAGGCAGCGCTATTTCGGCGTGCCGTTCCCGGTCTGGTATCCGGTCGGCACGGACGGCGAGCCGGCCTGGGACGAGCCGATCCTCGCCGACTCCGACGCGCTGCCGGTCGATCCGCAGGCCAGCCCGCCGCCCGGGTTCGATGAGTCCCAGCGGGGCCGGCCCGGCGGGTTCGTCGGCGACCCGGACGTGATGGACACCTGGGCCACCTCCTCGCTCACCCCGCAGATCGCCGGCGGCTGGATCGACGACGTCGACCTGTTCGCCCGGGTCTACCCGATGGACCTGCGCCCGCAGGGCCCGGAGATCATCCGGACCTGGCTGTTCTCCACCGCGCTGCGGTCCGAGCTTGAGCACGGCGCGCTGCCGTGGCGGCACGCGTTCATCAACGGCTGGATCCTGGATCCGGACCGCAAGAAGATGTCCAAGTCCAAGGGCAACGTGGTGACGCCGGGGGATCTAGTGGCCCGGCACGGCGCCGACGGCGTGCGGTACTGGGCGGCGAGCGCGGGCCCGGGCACCGACACCGCGGCCGACGAGGGCCAGATGAAGATCGGCCGCCGGCTGGCCAACAAGATCCTGAACGCGTCCAGGTTCGTGCTCGGGCTGGGCAGCGAGATCTCCGCCGGGGCCGGCCCGGAGGACGGCCGGCCCGGCGGCCCGGCGGCTGGGCGGCTCCGCCCCGAGGCCGTGACCGTGCCGGTGGACCGGGCGATGCTCAGCCAGCTAGCCGCGGTGGTCGAGGCGGCGACCGCCGACTTCGACGGCTACCAGTACCACCAGGCCCTGGAGCGGATCGAGAAGTTCTTCTGGGACTTCTGCGCCGACTACCTCGAACTGGTGAAGGTGCGCGGGTACTCGGACGGGCCGGGCGCCGAGTCGGCCCGGGCCGCGCTCGCCATCGGCCTGGAGGTCCAGCTACGGCTGTTCGCGCCGTTCCTGCCGTTCGTGACCGAGGAGGTGTGGTCGTGGTGGCGGCCGGGTTCGGTGCACCGGGCGCCGTGGCCGGACGCCGCGGACCTCGCGGCGGCGACCGCGGGCGCCGACCCGGAGGTGCTCACCGTCGCGGCCAGCGTGCTGGCCGAGGTCCGCAAGGCCAAGTCGACCCAGAAGCTGTCGCTGCGCACCGAGGTGCTCCGGCTGACCGTGCTGGACGCGCCGGGCGGACTGGCCGCGCTGCGGGTCGCCGAGGATGATCTCCGCGCCGCCGGCGTGGTCACCGACCTGGTGCTTGGCGAGTCCGATGAGCGGTCGGTGACCGTCGAACTCGCCCCGGCCGGCTAGCCCGGCGGGCGGCTAGCCCGGCGGGAGGTCCGCGACGGCCGCCGCCGGGATCGCGATCGCGGCCAGGATCAGGCCGTCCCGGATCAGCCACCGGCCGCTGAATCCGGTCAGCGGCGTCCCGTCGAGGTCGGGCCCTGGTACCAGCAGCCGGGCGGTGAACGTCCCGTCCGCCTGGCCGATCGTCACGGCCGCGTCGGCGAAGCCGAGCCAGCGGCCGGTGAGCGGGTACCACGTCTTGTAGACGGCCTCCTTCGCGCAGAACAGCAGCCGGTCCCAGCAGCGCCCGGGCGAGTCCGCGGCCAGCGCGGCCAGGGCGGCCCGCTCGTCCGGGCCGGCCACGGCGGCGAGCACGCCGGCCGGCAGGTCCGCGTGCGGCTCCGCGTCGATCCCGAGCGCGAGAACGTCCGCGGCGCGGGCGACCGCCGCCGCCCGGTAGCCCGCGCAGTGCGTGAGGCTGCCGGTGACGCCGTCCGGCCAGAGCGGCTCGCGGCGCGGCCCGGGCACGATCGGCGCGGCGGGCAGGCCGAGCCTGCGCAGCGCGGTGTGCGCGCAGGACCGGGCCGAGGCGAACTCGCGCCGACGCCGGTCCGACGCTCCGGCGATGGCCGCGGCCTCCGCCGGGAACAGCGCGGCCTCCGGCACGTCGCCGAACGCCTCGGCGACCGCGACCGCCGCGGGCAGCAGTTCCTCAAGCACGCGGGCCTCTCCTCGAAAGCGACCGGCTCCGGGCATCACGGTACTGCGGCTGCCTGGCGGGGTCGGCGCACCGGGTGCTGCCTGGCGGGGTCGGCGCACCGGGTGCTGCCTGGCGGTGCGGGCGCGCCCGCCGTTGGCCGAAGGGTTAGCGTCAGTGGTGGCGACTTTCTCTTCGGCTTGCGGCCAGCGGGGCGGCCAGGGAGGTGGTGGGGCACGTGAGCGGCGACCTTGAGGAGGCGCTGCGCCGCGCGGTCGGCGGCGAGGTCAGGTTCGACGCCTACTCCCGGCACCTGTACGCCAGGGACGCCAGCATCTACTCGATCGAGCCCATCGGCGTGGTCTTTCCCCGCGACGCCGACGACGCGGCCGCCGTGGTCGCGGTCGCCGCCGAGCACGGCGTGCCGGTGCTGTGCCGGGGCGCGGGCACCAGCCTGGCCGGGCAGGCGGTCGGTGCCGCGGTCGTGGTCGACTTCTCCCGGCACATGAACGCGGTCATCGAGATCGACCCCGGCGCCAGGACCGCGCGGGTGCAGCCCGGCGTGGTGCAGGAGCAACTCAACCGGGCGGCGGCCGGGCACGGGCTGATGTTCGGGCCGGACACCTCGACGGCAAGCCGGGCCACCATCGGGGGCATGATCGGCAACAACTCGGCGGGCAGCGGTTCGGTCCGCTACGGCATGACCGTCGACCATGTCCAACGGCTCGACGTGGTGCTGTCCGACGCCACCCGCGCCACCCTCGGGCCGGTCCCGGCCGGGCGGGTGGCCGGCCTGGCCGCCGCGCCGACCCTGGAGGGCGCTCTGTACCGGGAGCTTCCCGGCCTGCTCCGGGCGCATGCCGACGCGATCGCGACCGGCTACCCGAGGTTCTGGCGGCAGTCCGGCGGCTACCGGCTGGACCGGCTGGCCCGCGCCGCGGCGGCAGGGGAGTTCGACCTGGCAGCTCTGGTGACCGGGTCCGAGGGCACCCTGGCGATGGTCACGGAGGCGACGGTCGGCCTGGTCCCGGCGCCCGCGCACCGGGTGATCGCGGTCGGCCACTTCCGGTCCGCCCAGGCCGCGATCGAGGCGACCCAGTCCGCGCTGGACTGCGACCCGGACGCGGTCGAACTGATCGACCGCACGATCCTGGACCTGTCCAGGACCAAGCTCGAGTACCGGCGGCTGGGCTCGATCCTGCGGGACGACCCGGACGCGGTGCTGTTCGTCACCTTCACCGGCGACACCGCCAGGGAAGCCGGAGCCGGGCTGGACCGGCTGGACGCCGCCTGGCGGCGCGGCGGGCACGGGTATTTCACGCTCCGCGCGGAGTCGGCGGCCGAGCAGGACGCCCTGCTGAAGGTGCGCTCGGCCGGCCTCGGCCTGCTGATGGCCGCCAGCAGCGGCCCGCTGCGCCCGGCAGCCTTCATCGAGGACACCGCGGTGAACCCGGCGGACCTGGCCGGGTACGCGCGGCGGTTCGCGCAGATCCTGGACGCGGCCGGACTGCGGGCCGGGTTCTACGGCCACGCCTCGGTGGGCTGCCTGCACGTCCGCCCGTTCATCGACCTGACCAGGCCCGGCCAGCTCGCGCTGCTGCGATCGGTGGCCGAGCAGGTCAGGGACCTGGTCATCGAGTTCGGCGGGGTGAACTCCAGCGAGCACGGCGACGGGCTGTCCCGCAGCGAGTTCAACGAGGCGGTCTTCGGGCCCGCGCTGTACCAGGCGATGCGCGCGGTCAAGTCGCTGTTCGACCCGGCCGGCCGGATGAACCCGGGCAAGATCGTGGACGCGGCGCCGATGACCGAGCACGTCAGGGACGCGGCTCAGCGACCGGCCCCGCCGGTCGCGACCAGGCTCGACTTCGGGCCGGGCGGCATGCGCGCCGCCGCCGACCGGTGCATGAACATCGCGGTCTGCCGCAAGAGCGGAACCGGCGTGATGTGCCCGTCCTACATGGCCACCGGCGAGGAGGAGCATTCCACCCGGGGCCGCGCCAATGCCCTGGTGAAGGCGCTGTCGGCGGCGGACCCGAAGGCGGCGCTGGCCGACGAGCGGCTGCACCAGATCCTGGACCTGTGCCTGGAGTGCAAGGCGTGCACCAGCGAGTGCCCGCTGGGCGTGAACCTGACGGCGCTGAAGTCGGAGGCGCTCGCGGCCTATCACGACCGGCACGGCGTCCCGGTCAGGGACCGGGCGTTCGGCGCGATCCGGACGCTGAACCGGCTTGGCTCGGCGGCGGCGCCGGCCGCCAACTTCCTCGCCGGGCGCAGGACGCTGCGGCGGGCCGGGGAGCGGTGGCTGGGCATCGCGGCGGACCGGCCGCTGCCCAGGTTCGAGCGGCGCACCATCTTCGCCGGCCGGCCGGGACGGGACGAGGGTTCCGGCGGCCCGGCGCCGCGCGGCGACCTGATCTTCCTGGCCGACTGCTTCACCAGCTATAACGAGCCGTCCGCGGCCCGTGCCGCGATCGAGTTGCTGGAACTGGCCGGCTGGCGGGTGCACCTGACCGACGCCGGCTGCTGCGGCCGGGCAAGCTTCTCCAAGGGCCTGCTCGACCAGGCCGGGCAGATGGCCGGCCGGGTGACCGGCGCGCTGGCCGGGCCGGTGGCCCGGGGCGCGATCGTGACCGGCGCCGAGCCGTCCTGCCTGCTGACCTTGCGCGATGAGTACCTCGCGGCGCTGCCGGGCGACGACCGGGCGGCCGCGCTGGCGGCGGCGGTCCGGCCGGCCGAGGAACTGCTGGCCGAGGCGATCGCCGACGGCTCGCTGGTGGTCGGCGCGGACAGCCCGCTGGCCGGCCGGCGGATCGTGTTCCACGGTCACTGCCACCAGAAGGCGGCCACCGGGACCGCGGCCACGATGACGCTGCTGCGCGCGATCCCGGGCGCCGAGGTGGCCGAACTCGATGCCGGGTGCTGCGGGATGGCCGGCTCGTTCGGGTTCGAGGCCGAGCACTATGCGATCTCGATGCGGATCGGCGGACTGCGGCTGTTCCCGGCGATCGCGGCCGAACCGGGCCGGACGCTGGTCGCGGCGACCGGGGTGTCCTGCCGCCAGCAGATCGGTCACGGTACCGGGCGCACCGCGCGGCACCCGCTGGAGTTGCTCCGCGAGGCGGTCGGCCGCCCGCCAGGCTTCGCGTAGCCGCGACGCCGGCCGGGCCGGGCTCAGCCGGCGGCGGCCGGCTCCCTGGCCAGCCTGAGCACCGGGACCGGCCCGGCCCGGCCGGCCAGCAACCGGTCGATCAGGCCGGTGTCCAGGTGCTCCGCGACGAGGTCGGCGAGCCGGTCCAGCCTGGCCTCGCGGGTCGCGTCGAAGTCGGTGTCCGGCGCGACCGTGAAGGACCGGCCGGCCCGGCGGGCCACCTCGGTCAGGTAGCCGCGCCGGAACGCGTCGTTCTCGAGCAGGCCGTGCCAGAGCGTGCCGGTCACCGCGCCGGTGTCGTCCCGGCAGCCGATGTCGGCGAAGAACGGCTGCCCGCCGTCGCGGGTGACCAGGCCGTGGTGGATCTCATAACCGTGCACGACCGATCCGTCGGGCAGCGTCCGGGACGGCCGGGCCAGGGTCTTGCGCGGCGCGAACGCCGTCCGCACCGGCAGCAGGCCGAGGCCGGGCACCCGGCCGGCGCCGCTCTCCACCGGGTCGTCGATGTCGCGGCCGAGCATCTGGTAGCCGCCGCAGATCCCGAGCACCGGGCGGCCGGCGGTGGCGTGCCTGGCGATCGCCGCGTCGATGCCGCGCTCGCGGAGCCAGCCCAGGTCGGCGACGGTCGCCCGGGTGCCCGGCACGATGATCAGGTCCGCGTCGTGCAGTTCCGCTGCGTGCCGGGCGAACCTGACCACGACGCCAGGCTCGACCGCGAGCGCGTCCACGTCAGTGTGGTTGCTCATCCGCGGCAGCGCGACGACCGCCACCCTGAGCACGTCCGGCCCGGCCGGCGGGCCGCCGGAACGCAGCAGCGCCCAGTCGATCGCGTCCTCGGCGTCGACGCCGATGTCGCTGACATAGGGCAGCACGCCGGCCACCGGCCGGCCGGTGATCGCTTCCAGCATCTCCAGGCCGGGCTGGAGGAGGCGCTTGTCGCCGCGGAACTTGTTCACCACGAAGCCGGCGATCAGCCGCTGATCGGCGGGGTCGAGGACGGCGAGGGTGCCGACGAAGGAGGCGAACACCCCGCCCCGGTCGATGTCGCCGATCAGCACGGCCGGAACGCTCGCCGCACGGGCGAAGCCCATGTTCACGATGTCGCTCTCGCGCAGGTTGATCTCCGCCGGGCTGCCGGCGCCCTCGCAGATCACTGCCTCGAACCGGCTGGCGAGGTCGCGGTAGGAGTCGGTGACCACGGTCAGCAGCCCGCTCTGCACGTCGCTCCAGTACTGCCGGGCCTCGTGCTCGCCGACGGCCTGCCCGAGCACGATCAGCTGGCTGCCGGTCTCGCTGCCCGGCTTCAGCAGCACCGGGTTCATCACCGCCTCGGGCTCGATGCCGCAGGCTCGCGCCTGCGCGGCCTGGGCCCGGCCGATCTCCGCGCCTGCCCGGGTGACGTAGGAGTTCAGCGACATGTTCTGCGCCTTGAACGGCGCCACCCGCACGCCGCGGCGGGCCAGCCACCGGCACAGCCCAGCCGCCAGGACGCTCTTCCCAGCATCCGATGTCGTCCCGAGTACCAGCAGCGACCCCATGGCGTCTCAGGCTAGACCGCCCCGTCGGCGGGCCGGGGCTGGCGGGGTCGTATCCGGCGGGCGCGCCCGGGCAGTGTCCGGTGGATGACAGATCAGGCATCCACCTGGTCAACGGCCGGTAATTTCTGCGTGACCGGCGCCGTAACCCGCCGCGCGCGGCGGCAGCAGCCTGCATGATCGGCCGCGCAGCCGGGCGGGCAGGCGGCCGTCCGGACGTGGCCGGTCCCGTTGCCTCGACGACTATCCGCAAGGAGCCTTCTGATGAACGATTCCGCTATCCCCTACCAGGACCTTCGGGCGCTGGTGATCAACTGCACGCTCAAGCGCTCGCCTGAGCTCAGCCACACCCAGGGCCTGATCGAAGCCAGCGCCGCGATCATGGCTGCCAACGGCGTGACGGTCGAGACGCTGCGGGCTGTCGACCACCCGATCGCGACCGGGGTATGGCCGGACATGACCGAGCACGGCTGGGAGGCCGACGCCTGGCCGCGGATCTACCAGCAGGTGCTGGCGGCCGACATCCTGATCCTGGCCGGGCCGATCTGGCTCGGCGACAACAGCTCGGTGATGAAGCAGGTCATCGAGCGGCTGTACGCGTGCTCGCACCTGCTTAACGAGGCCGGCCAGTACGCCTACTACGGCCGGGTGGGCGGCTGCCTGATCACCGGCAACGAGGACGGGGTCAAGCACTGTGCGATGAACGTGCTTTACAGCCTGCAGCATCTGGGCTATGTCATCCCGCCGCAGGCCGACGCGGGCTGGATCGGCGAGGCCGGCCCCGGCCCGTCTTACCTCGACCCGGGTTCCGGCGGACCGGACAACGATTTCACCAACCGCAACACCACCTTCATGACCTGGAACCTGATGCACCTGGCCCGGATGCTCAAGGACGCAGGCGGCATCCCCGCGCACGGCAATCAGCGGTCGCAGTGGGACGCCGGCTGCCGGTTCGACTTTCCCAATCCCGAGTACCGGTAGCACGCCCCTCGGGCCCTAGCCGGGTACGGCGCCCGGGTTAGAGCCCGAGGTCGTCGAGTTGCTTGTACAGCTCAGCCCGCGGGTTGGCGGGGTCGACCGCGGCATCCTTCCCGGACTTCCCCGCCTTCCCCGCCTTCGCCGTCTTCCCTGGCCTGACGGCCGGCCCGGCCGTCGGCCGCGCGGTCGCACCGGCCACTGCGGGACGCCGTTCGCGCAGCAGCCAGCCGGCCGCGATGCCGCCGATCAGCCCGCCGATGTGCGCCTGCCAGCCGATGTCCTGGTGCGGCAGCAGGACCGTGAACTGGTAGGCGAAGCAGAGCGCCATGATCGCGGCGAGCAGGACGTCGATGCCGTGCCGGTCGAAGAAGCCGCGTACCAGGATGTAGCCCAGGTAGCCGAAGATCACGCCGCTGGCGCCCACCCCGACCGAGTTCGGCGGCTGGAACAGCCAGGCGGCCAGACCGCTGGTCACGATCGCGATGGCGGTGACGCTGACGAACTTGCCGATCCCGCGGTAGGCGGCCAGGAAGCCAAAGATGAACAGCGGGCCGGAGTTGCCCTCGATGTGCGTCCAGCTAACGTGCAGGAACGGCGCGGTCAGCAGGTAGGGGAGACTGCCCAGGCTGCGCGCGGTGATGCCGTAGCTGTAAGTCAGCCGGTACCCGTCGGCCCAGTTGATGATCTGGATCACCCAGAGCAGGGCGAGCACGCCGGCCATCACGAACAGCGCCCGGCGGGCGTTCGCGAGCACGGTCTGCGGGTCGCCCGGGTCGAAGGTCCAGGCACGGCGCCGGGCCGGCGGCTGCTGGCCGCCGGATGTCGCTGGCGAGTCGCTCATCATCCGTCCGTCCGTTGGTGCTGGTCCGGCTTCTACGCTAATCCGGCGCCGCAACCCAGCGTAGTGTCGGCGTGTCGCGCCCCCTCCCGGCTCAAACCAGTGACCACAGCTAGGTCATGATTGCTCCCGGTGATCGTTTCGCTACCGATTGCCAATCCGTGATCGGACCGACACAAATTCACGGCCCGACGCCACAACTTTTTCTTCGGAAACGCTTTGTCGGTGCTGCCACTTCTGGCAACGTGGTGCGGCGACGGAGTTGGCTCCATGTTTCGGTCGGTCTGCCCGTAATGACGGGCCGGTCGGACGTGCCCGGACCGTTACGCGACTCGCTGCCATTTGACCGCAGCGGTCGTGCGTGCCTGGCGGCTTGCCAGGTGGCGCGTGGCCGACGGAAGGACGGCATTGTCACAACACCGCAGGCGACTGACCGCTAAGCGCCGGTCACGCAGAAGTGTTCGTGCCTTCTTGCTCACCACGCTTGCCGCTGCCGTCGTCGTGGCGGTCGGGGCTAGGGTGATGATCAGCCAGTTCGCGGCGCAACCCGACGCGCTTGCCGAGTCGGTGGTCGCGATCCCGACCAGCCATCCCGGCGCCGCACTGGTCAAGCAGCGCCAGCAGATGATCCTGATGGCCGCGGCGACCAAGTCCTTCAAGGTGGTCGGCGGGCCGAAGGTGGCCGCGGTGCCGCCGCCGGCCGTGCCCACCGCGTCGTCCCCGGTCGTCTACGCGCCGCCGCCCAACCCGGGCACCGCTCAGTCGATCGCCTACAAGATGATGCCGTCCTTCGGCTTCGACCCGGCGACCCAGTTCAGTTGCCTGAACAACATCTGGACCAGGGAGAGCGGATGGCGTTATAACGCCGCCAACGCGAGTGGCGCCTACGGCATACCCCAGGCGCTTCCCGGTTCCAAGATGGCCAGCGCCGGCGCGGACTGGCTGACCAATCCGGCGACCCAGATCAAGTGGGGCCTTGGCTATATCCAGTCGGTGTACGGAACGCCATGCAACGCGTGGGTGTTCTGGCAGGGGCACGGCTGGTACTAAGGGTCACCACAAGATTACAGAACGCTAGCAAGCTGCCGATCCGGCATCCGTCGTACGGGTAACCGCCGTTATTCCGCTGTGACCTATTTCATAGATCAACTACCCGGTTTCGCCGTCCGGGCGGTCGGACTTCAGGCATCGTGGGTGCCTGATAGCGCCTAGCGTGCGCGATGGCTGATTGCCAGCAAACCCCCGTCGCCGTGTCCCCGCGACACATCCGCACGCCGTTGCCCGGCCCGACTGGCCCGGCAGCGTCTCTGGCGATCACCCCGCACCGCATGTGTGCTCAAGCGAAGGCGCGCGTTGTCTCGTCATCGTCATCTGCACTCCAGGCCGTCCGCGGCCACCCTCGCTGTCGCGGCCGGAACCGTGGCAGCCGGGCTTATCGTCACCGCCGTGGCCGTCGGCCCGACCAGTGCCTCGGCCAGTCCGCCGGCGCACTCCTTCGGGCTCTCGGCCAGCGTGGCCGGAGCGGTCAGCCACGGCAGCACCTCACTTCCGGTAGTTAGCAAGGAGCGCACCGCCCTGGTCACCGCCCGCCAGGCGGAGGTCAGGAAGGCGGCGGCACTCGAACTAGCCCGGGCCCGGGCCGCGGCCCGCAGGGCAGCCGCGCAACGGGCGGCGGCCCAGGCCGCGGCGAACCAGGCCCCGGCAAGCCAGGCGGCCAGCCAGCCGCCGGTCCCGTCCGGGTCACCGCAGCAGATCGCGATCGCGATGCTGCCGAGCTTCGGCTGGTCCACCAGTCAGTTCAGCTGCCTGAACCCGCTATGGGCCAGGGAGAGCGGGTGGAACCCGTACGCTTCCAACCCGACCTCAGGGGCATACGGCATCCCGCAGGCGCTGCCGGGATCGAAGATGGCCAGCGCCGGGGCCGACTGGCAGACCAACCCGGCGACCCAGATCAAGTGGGGCCTCGGTTACATCCAGGCGACCTACGGGTCGCCGTGCGCCGCCTGGGCGCACGAGACAACCTACGGCTGGTACTAGCAGCCCAGGCCGGGCCCGGGGCCGCATCGTCGGCTCCGGGCCCGGCCGCCCGGCCCGTCGTTACCGGCCCGGCCCGTCGTTACCGGCCCGGTCGCGTCGCCCGTGTGGCCGCGCCATCGCGAGCACGTCGAGCGCCCGGTCTAGCTCCTCCGCCGAGATCGCGCCGCGGTCCAGAAGGCCCCGGGCGATCACGACCTCCCGGATTGTGCGGCCGCTTGCGAGCGCCTCGTGCGCGACCGCGGCGGCCGCGTCGTAGCCGATGTACGGATTCAGCGCGGTAACGATCGCGGGGGAGGACTCGGCGCCTTGGCGAAGCCGGTCCACCCGCGCCTCGATGCCGGCCACGCACCGGTCGGCGAGGCTGTCGGCGGCCCCGCAGAGCAGGCTGATCGAGTCGATCAGGTTCCTGGCGATCACCGGGATCATCACGTTCAGCTCGAAATTCCCGGCCGCCCCGCCGAACGCGACCGCCGCGTCGTTCCCGACCACCTGCGCGCAGACCTGGCAGACCACCTCGGGGATGACCGGGTTGACCTTCCCCGGCATGATCGAGGATCCGGGCTGAAGATCGGGCAGCGCGATCTCGGCCAGTCCGGTCCGCGGTCCGGAGTTCATCAGCCGCAGGTCATTGCTGATCTTGTACAGGCTCACCGCGATCGTCCTGGTCACGCCGCTGGCAGCGACCAGGGCATCCCTGGCGCCCGCGGCCTCGAAGTGGTCCCGCGCCTCGGTCAGCGGATAGTGCTCGGTGGACAGCCGCTCGATCACCGCGGCGGCGAAGCCGTCCGGCGCGTTCAGGCCGGTCCCCACCGCGGTCCCGCCCAGCGGCAGTTCGCACACCTCGGGCAGCACGGCCTTGACCCGTTCGATGCCGTGCCGGATCGCGGCCGCGTAGCCGCCGAACTCCTGGCCGAGGGTGACCGGCGTGGCGTCCATCAGGTGGGTGCGGCCGCTCTTGACGACGTCGGCGAACTGCGCCTGCTTGGCCTCCAGGGTCTGGGCCAGCCGTCGCAGGGCGCGGATCAGCGGCCCGGCCAGCAGCCGCGCGGTGGCGATGTGCACCGCCGACGGGAACACGTCGTTGGACGACTGGGACGCGTTGACGTGGTCGTTCGGGTGCACGGGCCGGCCCAGGCCGGCGGCGGCGAGGTGCGCGATGACCTCGTTGACGTTCATGTTCGTCGAGGTTCCCGAGCCGGTCTGGAATACCGGCACCGGGAACTGCCCGCCGTAGCGCCGGCCGGCCGTCTCCGGCGGGCCGTCCAGGTCGGCGAGGACCTCGCGGCACGCGTCGCCGATCGCCCGCGCGACGCCTGCGTCCAGCACGCCGAGTTCGGCGTTGACCGCCGCGGCGGCCTCCTTGATCCGCACCAGCGCGATGATCACGCCGCGCGGCACCTGCTCGGCGGACACGGCGCGGAAGTTCTGCACCGCGCGCCAGGTGCTCGCGCCCCAGAGCGCGTCGGCCGCCACCCGCACCTCGCCCATCGAGTCGCGCTCCAGCCGGAATCCGGTCTCCGGCTCAGTCATGGGCGACTCCTTCCCGGGCTAGCTCGGCTTGCCTCCGATCGACAGCAGCGGGCCGGTGACGTCGGCGAAGAAGTCGTTGCCCTTGTCGTCGACCACGATGAAGGCCGGGAAGTCCCGCACCTCGATCCGCCATACCGCTTCCATGCCCAGTTCGGGGTATTCGAGCACCTCGACCTTGGTGATGCAGTCCTGGGCAAGCCGGGCGGCCGCGCCGCCGATCGAGCCGAGGTAGAACCCGCCGTGCTGCTTGCACGCGGCGGTCACCGCCGCCGACCGGTTGCCCTTGGCCAGCATCACCAGCGAGCCGCCCGCCGCCTGGAACTGCTCCACGTAGCTGTCCATCCGGCCGGCCGTGGTCGGCCCGAACGACCCGGACGCGTAGCCCTCCGGGGTCTTCGCCGGCCCGGCGTAGTAGACGGCGTGGTCCCGCAGGTAGGCGGGCATCGGCTCGCCCGCGGCCAGTCGCTCGGCGATCTTGGCGTGCGCGATGTCGCGGGCGACTACCAGCGGGCCGGTCAGCGACAGCCTGGTCCGGATCGGGTATCTGGACAGCTCGGCCCGGATCTCGCTCATCGGCCGGGACAGGTCGATCCGCACCACGTCCCCGTCAAGCTGTTCCTCGCTGGTGTCCGGCAGGTACTGGGCGGGGTCGGTCTCAAGCTGCTCGAGGAAGATCCCGTCGGCGGTGATCTTGCCGAGCGCCTGGCGGTCGGCCGAGCAGGACACCGCGATCGCCACCGGGCAGGACGCCCCGTGCCTGGGCAGCCGGATCACCCGCACGTCGTGGCAGAAGTACTTGCCGCCGAACTGGGCGCCGATGCCGCTGCGCCGGGTCAGTTCGAGCACCTGCTGCTCAAGCTCGGTGTCGCGGAAACCGTGCGCGTCCATCGAGCCCTGGGTGGGCAGCGTGTCCAGGTACTTGGCCGAGGCGTACTTCGCCGTCTTCAGCGCGTACTCCGCGCTGGTCCCGCCGACCACGATCGCGAGGTGATACGGCGGGCAGGCGGCCGTGCCGAGCGAGCGGATCTTCTCGTCCAGGAAGGCCAGCATCCGGTCCGGGTTCAGGACGGCCTTGGTCTCCTGGTACAGGTACGACTTGTTTGCCGACCCGCCGCCCTTGGCCATGAACAGGAACTTGTACGCGTCCCCGTCGGTGGCGTACAACTCGATCTGGGCGGGCAGGTTCGAGCCGGTGTTCCGCTCATCCCACATGGTCAGCGGCGCTAGCTGGGAGTACCGCAGGTTCAGCCTGGTGTAGGCGTCGTAGACGCCGCGGGCGATGTGCCGCTCGTCCTGGCCGTCGGTAAGCACGTTCTGGCCGCGCTTGCCCATCACGATCGCGGTGCCGGTGTCCTGGCACATCGGCAGCACCCCGCCCGCCGCGATGCAGGCGTTCTTGAGCAGGTCGGTGGCCACGAAGCGGTCGTTCGGCGAGGCCTCGGGGTCGTCCAGGATCGACCGCACCTGGCGCAGGTGGGCGGGTCGCAGCAGATGCGCGATGTCGTGCATTGCCTCCGCCGTCAGCAGCCGCAGCGCCTCGGGTTCGACCTGGAGGAAGTCCCGCCCGAGCGCGGTGTGCCTGGTCACCCCGGCATCGCTGACCAGGCGGTATTCGGTGGCATCGGGACCTTGCGGGAGCATGTCGGTGTAGCTGAACTCGGGCATCGATGGCACATCCTCGTGCTTGACCAGGTAACGGTTTCATCGTAGATCGCGCCCGGCGCGGGTCCGTGACCAGACCTGGCCCAGCCCGTTAATGGCCGTGGTCCGCCCAGCTGGAAATGGCTTCCTAGGGCGGAAAGGGCGGCAATCGCGGTAAGGTCGCGCCATGCCTGATTCGTCCAGCCCTGACGCTGCCCCGGCAGGTCACGGCCTGCTTGCGGGCGTGGATGTGTCGAGCTTCCAGGGGCCGCCGTCGACCTGGCGCTCCGAGGCGGGCGCGATCGCGTGGGCCGGGGTCAAGCTGACCGAGTTGCAGCCGGGCGGGGTCAGCTACGTCAACCCCGACGCGAAGGCCGACTGGGATTACCTGGCGAGCGACAAGCTCGGCCGGATCGCCTACCTGTTCGGTCATCCGTCGGTCGGCGCGCTCGCCACGGTGGAGTTCTTCACCTCGCAACTGCGCCCGCTCGGACTGAGCGACCCCGACGCGGTCATGCTCGACCTGGAGGTCACCGACGGCCTGCCGCCGGCCTCGGTGGACGCCTGGGCCCGCGAGGTGCTGGCCGAACTGGAGCACAGGCTGCACCGCAAGCCGCTGCTCTACACCTATCTGTCCTTCGCCCAGGCGGGCAACACGGCCAGCCTCGGCGGGTACCCGCTGTGGATCTCCGACCCGTCCAGCCCGAAGGGGCATCCGCAGGTGCCCGCGCCCTGGACACAGTGGACCATTCATCAGTACAGCATTTCCGGCTCGATCGACCGGGACGTAGCGAACTTCCCGAGCATGGCCGCGATGGGCGACGCGCTCGGCAAGCCGAAGGGGTCAGGAGTGAAAGATCTCGGCGGGGCCATCACCGGGGATGTGACCGCAGTCCGCTGGGACAACGGCATCATGGTCGTGGCCGGCCGGAGCACCGACGGCTTCGTGTACACCAAGCGGTACCACTCGGTCGAGCAGGTCTGGGGTCCCTGGCGCAAGGTCAGCCTGTCCAAGACGCTCGGCGCGCCCGGCCTGGTCGCCTGGGGCAACCAGGACGGCTTCCTGTACTACACCGAGGAGTCCGGCGCGGTGATCCAGCTGAGCACCTCAGATTCCGGTGCGACCTGGGCCTGATGGCCCAGATCAGCGGCGATCCTGGCCGGGCCGGGTCCGGTACCTTGGGGGCGTGAAGTCCCGGCCAGGCCCTGGCGATCTGCGCGCGTCCGACGCGGACCGCGAACTGGTCATGACGCTGCTGAGCGAGGCGGCCGCGGACGGGCGGCTCAGCCTGGCCGAGCATTCCGAGCGGTCCGAGCAGGCGCTAACCGCCCGCACGCTGCGCGATCTGACCAGGCTGACCAGTGACCTGACGCTGCCGTCCGGGCAGCCGATCAAGCTGTATCCGCGCCGTGCGGTCACCGCGGTGTTTGCCAGGGAGCGGCGCGAGGGCCGGTGGGTCGTCCCCGAGACGTTCCCGGTCACGGCGATGTTCGGGGACGTCGTGCTCGATCTGCGCGAGGCGATCCTGGCGAGCCAGCGGATCACCGTTTACGCGACCGCGGTGGCCGGCCAGATCCGGCTGATCCTGCCGCCCGGCGTCGCGGTGGAGATGGTCGGCAGGTCGTTCCTGGGCGTGCGCAGCGTCCGCGGGACCGGCGCCGCCGGCGGCGGTCAGGGGGAGCGGGCCGGGATCGTGATCGAGGTCCGCACGCTCACCCTGGGCGGCATGGTCAAGACGGTGACGCCGCGCCGGCCACGCTGGCGCTCCGGCCCGCGCGGCTAGCCCGGCGGCCGCCCGGCCCTAAGG
>JAJYTW010000080.1 GCA_021792855.1 Actinomycetes bacterium
GCGGTCCGGCTCCTCGACCCCGCCCGGCAGACCGGCCCCCGGCCCGGCATCCGCGACCCGGGCGGGGACCTGAGTCACCTGGCGGGGTGGGTGGCGCGGCTGACCGAGGGGAACCGGAACGACGGCCTGTTCTGGGCCGCCTGCCGCGCCGCCGAAGCCGGCGACGACACCGTGCTCTGCCAGCTCGCCGAGGCTGCCCGGGAGGCGGGGCTGGGCGGCCGGGAGATCACCGCCACCATCGCCTCCGCCCGCCGCACCACCACCCGCCAGCCCCAGCCCCAGGCCCAGACGAGGGATCCGGGGCGGCAGGCCGGTCCCGCCGGAACCGAGCGCTGCCCGGCGGGCGGCCAGCGCGGATGGGAGCTCACCTCATGACCCGCCCGATGACAACCGCCGTTCACGGCGTGAACCGTATCGACGCGAACGGCACGATGTGGCGGCTGCGGTCCCTGGCCGCGATGGGCCATGACGCCACCCGGATCGCCCGCGCCCTCGGCACCCACCCCGTCCACATCCACCGGGTCCTGCACGGGCGTGCCCGCACCATCCCCGCCGGGTTCCGCGACGACGTGATCGCGCTGTGGGACGCCTGGTGGGACAAGACCCCGCCCCAGACCACCCCGGCCCGGCGGCGGGCCGCTGCCCGCGCCCGCCGCCTGGCTGAGGTGAACGGCTGGCCGGCGGCGGCGGGGCTGGATGAGGACCAGCTCGACCAGCCCGGCTACCGGCCCTGGTGCCGCTACCGGCCCGCCACCGGAACCGGCACCGCCCCCGACATCACCCCCGCCACCCTCCGCACGACACGGCCGACCGCCAGGGACATCGCATGACCACCACCACCATGAGCACGACCACCACCGCCACCACCGCACCGGCCGCCGGGACCGGCACCGTGGGCCCGCAGGAGGCCGGGGCCGCGGCCGCCAGTGACCTGATCACCGCGCTCGCGGACGCGGGCATGAGCCCGGACCGGATCGGCACTGTGATCGAGGACGTCCTCGCCTGCCGCCACGACCAGCCCACCTCAGTGTCGGAGGACTTCTACGACGCCTTCGACCGCTCGGCCGCAGCCCTCGTCGCCGACCTCCGCGACCCGGAAGCCGGGTGACCGCCATGACCAGCAACCGCAGCCAGTCCCCAACGGGCACCGGGAGGAGTCCGTCCATGACCCCCAGCGCAGCCATCAGATCCGCTGCCGGACGCCGCGGCCTGGCCGACGCCATCAGCTCCGCGGCCGAAAGGCTCAGCACCCGCGTCCACGCCGACGGTGATGCCCGCGCCCGGGACCTGGGGTGGGAGATCACCCGCACGCCGGGCTGGGCCGGCCTGGCCGGCCGGACCTACCGCGACCCCCGGTTCGACACCCGCACGGCAGCCGACACCCGCACGGTCACCCCTGAGGCGAGGCGAGCGGCATGAGTGATGAGCAGCGCCTCATCTGCCCCGGGTGCGGCGAGGACGCCGTCCCCGAGCCCCCCGAGGACCTGACCCCATGGGAGGCGCACGGCCTGGTGGTGCCGGAATGGTCGCACCGGGACCGGACCAGCCTGTGCCCGGTCATCGGCCCGGCCGGCTACGAGCCTGCACAGCCCCAGCCACCAGACGCTCAGGCCGGCACCGAGGTGCCGCGCCTCGTCCCGCCCGAGCCCGGCCGGCAGGCCGGCCGCGACGAGCCGGGGCGCGCGGTGGGGGCGGCGGGCGTGATCGGCCGGGGCTACCTGGCCGGGGTGATCGCCCGGCTCGGCGACCCCCGCACCCCGAACCTCCCCGGGCCGGAGGCGGAGCGGGAGCCGGAGGCGGGCGGGTGAGTCATGGACCACGTCCCCGGCACGGTCTACCTGCTGCACCTGGACCAGCCCTTCAAGCACGCCAGGCACTACCTGGGATGGGCGTCGGATCTGGACGCCCGCCTCGCCCAGCACGCCGCCGGGGACGGCGCCCGCCTCCTGCAGGTCGTGAGGGACGCCGGGATCGGGTGGCAGCTCGCCCGGACCTGGCCCGGCGACCGGTACCGCGAACGGCAGCTGAAGAAACAGGGCGGCCGGTCCCGGATGTGCCCCGTCTGCAAGAACCCCCAGCCCCCCACCCGGAAAGAGGCCGCCATGCGCCCCGCCCTCCAGAGCACCCAGGACGAACCCCGGCTCGCCGGGGATGACGCCGCCTATCAGGCGGAGCTGCCCGGGGACCTGACCGCCCCGCGCCGGGCCCGCGCCGCGATCCGCCAGGCCCTTACCTCCTGGGGCATCAGCGACCCCGACGGGGACGCCGAACTGCTCGCCTCCGAGCTCGTCGCCAACGCCGCCGAGCACGGCCGCGGGCCGATCCGCCTCTCCCTGCGCCGTGAGCCGGACCGCCCGGCGGGGATCACTTGCGAGGTCAGCGACACCTCACCCGCCGTGCCCAGGCAGCGTGAAGCCGGGCCCGGGGAGGAGCGCGGCCGCGGCCTGGCCATCGTCTCCGCCCTCGCGGCCGACAGCGGTGTCCGCGCCAGCGAGGCCGGCAAGACGACCTGGTTCACCCTCGCCCTCGGCGACCGCATCCAGCACGCCGCCCGCCAGCCCGAACCCGAGTCCGCACATGAGGCCGGGTTCGAGGCCGGGTCCTGACCGCCAGAAGGAAGGAGCACGAAAACCATGAACGGACCCGAGAACCCGAGTGCGGAGCAGCGTGCCGCGGCGGCCCGGGACACCGCCCTCAGGGAAGCCCAGCGCCTGGCCCGCGACACCGGCGCCCAAGTCGTCACCCGGCCGGTCCTGCCCGGCGGCCCGGACATCCCCGACGTCGAGCCGCTCGCCGGGGCAGCCGCGGCCCGCGACCTCCAGCTCGCCTGCCACAGGACGGCCCGGGACTACATCGCCCGGGCCCGGCAGGCCGGCCACGACTGGACCCAGATCGGCACCGCCCTGAGCATGCAGCCCGGCGGTGACCAGTCCGGCGCCACCCCCGCGGACGCGGCGTGGACGTACGCGGCCGGGCCGCCCGAGACCGACGCCCCCTGGCGCCCGCGGACCTTCACGTGGTCCTGCACCGCCTGCCAGCAGGCGATCGCCGACCAGGGACCCGACGCCGGACCGCCCCCGGACGCCGAACCCGGCCATGCCGCTGACTGCCCGTCCCTGGCGGCGAAGACCGCGGCGTGGGACGCCGCCTGGGCCGCCATCGACAGCGAATGGGAGCCCGGTCAATGACCACCACCGCCATCGCCTCCTGGCCGTGGACGCTGCCAGAGGACGGCATCCTCGACCCGATCGCCATCGAGCTCGCCGCCCGCGGCATCCGGCCCGTCGCCCTCACCCCGGCCGAGCGACTCACCGCCGCCGCCCGCATCCTCGCCAGGGGCGGCACCCCGGCCCTTATCGCGCGCCGGCTGCACGTCAGCGGCACCACCGCCCTGATCCTCACCGCCCGCATCCAGCACCGCCGGACGGGAGCCGTGCGATGACCGGGACACCGCGGCCCGCCGCCGCAGCGGCGCCGGTCCTGCTGATTCCCGGGCCGTGGGCCGAGGACGCCCTGTGCGCCCAGACCGACCCGGACCTCTGGTTTCCGGAGATCGGCGGACACCGGGAGGCCGCGACCGCGCGCCGGATCTGCCGCGCCTGCCCCGTCCGCGCCGAGTGCCTGGACTACGCCCTCGCCGGCGCCGACACCTGGAACGGCTTCACCACCGGCATCTGGGGCGGCACCAGCCCGGCCGAGCGCAAGCAGATCCGCCGCGCACGCAAGGCGGCAGCGGCATGACCCGGGACAGCAGCTCCCGGCCGGCCGCCCGCGCCCGCAGGCGCCAGCGCGCCAGGGCCGCCCGCCAGGCCCTCGCCCTGTGCGAGCACCGGCTCCCCGCCCGCACGCGGACCGCGCGGGCCGCGCTCCGCGCAGCCGGCCTCCCGCCCCGCCTCGCCGGCACCTACCGGCACCGGCTCCGCATCCGCACCGACCCCGAAACCGAGGTGCCCCGATGACCACGGCAAGAACCAGGATCATGCTCCACGCCGTCAGCCAGCCCCTCCGAGCGGCAACCCGGCTCGGCTGGCGGCTCCATCCGGCTACACACGCAGGGGACAGCCAGGCGGCTGCCAAAGGGCAGCAACGCCGGATCAGCCGGCGGGAACGGAGCGCCCGGGTGGCGATCGGCATGCCACCCGGCCACCCCGAACTACTCACCCGCAAGCCCGGCCGCGCCGAATGGCGGCACCTCGCCGCCTACCTCGCCGAGCTCTGGCCCCGCGACGAGTACACCGCCATCGTCACCGACGCGCTGCGGCGGGATCCGCCATCATCGGACTGGAGGTGACCATGCCAGCTGACGCGGCGGCATCAGCCGGACGTGATCCCGTCACTGCGGGAACCCAGGCCGGGCATGTCACGATGCACACGGCCGAGGAAGCCGCCCGGCTCCTGAAGGTCAAGCGCAGCTGGCTGGAACGGCAGGCAGCCGCCAGGAAGATCCCCTTCTCCATGCTCGGCGGCAGCTACCACTTCAGCGACCGGCACCTCGCCGAGATCATCCGCCTCAACGAGGTCGCGCCCGCGCCTTCCCACCGGGTGCAGCGCCCAGCACGCTCACTGCCAGACAGCCGGCGAACTGGCGATTCACCAGGGACCGTCGCACCGCTCCGGCCACGTCCGAGGACCAGCACGCACCATGCCTGACGCTGCCTGCCGGGCCGAGCGCGCGGCGAACCACCGCCTCTTCGGGAGATGACGTGGCTTACGCAGAGAAGCGCGGCGACCTATGGCGGGCGCGATGGCGGGCGCCCGACGGCACAATGCGCTCCAAGCCCGGCTTCGCCTCTCGCCGGGACGCGGAGAACTACGGCCGGGACCAGGAAGCCGCCATCCGCTCCCGTACCTACATCGACCCGCGCGCCGGCCGGATCACCCTGACGGATTGGGTCAATCGCTGGTACCCGGCCCTGGACCTGGAGCCGACGACGCTGGCGAACTACCGCTACCTGATCGAGGTGCACATCCTGCCGGCCTTCGGTGACCGTCCTATCTCCTCGCTGACAGCGGAGGAGATCAGCACCTGGGAGCAGGGAATCGCATCCTCGGGCTACTCGCGACGGACCTCACGCGATGCCAGGTCGACATTGGCTACCGTGCTCGCGGATGCGATTCCTCAGCATCTGGCCGCCAATCCCGCCCAGCGCAAGAGAGGGAAAGGCCGCAAGGGACGCCGGCGGATCGAACAGTACGAGCGCGCGGAGAAGGCCTGGCCGGCGCCCCTGCAGGCGCTGCTCGTCGCGGAACGCTGCGCTGCGCTGTCGGGTCGCGACACCGACTTCGTCATGATCCTCACCATCGCCTACACCGGCATGCGGTGGGGCGAGGCGATCGGCCTGCGGCCGGAATACGTCCGCGGCGGCCAGGTCGCCGTCGACTGGAAGCTGTACGAACTGAACGGCCGCTTCTACCGCGGCCGCCCGAAGGACGGCTCGATCCGCCCGATTGACCTGCCGCCATTCCTGGCCGAACTGCTCGCCAGCCAGGTCGCCGCGGGCACTATCCGTAACTGCACCTGCCACAGCACGACCGAGCCGTGGTGCCGCGGACAGACCTACGTCTTCCTCGGCCCGGACGGCGGTCACTTCCGCCGCTCCACCTACAGCCGCCGGTTCTTCCGCCCGGCGGCCGACGCGTGGTACCCGGCAACCGGGACGCGAGCAGCCGCGCCCGTCCTGGCCGACGCCAGCGCGCCGTTCCCCGGCCGCGTAATGCCGCCCTGGCCCGCCGCGCTACCCGGCCAGCCATTCACCGTCCCGTCCGGCCGGGGCGTCATCCGGCTGGCCAGCGACTCCCGGACCGGCCGCTGCAACGTCTGCGGCCGGGCGTTCGCCCGGCGCCGCGACGGCACCCTGATCACCCACGCGTCCGGTAACAGTCCGTGCCCGGGCAGCGGGCAGCCGCCTGCCGACGACCCCGCGCTCGCCACCTGGCTGCCGGTCCTGCCCAGGCTGACTCCGCACGGACTGCGGCATGGCCACCAGACCTGGATGGAAGAGGCAGGGACCTCCGACGTGCTGCGCGCCGAGCGGATGGGCCACGAGATACCGGGCATGCGCGGCGTCTACGCACACGTCAGCCCGGCCATGCGCACCGACCTGACGACCGAACTTCAGCACCGCTGGCAGACCTCGCTCCGTGACCGGGCCAGGCTCTCGCCGCGCTCGATCGTGCCCGTTCTGGACGCCCTGCTCGCCGCCCAGCGGGAGCCCGCGACCAAGATCGGCTCCCATTTGGCTCCCAAAATCGGACACCACCGAAGAGCGCCGCCGAAGGCGGGGGAGCGGAGATAGGCTCTGACCTGGGAAAACGTGTTGTGGAGCTGAGGGGATTTGAACCCCTGACCCCCTCGATGCGAACGAGGTGCGCTACCGGACTGCGCTACAGCCCCAAGACCGGGAGTCAGCCTAGCAAATCCCGGGCACTTCGCGCGCCGCTAGGGGGCCAACCGCCCGTGCCTGTTCCGGTCCGGGGTCGGACCAGGGTGGCCGCGGACGGCTGCCTTTCGGCGGTCAGTCGCCGACGGCGCGCGCCTCGTCGTCGGCGTACTGGTCGAAAAGCTGATCGGAGACCCGGCCGGAGATGTCGATGATCTCCGCCGTCGTCTCGGCGGCCCGGGCCGCGGCGGCGGCGGCGCTCTGCTCCTGGCGCCGCCGCCGGGCGGCGGCCGCGTGAGCGGCGCGTGCGGCCCGGGCCTCATGCGCGGCGAGTCGGCGGGCGCTCTCGGCGTCGGCGATCGCGACCTCGCGCAGCAGCAGCAGGTAGAGACCGAGCAGGGCGACCGGCGGAACGCAGATCCACCACTGGACCAGGCCGGCCGCGGTAGCGGCGGCTGTGAGGGCCGTCAGGCCGACCAGGATGGTCAGCAGGCGTCGGCGGGCACGCAGCATCTGCTCGCGGCTCTGGGGGGCCGTGGCGGCCGCACGGGCCCGCCCGGGCGCGCGGCCCCCGTCCGGGTAGCCGCTCTCGTCCGGGTAGCCGCCCCCGTCCGCGAAGCCCGCTTCGGCGTACTCGTAGGCGTAGCCGGGATCGCCGCCGGGCACCGCGCCGGACCGGCCGCGGGTCTCCGCGTACCGGTGCTGATCGGCGTACCCGGGATCTTCGGCGTACTCGTGTTCGCCGTCGTACTGGGGTGCGTAATCAGAGTCGTACTCCGGGTCGAACTCCGACTCCTCGAACTCGACCCGCTCAGAGCCGGTGTCGTACCGGTCGACCACCACGTCGTCGTCTGCCTCGGGCGCGAACTCGTCGCCGCGGTCGGCGTCCAGGTGCCCCGCGGAGCCGCCGTGCGGCCGCTTGATCCACGCCGGGATCAGGAAGACGGCCCAGATGGCCACGATGGCCAGGTACAGAATCGCGCTGCTCACACCGCACCCCCGTGTCGCCGCGCATGCCAGCAAAGCTGGCGCCCCCAGTGCCAGCCGGCCAAGAAACTGTGCCCAGTCACGTCACGCACGGTAAACGCCCGCGTCTGAATTGACGAGTATGTGCGCCGGTGTGTCGCAAGATAGTCCGCGTCCATGGCGTCCAGATGGGGGTTGGCTGACCACCGGTTGACACTGCGGGTCCGATCTGCCGCTAACGTCCGTTAGCTGATCTTGGTTCGGGACGCCTGGACGGCGCTGCGCCAGCGCCGCATCAGGCCGGTCGTAACGTCCTCGGCGGTGAGGGCGTAGCAGATGTGGTCCCGCCAGGCGCCGTCCACGTGCAGCGAGCGGCGGCGGACGCCCTCGTCGTGGAATCCGAGTTTCTCCACGACCCGGCGGCTGGCCCGGTTCTCCGGCCGGATGGTGGCCTCGATCCGGTGCAGTCCGACGATGGTGAAGCTGTGGTCGAGCGCCATCGCCAGCACGGTCGGGATCACGCCGCGGCCGGCGTATTCCTGGTCGATCCAGTAGCCCACGGACGCGGATCTGGCCGACCCCCAGATGATGTTCCCGATGGTCAGCTGCCCGGCGAACCTGCCGTCATAGGTCACGACCCACGGCAGCGTGAGGCCGTGCCTGGCCTCCCGGCGCATGGTCCGCACCATCGCGACATAGGGTCCCAGGCTGGACTGGTAGAGCGGGGTCTCCGGGTTCGTCGGCTCCCAGGGCCGCAGCCAGTCGGCGTTCCTGACCCGCGCCTCCCGCCACGCCGCAGCGTCCCTGGTCACCAGGGGACGCAGCTCTACCGGAGCGCCAAGGAGGCTGGACTCGGTCAGGGTCACCGGCCAGCCGCGTGCATATGCCACAAGGTCATCATGGCCCTTCGCGCCGGGTCCCCGCTACGCGGACGGCACGGAAGGTGCCGGTCCGCGTCCACCCGGCGCAGCGCCCGGCCGACCCGTCAGGGCCCGGCGCCGGCCGGTCAGCCGTCCTGCCGGGGATGGTCCCCGCCGCCGGCCTGGTCCACGGCATGAGCGATAACGGTTCCGAGCACGCTCATCCCGTCCCGCACGCCGCCGGTCGAGCCGGGCAGATTCACGATCAGCGTGGTGCCGGCCAGTCCGGCGATGCCGCGCGAGAGCATCGCGGCGGGGATCCCCGCGGTCACGCCGGCGGCGCGGATCGACTCGGCGATGCCTGGGATCTCCCGGTCGATCACCCGCCTGGTCATCTCCGGGGTCAGGTCGCCGGGCGTCAGCCCGGTCCCGCCGGTGGTGATCACGACGTCGTAGCCGGCCGTGACCGCCTCGCGCAGCGCGGTCTCCACCGCCGGGCCGTCCGGGATCACCCTCGGCCCGTCGGTCTCGCAGCCCGCGGCGCGGAGCAGGCCGGCCAGCACCGGGCCGGACTTGTCGGCATAGACGCCGGCCGAGGCGCGGTTCGACACCGTGACGGCGAGCGCGCGGATCACGGCCTGGTCCAGCGGCCGGTCTTGCCGCCGGTCTTCTCCTGAACGCACACGTCGGTGATGGTCGCGGCGGGATCGACCGCCTTGATCATGTCGATCAGCGCGAGCGCTCCGACGGTGACCGCGGTGAGCGCCTCCATCTCCACGCCAGTCCGGTCCGCGGTCCGCGCGGTCGCCTCGATCAGCACGCCGTCGTCGGCGACGGTCAGGTCGATCCCGACGCCGTGCAGGCCGATCGGGTGGCAGAGCGGGATCAGGTCCGGGGTCCGCTTGGCGCCCTGGATCGCCGCGATCCTGGCCACGGCCAGCGCGTCGCCCTTGGGCACATTGCCGTCGCGCAAGGCGGCGACCGCCGCTTCGGACAGCAGCACCTTGCCGGTCGCGGTCGCGGTCCGGGCGGTGATGTCCTTCGCCGACACGTCGACCATCCGGGCCTGGCCCGCCGCGTCCAGGTGGGTCAGGCCCGGCGTGACCGGCCGGGGGTCCGGCGCGTCTTCTGGCCGTCGCGTCATGGCAGTTCCAGCACCTCCACGACCTCGCCCGCGGCGAGGCTGGTCACCTGCTCGGGAATCACGATCAGCACGGTCGCCCTGGCGAGCGAGGCGATCTGGTGCGAGCTCTGTCCGGTCAGCGGGGTCACCTCGGCGCCGGAGTCGCTCAGCACGCCGCGCAGGAACGACCGCTTGTTCTCCGGCGACCTGACCGACTCGGCGAGGGTGGCCCGGCGGGCTGCCTGCCGTTGCGGCGGTAGGTCCTGAAGGAGGCGGATCGCCGGTTCGACGAACAGCCGGAACGAGACGAACGCCGAGACCGGGTTTCCCGGCAGCGTGAAGATCGGTGTCGCGGCCGGGCCGATCAGGCCGAACCCCTGCGGCATCCCGGGCTGCATCGCGACCTTGCGGAAGGTGACCGTGCCGAGCTTGGTCAGGGCGGCCTTGACGACGTCGTGCTCGCCGCCCATGCTCACCCCGCCGCTGGTGACCAGCAGGTCCGAGGCGGCCGCCGCCTGCTCGACCGAGGCCAGCACAAGCTCGGGCTCATCGCCGAGGGTCTGGTGCCTGGTCGTCTCGCAGCCGGCCGCCCTGGCCGCCGCGGCCAGCATGTAGCTGTTGGAGTCCCAGATCCGTCCAGGCACCAGCGGCGAACCAGGCTCGGCAAGCTCGTTGCCGGTCGAGATCACGGTGACCCTGGGCCGGCGCCTGGTCAGCACCACGCCGTGGCCGGCCGCGGCGAGCACGCCGATCTGGGCCGGGCCGAGCCGGGTGCCGGCCGGCAGCAGCAGGTCGCCGGGGCTGGCGTCGTCGCCGGCCCGCCGGATCGCGTTGCCCAGCTTGGGCTCCTGGCTGATCCGGACCGTCTGAGTGCCCGCGTCGGTCCACTCGACCGGGACGACCGCGTCGGCGCCGTCCGGCAGCAGCGCGCCGGTCATGATCCGCACGCACCGGCCGGGCGCGACGGCGTGCTGGCCAGTGTCGCCGGCCGCTACCTCGCCGTCGACCGGCAGCGTGACCGGATGGTCGGCGCTCGCCCCGGTCAGGTCGGCGGCGCGGACCGCGTAACCGTCCATGGCGGAGTTGTCGAAGCTGGGCAGCGGCCAGGCCGCGCTCGCGTCCGCGGCGAGGACGGCGCCGTCGGCCTCGGCGATCGGCAACTGGGCCGGTCGCAGCGGCCTGATCGTGGCGATGATCTCCCGCAGATAGCTGTCAACCGGCTGCATGTCCATGTGTACTTGCTTACCGCAGTTTGTCGAGGAATTCGCGCAGCCAGGGAACGAAGTCCTCGGCCAGGTCCGGCCGGGCGCACGCGAACTCCACCGTGGTCCGCAGGAAGTCCTGCTTGTTGCCGGTGTCGTAGCGGCGGCCGCGGAACAGCACGCCGTGCACGCCGCCGCCGACCGGCACGGTGTCCCGGTCCGCGACCGCGAGGGTCCGCAGGCCGTCGGTGAGCTGGATCTCCCCGCCGCGCCCGGCGGGCGTCTCGCGCAGCACGTCGAAGATCGCCGGGTCGCAGATGTAGCGGCCGATGATGATCCAGTTGGACGGCGCCTCGCTCGGGTCCGGCTTCTCCACCAGGTCGGTGATCGCCACCACGTCCGCCTCGTCGGTCGGCTTGAACGCGGCGCAGCCATAGGCGGACACCTGGTCAGGCGGCACCTCCATCAGCGCGATGATGCTGCCGCCGTACCGCTGCCTGGCCTGGATCATCCGGGTCAGCAGGTCGTCCCTGGCGTCGATCAGGTCGTCGCCGAGCATGACCGCGAACGGCTCGTCGCCGACCTGGTCGGCGGCGCAGAGCACGGCGTGGCCGAGGCCGCGCGGCGCGTCCTGGCGGACCATGCTGACGGAGGCGAGTTCGGCCGGGGCGCGGACGTCGGCCAGCGCGCGCTGGTTGCCGCGCGCCTCCAACTGCGCCTCCAGGTCCGTGGCGCGGCTGAAGTGATCGGCGATCGAGGACTGGTTGTCGCCGGTGATCAGCACCACGTCCCGCAGGCCGGCGCTGACCGCTTCCTCGACCACATACTGGATGGCTGGCTTGTCGACGACCGGGAGCATGACCTTGGGCGTTGCCTTGGTCGCGGGCAGGAACCTGGTGCCCAGGCCGGCTACCGGTACTACCGCCTTGGTGACGGTGGCTGAATGGGCCATGCTGAGAACCCTAACTAGGTCGCTGGAGGACGTTGTGCACGGCATAGGCCGAAGTGAGAACGGTGCTTCGGGCGGGAAAGACCCTAAGTTTGACGACAGTATTCCCCGGCTGCAAGCCGATGAACGCAAATCCTCGCTGCGCCGGGAGGTGCTGGCGGCGCGATCGGCGCTGACCGACGAGGCACGGGCCGACGCTGGCCGCGCACTGCGGGACGAGATCCTCGACCTGCCCGAGGCCGGGATGGCTGGCACGGTCGCGGCGTACCTGTCGATCGGGACCGAGCCGCCGACCGACCGGCTGGTGTTCGCGCTGTGGAAGCGCGGTCACTACGTGCTGCTGCCGGTGCTGCGCGAGGACAACGACCTGGACTGGGCGTCTTACGAGGGACCCGACTCGCTGGTCCCCGGCCCGCGCGGGCTGCTCCAGCCGGACCAGCCACGGCGCGGGACCGGCGCGATAACCAGCGCCGACCTGATCATCGTGCCGGCCCTGGCGGTCGACCGGGCCGGCAACCGGCTTGGCCGGGGCGGCGGGTCCTACGACCGGGCGCTGGCCCGGGTCGGCGCCGCGGTGCCGACCATCGCGCTGCTGTACGACGGCGAACTGGTGGACGAGGTGCCCGCCGGGCCGCTTGACCAGCGGGTGAGAGCTGTGGCACAACCAGGCGCAGGAATCACCAGGCTCGCCTGACGGTTGCTAAGATTTAGCAGTTGACTGCTGCGAGTGCTAACGCTTCTGGGAGGATGCAGTGCCGACGTATCAGTACGCCTGCACCGAATGCGGGGACCAGCTTGAGGTGGTGCAGCGCTTCAGCGACGATCCGCTGACGGTCTGCGCTGAGTGCGGCGGCAAGCTTCGCAAGGTGTTCTCGCCGGTGGGCATCGTCTTCAAGGGCTCTGGGTTCTACCGCACCGACAGCCGGAACGGCAGCGTGCCGTCCGGATCGTCCAACGGCGGCGCGAAGTCCGGGAGCGAGTCGTCCGGGTCGCCGGCCGCTAGCTCCGATGGCTCCTCCGCGTCCGGATCGGACTCCGGCGGCGCGAAGTCGGACAGCGGGAGCAGCACGTCGTCGAGTGAGTCGTCGAGCGGATCGGCCGCGAAGTCCGGATCCGGCGCCGCGCCGACCTCCGGGGCGAAGGTCGCCTGACCGGTGACCGAGGCGCGGGCCACCATCGGGGTCATCGGCGGCTCCGGGTTCTATGAGTTCCTGCGGGACGCGACCGAGGTCGCCGTCGACACCCCGTACGGCCCGCCGAGCGACCCGCTGACGATCGGCACCGTCGCGGGCCGGTCGGTCGCCTTCCTGCCCAGGCACGGCCGGGACCACCGGTACCCGCCGCACCAGATCCCGTACCTGGCGAACCTGTGGGCGCTCCGGTCGGTCGGCGTCCGGCAGGTGCTCGCGCCGAGCGCCGTCGGGTCGCTGCTGCCCGACCGCGGGCCGGGCACGCTGGTGATCCCGGACCAGCTTGTGGACCGCACCTGGGGGCGGCCGCACACCTACTACGCCGAGGGCGGCGCGGTGCACGTCCAGTTCGCCGACCCGTACTGCCCGGCGGGCCGCGCGGTCGCCGCGCGGACCGCGGCGCAGGCCGGCTGGCCGCCGGTGACCTCGGGGACGCTGGTGGTGATCAACGGGCCCCGGTTCTCCACCCGGGCCGAGTCCCGGTGGTATGCCGCCCAGGGCTGGACCCTGGTCGGGATGACCGGGCACCCGGAGGCCTCGCTGGCCAGGGAACTCGCGCTCTGCTACACCCCGCTCGCGCTGGTGACCGACACCGACGCCGGCGTTGCGGAGGGTGAGGGAGTCACCTACCAGGAAGTGATGGACGCGTTCGGGAAGAACGTGGCCAGGCTGCGCGACCTGCTGATGCGGGTGATCGCGGACCTGCCGGAGGAGCGTTCCTGCTCATGCGGGACCGCCCTGGACGGCCAGAAGCTGCCGTTCGACCTGCCGTAGCCCGTTCCGTTCGGCGCTAGCGCCAGGTTGCGGCTAGGCTTGGTGTCGCCTCCTGGCGTAGCCAGGGCTGCCCCGATAGCTCAGTGGATAGAGCGACTGCCTCCTAAGCAGTAGGTCCCGCGTTCGAGTCGCGGTCGGGGCGCAGATCAGCGGGGGTTTTGAGTTCTCGGAGCGCCGAATCGGGGAGCCAGCGGGGGAGGTAGGGTCATGTCCGTTACTGCGAGCGAGGCGCGCAAGAACCTGTTCGGCCTCATTGCCAAGGTGAACGAGGACCGCAGCCCGGTGGAGATCACGTCCAAGGCCGGCGGTGCGGTCCTGATGTCGATGGACGACTACACAGCGCTGCGCGAGACGGCCTACCTGCTGCGGTCCCCAGCGAACGCGGACCGGCTGCTGGAGAGTCTCGCCCAGGCCCGCGAGGGCCGCGCCGAGGCGCATGAACTGGTGCAGTGAAGGTAACGTTCACGCCCATCGGCTGGGATGACTACCTACACCGGCAGACCGCTGACCGCGCGATCCTCAAGCGGATCAACAGGCTGATCGAGGACATCACGCGGGGTAGCGAAGATGGCCCATGTGCCGGTCTCCCTCGCCCGGCCGGGAGAAGCGGCCGGACCGAGGCCGGTCCTTCCGGCCACCGGCCGGAGATCAGCCGCCCGCGGAGCATGTGCCGGTCCGCGGCAGTCGCTGCTGGGAGCTAGTCCCGAACCTGGTGATCGCAGTCCAGGTGGCGCCGCCGTTAGCGGTGCCATAGAGGTAGGCGGGCGCGGCGTTGATCTTCGCGGCGAGGACCATCCAGGCGACTCGGGCGCTGAGCGCGGTCAGCGCAACGAGATAGTGCTGCGCCGGCAGGCCGGTAGCCGACCGGGCAGGCGGCGGGCAGACCCCGCTACCGGGGAATGACCGCAGGCGCCAGGTGAGTCCGCCATTGCCGGTTGCGGCGTAGCCCTCCGCCAATCCCTGGGAGTCGGTAAGTCCGAGCCATGCGGCGCTGGGGCCCGGCGCGGTCAGCCATGCGATGTGGTTGAGCGCGGTCGGCAGGGTCATGGGACCGCCGGGCGGCGCTGGTACTGCCAGCGGATGTACTCCGCTGAACCTGAAGAAGCTGCGCGCCACGTCCAGCCAGGATCGCCCGAGGTTGACGGTATGCAGCAGGTCGATAGCTCGCATCCGGCCGTACTGATCCCACTGCGTGACTACCGCCCAGACGGCGTGACCTGTGCAGCCGGCCACGGCGACCGGGTAGGTGGCCGGGAGTGCCGGAGAGACTCTCGGCAGCAATCGTGCCGGAATCGCGACTCGCCACCGGCGGCCGCCGTCCGGCGACACCAGGACGCTGACGCCGCCCGCTCGGGAAGCGACCGCCCAACCGGTGCCGCCCGGCGCGAAGCACACCGACGACTGAACGAGGTCACCGCCCGGGGTGGCGGGAACGCCGCCGCCGAGAAGCGACCAGCCCGGTACCCGGAACCGCTGCCAGTTCCGGGCGCCGTCGCGCGTGACAAAGTACCCGGAACTCGGTCCCGTGCGGTCGGGCACCATGGCCACGCCGGCGTTCGCTGTCCAGAAATCGACGGCGTACGTCCTGGCGGAAGGCGGCCGCAGGGATTGCCAGGTCCGGCCACCGTCAACGGTCCTGAAGACTTTCCCATGCTCGGCGGCGAAGACGACCTGGCCGGAGACAAGGTCAAGGCTGGCCGGAACGAGAAACGACGACGGCTGGCTGACCGTCCATGACTGGCCGGTATTCGCGGACGTGTCGAGCCCGTCTGACAGCGCGGCGACCGCACGTCTCGGCGCGGCAAGGGCGATGTCCCAGACCGGCTGACCGGTACCCGCATCCCGCACGACGCTGATCGGCGGCGCAGCGCTCGGGCTATGCGGAGCCGACCGTGTCTGCGCCGGAGGTGAGCCGCACGCCGACGCCGTCACGGCCGAGATCGCCAGCACGGCCATGACCGCCGCGCCTCGCCGTGCGTTCACCTCGCCAGTATGACTCTGAGCACAGTTCCCGGCAGCTTCCCGGCGCGTACCCGGAGCCGGCACTCTAGGCAGCGGGGGCGACGGGGAGAAAAGGTCAGGCGTCCGATGCCGGACCCGGGTCGCCCCAGTTCGCGACAAGGTCGTTGCCCTCGGCGCGGTGCGCCCTGAGGTGGTCGAGCCAGCCCGGTCCGAGTTGGGTGAGTTCCACCAGGTTGCCGTCCGGGTCGCGGACCGCGGTGATCAGTGACTCGGCGCCGAGGTCCGCGGGCGGGTAGCACAACGTGACTCCGCACCGAGCCAGCCAGGTGACCATGCGGGCCAGGTCGAAGACCATGAATGCCAGCTTGGTCGGGCCTGGCCCGGTGGCGGGGTCGTTCGGGTAGTCCGCAGCGGGATGGATCGCGAAGTGAACGTCGCCCAGTTCGCACCCCCAGTGCGGCTCGGTGTCACCATGCCGCTCTTCGGCCAGCGGTAGCCCGAGCACGTCACGGTAGAACTCCATCAGCCGCTCTGGCTGGCGGGAAACGAGCAGTACGCCGGAGATGAACCGGACATCCTCCGGGCGATTCGACGGGCTGTCTGACATGAGACACCTCCGCTCAACTCCAGCGCAGTCAACCAGTCGCCGCGAACCCGCAAGGCCGCCGGGCCGTCTTAAACGGCTCACAGGGTCGCGCAGAGGCGGAGTGCGTCCAGGATGGCCGCGTGCACGTTGCGGCTGGCGACCGCGTCCCCGACCCGGAACAGGGCGAAGCCGCCGGAGCGCTGGCCGAGGGCAGGCTGCGGATCGCCGCGCAGCAGAGCGTCGTAGTCGACCGCGCCGCCGTTGACCGACTCGGGGACGAGATCGACGTACACCTCTTCGCTTGGCAGCGTCCCGTGCTCGACGATGACCCGGTCGTAGACCCCGGTGCTCTGCCCGCCGGAGTACGGGTCGATGAAGGTCGCGGCAAGCCGGCCGTCGGCGGCGCCCTCGACCCCGGCAAGTTCGCGGTTCAGCGTGATCGTGACCCCGTGCCGGCCGAAGGCCTCCAGGTAGGCGGGATAGTTCATGCCGCCGACGTCCGGCGCGAAGATCCGCTCCGGGGTGACGTAGCAGACCTCGGCGCCCGCGCGCGCGGCGAACTCCGCCGCGTCCAGGGCCGGGTTCGCGCCATTGTCGTCATAGACGAGCACCCGCGTCGGCGCCCGGAGCGGGATCGACCCGCTCAGCACCTCCCAGGTGTCATTCACGTGCTCCGCGCCGTAGCACAGGAACGAGGTGTCCGGCAGTCCGCCGGTAGCCACCACGACCAGGTCCGGGCCCTCCGCCCGGATCAGGTCCGCGTCCGCGTACACGTTCAGGCGCAGGTCCACCCGGCTGCGCCGGCATTCATCCACGCGCCAGGAGACGATGCCGGAAAGATCGCGGCGGCGCTCCAGGCGAGCCGCGAGGTTCACCTGGCCGCCAGGCCGATCCGCGGCTTCGAGCAGCACGACCTGGTAGCCACGTTCCGCCAGCACGCGGGACGCCTCAAGCCCGGCCGGGCCGGCCCCGGCCACGACGGCCTTGCGCGCGGGCGTCCGGGGAACGCGCGTGATGACGTGCGGCAGTTCGCGCTCCCGCCCGGTCGCCGGATTGTGGATGCAGCGCGCGCCGGCGCCCTGGTAGATCGCGTCCAGGCAGTAACTCGCGCCAACGCACGGCCGGATCCGGTCCTCCTCGCCCCGCGCGATCTTGGCCACGATGTGCGGGTCGGCGATGTGCGCGCGGGTCATCCCGACCAGGTCGACCATGCCCTCGGCGACCGCGTGCCGCGCCGTGGCGACATCCGCGATCCGGGCGGCGTGCATCACCGGCAGTTTGAGCGCGCGCCTGACCTCGGCCGCGATCTGCAGATGCGGCGCCGATGGCGAGCCCATGCCGGGGATCACCCTGGTGAGTGCCAGGTCGGTGTCGATATGCCCGACGATGACGCTGATGAAGTCGAGGCCGTCCGCGGCGAGGGCGGCGGCGATCCGCAGTCCTTCCGGCAGGGGAACGCCATCCTCGATCCGCTCGTCGACGGCCATCCTGATGCCCACGATGAAGTCCGGCCCGACCTCGCGGCGGACCGCCGCGATGACCTGGCGCGGGAAGCGGAGGCGGGCCTCCGCCGAGCCGCCCCATTCGTCGGTGCGCTGGTTCGTCGCCGGTGACCAGAAAGCGTCCAGCAGGTGACCGTACGCCTCGAGTTCGACCCCGTCCAGACCGGCCGCCCTGACCCGGGCCGCGGCGGCCGCATAGGCGTCGATCACCCGCGCGATGTCCCAGCCCTCCGCGACCTTGGGGAACGCCCGGTGCGTCCGCTCCTTCCCCGGCGACGGCGCGAGCACTGGCAGCCAGTCCCCGGCGTAGTTGCTGGTCCGCCGGCCCAGGTGGGTGATCTGGCACATGATCGCGGCGCCCTCGGCGTGCACGTCGTCGGTGAGTTCGCGCAGCTTTGGGACGATCTCGTCCCGGTACAGGTGAAGATTGCCGAACGCCGGCGGGCTGTCGGCGGCGACGATCGCCGATCCGCCGACCATGGTGAGCCCGATGCCGCCGCGTGCCTTCTCCTGGTGATACCGGCGGTACCGCTCCCCGGGCATGCCGTCATCGGAGTAGGCGGGCTCATGGGAGGTGCTCACGATCCGGTTACGCAGCCGCAGGCCCTTGAGCACGAAGGGCTCGAGCAGCGGATCGTCCTGCCGCCCGGCGGGCATTACGGCCCCGCCCCGGCCCGGTGCTGGAGTGACGCCGCCGCCGGGAGGCCGACTCGGGCCGACCTGACCCGCTCGGCGAGTCGGGGCGGCCCGCCGCCCGGACCGGTGTCCGCTGGCATAAGACCACCCTCGCGCACCGCGACCGGCCCGTCCAGCCCTGCCGCGCCCGCATGGCTTGCCCGCGCCGCCGCGATCGGCTGGTCAGCGGACGATGACCAGGTTGGCCATGTCGACGACCGGCTGGTAGCCGAGGGCGGCGTAGATCCTGTTCGAG
>JAJYTW010000356.1 GCA_021792855.1 Actinomycetes bacterium
GCCAAACAGGACGGCGAACCGCCCCGGGTCAGCCCGTCCCGCCGCCGCGCGGACGCCCCGCCCGGCAAGACCTACGGGGCGACCGGCCGGCGCCGGTCGGCGATGCCGCTGATCGAGGTCGCGCGAGCAGCCACCCGCGAGGAGGCGATGGCCGGCCTGGACCGGTGGCGGGCGCGGCATCCCGCAGCCGCGGCCCTGCTGCAGCCCGCCGACATCCTGGTCGACTCGATGCGCGGCCGGTCATCCACCTGGACCAGGGTCCGGCTGAATCTCCGGAATGTGCCCGCTGACCAGCGCCCTGAACAGGAACAACTTGACGCCGATTATGACCCTTGGGAGGGAGTTGGTGATTTTCGGCGCCCACCGGACTCAGGTTGATCAATACCTGTCAATAGCACGCGTAAGCCCGGGGGCATGATTCGCCGACCCGCGCGTGCGGCAGAATGGAGATATGCATAGTCCGTATTTCCGCGAAACCCGAATTCTGCCAGCAGCCCTTGTGGTGGTGGCCGGGCTCGCGCTGACCGCGTGCAGCAGCGGAAGCACCTCGGGCACCAGTCCAAGCGCGAGTGCGACGTCCCCGACGGGGTCGCCGGCCGCCTCGGCAACCCCGTCGGCCAGCGCCTCGGCCCAGCCGACGACCGGGGCCGCGGCCATCGCCGCGATCAAGGCGAACTGGGCCGCGTTCTTCAGCTCCAAGACGCCGATCTCGCAGCGCCTGGCCCTGCTTCAGAACGGCCAGCAGTTCGCGCCGGTGATCCAGGCGCAGGCCAAGCAGGCGCTGGCGCAGTCGGCCACCTCCAAGGCCACCGCCGTCACCCTCGGCGGCACGAACCAGGCCTCGGTCACCTACACGATCCTGGTCGGCGGCACGCCGGCGCTGTCCGGCCAGCACGGGGTGGCCGTCTACCAGAACGGCGTCTGGAAGGTGGGCGTCAGCAGCTTCTGCGGCCTGCTGAAACTCGAGAACAACGGGAGCACCTCGGGTCTGCCCGCCGCCTGCAAGGGCTAGGAGACGGTGAACGGCGCTCTCCAGCCGCCCGCGGGGGCGGCGGGAGCGACGTTGCGAGGCCGGTCGGTCGCGCTGGCGACGCTGTGCGTGGTCCTGTTCCTGACCTTTCTGGACACCACGATCGTCAGCGTGGCGCTGGCCGACATCCAGACCACGCTGCATGCCGGGGTCTCGGCCCTGCAATGGGTGGTCGGCGCTTACGCGCTGACCTTTGCCAGCGCGATGCTGATCTTCGGGATGGTGGGAGACCAGTTCGGCCGCAAGCGGGTCATGCTGATCGGGGTGGGCGTCTACTGCCTCGGCGCGGTGGTGACCGCCCTGTCGGACACGATCGCGCCGGGCGCCGCCATCGCCGTCCTGCTGACCGGACGGGCGGTGATGGGACTCGGCGCCGCCGCCAGCGAGCCTGGCACCCTGTCGATGTTGCGGCACCTGTATCCGGAGGCCCGCAGCCGGAACTGGGCGCTGGGTGTGTGGGCGGCGGTCTCCGGCTTGTCGCTCGCGCTCGGACCGGTGCTCGGCGGCGCCCTGGTCGGGATCTGGGGCTGGCACGCGATCTTCTGGTTCGACGTGGTGATCGGCGTCGCCGCGTTCATCGCCACCGTCATCGTGCTGCCCGAGAACGCCGACCCGGACCCGCGCCGGATCGACATCGCCGGTGCGGTGCTCGGGGCGGCCGCCCTGGCCGCCCTGATCTTCGCGGTGATCGATGCCGAGACCGCCGGCTTCGGCTCGCCCGTGGTGATCTCGCTGCTCGGCCTCAGCCTGGTCTGCGTCGCGGCCTTCCTGCTGCGCGAACGCCGCGCCGAGCATCCGCTGCTCGACCTGCGCTTCCTCCGCGTGCCCCGGTTCGCGATCCCGAACATCGTCGCCTTCTGCGCCTATTTCGCGACCTTCGCGATCTTCTTCTTCACCGCGCTGTACCTGACCGAGGTCGCGAGCTTCACCGGCTATCAGATCGCCGAGGTCTTCCTGCCGATGACCGCGCTCATGATCGTGGCGTCGCTGCTGGCCGGCCGGTGGACTGGCGCGGTCGGCGTCCGCTGGTCGCTGTTCGGCGGCAGCGCGATCTTCGCCGCCGGGCTGATCCTCACCGACGCCACGATCAGCCCGAGCCCGGCGTTCCTGCCACTGGCGCTGGCCCTGGCGCTGACCGGGATCGGGATCGGGGCGTGCGTGGTGCCGATCACCTCCTCGGTGCTCGCCGCGGTGCCGCCGGAGCGCTCCGGGATGGCAGCCTCGGCCACCAACACCAGCCGCGAGATCGGCGCGGTGATCGGGGTCGCGGTACTCGGCGCCCTGGTCAACGGGCAGTTGCACGCCAACCTGTCGGCCCGGCTGACCCATCTCGGCGTCCCGACCACGTTCCAGTCCATCGTGATCCAGGCGCTGGAAACCGGCGGCGTGCCGTCCAACGGCAATTCCTCCAGCCAGGCCCCGCCCGGCGAGGGCAAGCTGGTCCAGGAGGTCATCCACGCGGCCTACGCCGCGTTCCAGTCCGGGCTGCACGTCGCCCTGTACCTGTCGGCCGGCCTGATGGCCGCCGTGGCCGTCCTCGCCCTGGTCGGCCTGCGCGGCCAGCACCGCCCGGGCGGCCGTGCCCTCAGGCGCCAGCGCCCCGCGGGAGACCGAGCGTAGCCAGCAGATCTTCGTGGAACTGAATCCAGACGCTGTGGCAGGAGGCCCGGTCGGGACCATCCACCCAGTCACGGTAACCGGCCCGCGCCTTCCCCAGGGCGGCGGAATAGGCGCTGGCGTAGCCGTCCAAGCGCGCCAGGCATCCGGCGAGCCGTCCGCAGATGGCACTGAGAGGCGCCTCGATCGAGGCAAGATCCCGCAGCACCCGCTCATCCCACCGCCAGTCGGAATGGTCGTTCGGGGCCAGCGGGTCGGTGCGCGTAGGCCGGATCTGCCAGACCGTGCAGGCAGTGCCAAGGCAGATCGGAA
>JAJYTW010000357.1 GCA_021792855.1 Actinomycetes bacterium
CCTCGGCGTAGCTGGCCAGGATCGGGTAGCCACGCCGCAGCAGCGCGGACTCCAGGCTCCCCGGCTTGGCGTCGAAGCCGGTGTGCCGGATGGCGGTGTTGGCCTTACTCGTCCCGGTACCGACGTCGTCGCGTGCCTCGATCAGGATGGTGCGCAGGTCGTAGCGGGAAAGCTCGCGGGCGATGGCGGCGCCGACCACGCCGGCTCCGATGATCGCGACGTCGTATTCGGCTGGCTGGCTCACGATTGACGTTCCACCACGCTCGCCGCCGCGTCGCGCCAGCGCCCCAGCCGTGCCTCCGCTTCATCTTGGGAGCATCGCGGCTCGTAGATTGTGGCCGGCCGCCACCGCTCAACCGCCGCTGCCGCGTTCGGGACCTCCCGGAGCGCCAGTCGGGCCAGCGCCGCGGCGCCAAGCGCGGTCGCGTCTGGGATCTGGTATACCTCCACGGGGACCTGCAGCAGGTCTGCCTGTGCCTGCATCAGCACCCTGGATCTGGTCAGGCCGCCGTCCACGCGCAGTCGGCTGATCGGCCGGCCCAGGTCGCGGGCGGTCGCGTCAGCCAGTACGGCAACGTTGGCGGCGATGCCCTCCAGCACGGCCCTCGCGATCGAGCCGCGGTCGCTGTCAAGGGACATGCCGGTCAGGCTAGCCCGCGCCATCGGGGACCAGTACGGGGCTGCCAGGCCGGCCAGTGCGGGAACGAAGACCTCCGCGCCGGGCCGGGACCGGCTGGCCAGGCGATCGAGGTCGGCCGGCCCCCCGATCACGCCGAGCCGCTGCAGCCACGCGACCGCGGAACCGGCCGTGTAGACCTGACCGTCAAGACAATAGGTTGCGGTCTCCGCGAGCTTCCAGGCCACGCAGGACACCAGGCCGACCTCCGACCGGATGGCCTGCTGGCCGAGGTTGGCCAGCAGGAAAGCCCCGGTTCCGTAGGTGCACTTGGCCTGGCCGGGCAGCAGGCACCCCTCAGCGAGCAACGCCGCCTGCTGGTCGACGATAACCCCGGCAACCGGGACGCTCGAACCGAGCACGGTGCACTCGCCGAGCACCGTGTCGTTGCCGACGATCCGTGGCAACTGCTCGATTCCGGCGCCGAAGATCTCGCACATCCGCGGTGACCAGGAGGCCGTGTCCAGATCGGCCAGCGCGGTGCGCGATGCCGTGGCCGCGTCGGTGACGAAGGCTCCGGTGAGCCGGTATAGCAGCCAGGTGTCGGTGGTCGTCACTACCCCGGCGGTCACCCGCTGCCGCAGCCACGTCATCTTCGGGGCGGCGAAGTAGGGATCCAGTTGCAGGCCGGTGGTCTGCCGCACCTCATCAGCGTGCTCCGCGAGCGCCGCGCAGATGCCCTCCGAGCGCCGATCCTGCCAGCTGATGGCCGCCGAAAGCGGCTGGCCGGTGCGGCGGTCCCAGGCCAGCACCGTCTCGCCCTGGTTGGCCAGCGCGATGGCGGCCGGCGGCCCGTCCGCGGCGTCCAGCGCCTGCCGGGCGGCCGTGATGACGGACTGCCAGATCTGTTCGGGATCGAGTTCCACTCCGTCGGCGCCGACGGGGTGGCTGGCGATCGCGGTTTCCCCGGTCGCCGCCACGGTGCCGTCCGGGCGGACCACGAGCGCCTTGGTAGCTGATGTTCCCTGATCCAGCGCCAGAATGGAGCCCTGCGTCATTCCGCGGCTGCTCCCTGCGCCGGGGGCGTCGCGGGACCGGCGGTGCCCGGTTCGTCCCCGCCTGGCGCCGTGCTGACACCGGGCATGGCCGGCATGGCCAGCGACTCCCCGCGCACGCGGAGCGCCACCAGGTAAACCAGCCCGATCGCCAGCATGATCCCGGAATATGCCCACGGCTCGGCGAACGAGCTATCGCGGAAGATGCTCAGCTCGAACAGCAGCCAGATCAGCGCCACCGCGACGACCAGGTTCTCCCAGCGTCCGAGGCTGAAGCCCTTCACCGCGGGCAGGCGCTTGCGCGCCAGCAGATACAAGATCACCGTGGCCAGGTAGATCAGGCACGGCATCAGGGTCGCCGCGCTGAACAGGTTGAACAGGGCACTGGTGCTCTGGGCGAAGATCGCCAGCACGACCTCGATCAGTACGCCGACCGTGAGCACGGCGGTGAACGGCGTGCCGCGCGTGTGGTGAACCTTGCGCAACTGGACGTGCCCGGGGAACCGCTGGTCGCGGGACATGGCCCAGACCATCCGGCTGGCGCTGACAAAGATCACCATGCCGCAGGCGAAGATCGAGTACATCACGAGCACCAGCAGGATCTTGCCGACCGCGCCGCCCAGGATGCTCTGCACGATGTCCGCTACCGGCGTCGCCGACGCCGCCAGCGCCGAGATCCTGGAACTCGCGAGCGTGATCGCGATCAGGAAGGCCATGCCGATGACGCCGGAGAGTACGACGGACAGCCACATCGCTCGCGGTACCACGCGCTCGGGTTCCTGCGTCTCCTCGGCCAGGTTGCTGGCGGCCTCGAAGCCGACGATGGTGAAGGAGCCGAGCAGGAACGCGAGGATCCACGGCGAGTCGTGCGTGAACCCGCTGCCGAACCCGAAGTACCCGGCGCTGGCGGCACTGCCCTTGTCGAACAGGTGGCTGGCGTGCAGGTGGCCACCCACTCCGCCCACGATGAGCAGCAGGATGGTTAGCAGCAGGATTCCGGCGATCTCGGTGCCTACCGCGATGTTGTTCACCCGCTCGGTGAGCACCGTGGACTGGGCGATGATGGCCGCCTGCACCAGGACGACCAGGGCAGTGGCAAGCCAGGTGCTGCCCGTGGTCTCGGTATAACCAAACAGGGCGGGCGCCACTGTGGAGGCCAGCGAGTAGTCGACGGCCACGACGTCGACCACGAGGAATGCGAAGGTCAGCCAGCCGAGGATCCAGCCGATGACCGGATTGGCCAGGCGGGACATCCACTGATACGAATAGATCGGA
>JAJYTW010000081.1 GCA_021792855.1 Actinomycetes bacterium
TGATCGGGATCCCGGTCCGGCCCGGGATGTCGTAGAGCATCACCGGCAGTCCGGTGCTGTCGGCGACGGCGGTGAAGTGGGCCACCAGACCCGCCTGCGGCGGCTTGTTGTAGTACGGGGTGACCACCAGCAGCGCATCGGCTCCCGCCTGCTCGGCCTGCCTGGCCAGCTCGCAGGAGTGCGCGGTGTCGTTCGTGCCGACGCCCGCGACGACCGTGGCCCGGCCGGCGACCGCCTCGATCACGGCGCGCAGCAACCGCTCCTTCTCCCGATCCGAGGTGGTCGGCGATTCCCCGGTCGTGCCGCTGATCACCAGGCCGTCGTTGCGCATCGAGGTCACAAGGTGCTCGGCGAGGCGACCCGCCCCCTCGTAGTCGACGGCGCCGTCACGCGTCATCGGCGTGACCATCGCGGTCAGCATGCGCCCGAACGGCGCTCCCGGCGCCGGGCCCGCTCCCCCGCCGCCGGCGGTCGTTACGTCTGTCATAAGGGGAACGGTACCCGGCGGGACCGGTCGCCGGTGTCATCCGCACACGCGCCCGCGCGGCACGCGATCGCCGCAATCCGGCCAGCGAGCACTTCCCCGCCGAAACCGGGCCGGCATCGCGGTTGGCCGGCGCGCCCGCCCGGGCCGTGCCGGACCGAGGCCTCACCGGCTGTGCCCGCGCCCGAAGGCCCCGCACCCGAAGACCCCGCGTCCGCGCCCCGCGCACCCGGACACTGTTCCCCGCGCCAGTGTCCGCGCCCGCCCGAGATGCGAACAGGCGGCGTGAGCTCGGGGGTACCCACGCCGCCTGCGTCTACCTCATTATCGGTCGCCATTGCACGGGGCGTTACCGGTTGGGCGCTAGACGACCAGCCACCAGGCTTATCCGGTACTCATCGCCGTCCGACAACGACAGCACGGCCCAGGATCACGCCCGGCCCGGCCAGACCACTCGGGCCGCCACCCCGACCTGCCCGCGGCCGAAGTCTGTGGTGTGGATGGCACATAGTGGTCACTGGAGCGTCGGGTATGGGCCATCCACACCACAGGTCGGGCCGTGCGGCAGCCCGGGCCAACTCCGTGTCCCAGGCCGCGTCCCGTCGGCGACCCGAGCACGGCGACCCGAGCACGGCGATCCGAGCACGGCGATCCGAGCACGGCGACCCGAGCACCCTGGCTCGGGTGGCGGCGCGCGTCGGACCGGCGCCCGGACGTCGCGGACAGCAAGACCGGGACCGGCTAGTCGGGGCTGGTCGGGGCCCGGGTGGCCCCCCGCGCGCTGCGCGCCGACCCGCCGTCCGCGACGTCTCGGATTTTCCCCTACAACGAGCGAAGCCCCCACATGTATGAGATGCAGGGGCTTCGCCTTGACGGTCGGTGCTAACTCGCCGATTGGCCCGGCGAGCCGGTCCGCCGGGCCAATCGGCGAGCCACGCTCCGTCCATCGCACCAGCGCCTCGGAACACCCGCCGTCGGTCTGGGTCTGCCCATTCCCGGCGGCAACTCCGGGGTTTCCCCCGGGGCCAAAGTTTCCTTCGACTGATGCCCGTTTTCGCTGGTAGGGATGTTCTACAGCCCGCCCGGACGGCCGCACAAGGGGGTTGCGCGAATCAATTTCAAGATCTTTTCCCGGTCCACAGGCAGTCCACTGAGCGGCGGTTGTTATCCACAGCCCACGCCGTTATCCACCGCCCTCGTCCACAGTGCAGCTGGCACACCGGTGCATAACCGGGCCCGACGGACCGGCGCCGCGGTGGCCCGGTCCCCGACGTCGGCAGCCGTCGACGGCCGCCCGAACCGGTGCACCGGTCCACCGCGCCCGCCGGCGCGCGGCCCGGATCAAAACACCGGGATGATGTCCTCCGATGAGATGTCGGCCGACACGTCAACGCCCTCGATGTCCAACTCGGGCACGGCCGGGAAGTCGATGCCCCAGCGCTCGACAATCACCCGGATCTTGGCGATCGCGTTGCGCCAGTTGTCGGCCTGCTGGTCATAGGACAGCACGCCGAGGCCGGCGCTCCTGGCGTGATCCATCAGCACTCTGTGGTTGTTGAGGAAGTAGGGCGGCAACTCCCAGAACCCCTCTGGCGGCTCCCACAAGATCATGGACAGGAACACGAACCCGGCCCGCAACTGCCGGGTGATCGTGCCCCTGACCTCGTCGGTGAGTCCGGGCCACTCGTTCTCCAGGATCGTCATGCAGATCTGCAGGTGACGCGACTCGTCCCGGCCGATCTTGTGGAACATCTCCGAGAACACCGGATGCGTGGTGGCCGAGGCCATCCCGCGGAACAGCGTCGACGCCGCCATCTCGCCCATCATGAAGCTGGTGAACAACACCGCGAGCGAGTACCGGCCGACCGCCTGGTTGTAGCCGTTCCAGTACCGGCCGCCGTTGTGGTAGAGCCAGCCGATGTTGTTGTGCGCGGCCCGTTCGAGGTCGGTCTCCGGCGTCCAGTCCAGTGGTCCGCCCGGCCACAGCGCGCCGATGGCGCGCTGGCAGCACTCCTCGTGGTTCATCTCGTCCCTGGTGATCGAGAAGAAGCACTTGCGGACCGGGTCCTCCTCGTGCTTCTCGAACGCCCTGATCGTGGCCCTGGCGAACACGGCCGGCCCGGACGCGTCGAAGTTGGCCAGCACGGAGAACCAGTACATGATGCCTAGTCGCTGCTCCCGGGTGAAGTCCCCGGGCCGCAGGCCGTCCCAGGGCAGGTCCGCCGGGTTCCAGGCCATGACCTTGGACTTCTGGTAAATGGCCGCGAGTTTCTCGGTCTCGACGTGCCATTCCATCGGGTAGATGTTCGGCTGCGGCACCTCGGGCGCGGGCCAGAACCCGCCTTCGGGGACGACTAGCTCACGGGCGGAGTCCGAGTCCGGCGTGGTGACGTTCGGGTCGGGCATGGCGGTGCTCCTCCGGTCCAGGCCTGCCGCACGGGGCTGGTCGCGCGGCCTCCGACAGCACGATCGCGGGGCGGCGCCCGGACGCGAGGTCCCGGCCGCCAGCACCAGCAAGGGTTACCTTATGACAGCGTAAGCCCGTTGCGGCGAAAACCTGTAATACCGCGACTCCCGGCCCGGACACGCCTGGCTTCCGGCCAGCGTCTCCGATCACGCTCGGCGAGTGTAGGCTTCGCCCTGTCCCGGTTTCCCGGGATGACGCTGAGCGCAGCGAAGCCGGTGTGAATCCGGCGCTGTCCCGCAACGGTGATGCCTTCGCTCGAAGGACAAGCCCGGACGCCTGCCCCAGGGTCAACGGCCTGTCCTCGGAGGAAGGGCGGCTCGTTCCGAATCCCCGCCGGGGAGTCGCAACGGACGCACTTCGTCCTCCACGACTTTCCGGAGGATGAATTGATTACCAGGGTTCGAACCCACCGGCTATCGCGCCGCAGAGCCGGGCTGCCGGCCATCGCGCTGGCCGCCGCCGTTCTCACCGCGCTAGCGGGCTGCGGCAGCACGACCGCCCACGCCAGCGGCACCGGCGCAACCAGCGCCAAGACGACCAGCAGCGCGTTCCCGGTCACCATCGCGGCCGCCAACGGCAAGGTGCACGTCGCCACGCGGCCGACATCCATCATCTCGCTGTCCCCGTCGGCCACCGAGATGCTCTACGCGATCGGCGCCGGCAGCCAGGTGACCGCCGTCGACCAGGACTCGAACTACCCGCCGCAGGCGCCCCGGACCTCGATCAACCCGCTCAGCCCGAACATCGAGTCGATCGTCGCCCGCAAGCCCAGCCTGGTCGTGGTCGCCTACGACGCCGCGGCCCTGACGAAGCGGCTCGCGGCGTTCTCCATCCCGGTGCTGTACCTGCCCGCCCCGGCTAACCTCAGCGGCGTCTGGGCCCAGTACCAGCAGCTTGGCGCGGCCACCGGCCACCTCAAGCAGGCCAACGCGGAGGTTGCCAGCCTGAAGCACCAGATCAGCGCGATCGTGGCGCAGGTGCCGCACCACGCTACGCCGGTCAGCTACTACTACGAACTCGACCAGACCTACTACTCGGTCACGTCGTCGACGTTCATCGGCAAGCTGCTCGGCCTGCTCGGGCTGAAGAGCATCGCGGACGCGGCCAAGGGCGCTGCCGCGGCCGGCGGGTATCCCCAGCTCTCGGCGGAGTACATCATCAAGGCGAACCCGAATTACATCATCCTCGCCGACACGATCTGCTGCCACCAGAGCGCGGCCACGGTGAGCAGCCGGCCCGGCTGGTCCAGCCTCTCGGCCGTGAAGTCGCATCGCATCATCGCGCTTAACGACAACATCGCGTCCAGGTGGGGACCGCGGATCATCGTGCTGCTCAAGACCGTCCTCGCCGCGCTCCGATCCGGCCGGTGACCTCGGTCTCGCCCCGCTCGCGGGCCGGCGCGGAGGAACCCGCCGGTCCCGCGCCGGTGCCCGCGGGCGGGGCAGGGCACGCCGGCGCCACCGCCGCGAACCGGGCGACCGGCGCCGCGCCCGGTGATCCGGCGACCCGGTCGCGCGCCGGTGAGCCGGTCGCGGTGCCGGCGATCACCCCGGAAGGTCCCGTTACCGCCTCGCGAGGACCGGACCGACCGGAAGGCCGGCGCGGTCGTGAAGGCCCGGACGCCGGGCGGGTTAGGCCGGGCCGGGCCCTGGCGGTGTCCGGCGTCCTGCTGCTGGTCGCGCTGGCGGCCGGGGTGTCGATCGGGCCGGCCGGCATCCCGCTGGGCGCCGTGGCCGACTCCCTGATCGCGCACCTGCCCTGGCACCCGTCGGTCCCCGCGCCAGCCATCGACGTCGCGATCGTCTGGCAGATCCGGCTGCCGCGGGTGCTGCTCGGGGCGCTGGTCGGGGCGATGCTGGCCGGCGGCGGCGCCGCCTACCAGGGCGTGTTCCGCAACCCGCTGGCCGATCCCTATCTGCTCGGGGTCGCCGCGGGGGCCGGCCTCGGCGCGACCACCGTGATCATCACCGGCGCCAACCCGGCGCTGCTTCCCGTGGCGGCGTTCGCCGGGGCGGTCGTCGCCGTCGCGCTCACCTACTTCCTCGGCGCCAGCACCGGCCGTCGCGGGACCGATCCCGGCGCCGCCGTCGGCGGGTCGGGGACGGCGTCCATCCTGCTGGCCGGGATCGCGGTCGCCGCCCTGCTGACCGCCGCGCAGACCTACCTGCAGCAGTCGCACTCCCAGTCGCTGCAGGCGATCTACTCCTGGATCCTCGGCGGCCTGTCCACCGCGGACTGGGGTCAGGTCCGGCTGATCAGCCCGTACGTGCTGGTAGCCGGAGTCGCGCTGCTGGCCCACCGCCGGCTGCTCGACGTGCTCGCGGTCGGCGAGGTCGAGGCCGGCACTCTGGGGGTCAACGTCGCCAGGGTCCGGATGAGCATCGTGATCGCCGCGACCCTCGGCACCGCGGCGGCGGTCGCGGTCAGCGGGCTGATCGGGTTCGTCGGCATCATCGTGCCGCACGCGATCCGGCTCTCGGCGGGCCCGAGTTACCGGATCGTGCTGCCCGTGTCGATGATCGGCGGGGCCGCGTTCCTGGTGCTGACCGACATCGCGGCCCGAACGGTCCAGGCGCCCGCCGAGGTCCCGATCGGCGTGCTGACCGCCGCCATCGGCGCGCCGTTCTTCCTGTTCGTGCTGCGTTCCCGCCGGGCCAGGCAGGGGCTGTCGTGATCGAGGCGCGGAACCTGCGGGTCAGGTTCGGGACGGTCCCGGCGCTCGACGGGGTCAGCCTGGCGGTGTCGTCCGGCGAGTGGGTCGGGGTGATCGGGCCGAACGGCGCCGGCAAGACGACGCTGCTGCGCGCGGTCGGCGCCGTGATCCGGGCCGAAGGCAGCCTGTCGATCGCGGGCGAGTCCGCGCGCGGGCTGTCCCAGCGGCAGCTTGCCCGGCTGATCGCCTACGTGCCGCAGCGCCCGCACCTGCCGCCGGAGATGACCGCCGCACAGTACGTGCTGCTCGGCCGGACCCCGCACATCGGCTACTTCGGGGTCGAGTCGAGGACGGACCGGCGGATCTGCCACGGGCTGCTTGACCGGATGGGGCTTGGGCAGATGGCCGACCGCCGGCTCCGCACCCTCTCCGGCGGAGAGGCGCAACGGCTCGTGCTGGCCCGTGCCCTGGCCCAGGAGGCGCCGATCCTCCTGCTCGACGAGCCGACCAGCGCGCTCGATCTGGGCCGCCGGGTCGACGCGCTGGAACTCGTAGACGACCTGCGGCGCGAGCGCGGTCTCACCGTGCTGTCGGCGATCCACGACCTGACCCTGGCCGGCCAGTTCGCCGACCGGCTTGTGCTGCTGTCCGGCGGGCGGGTGACCGCGGCCGGCCCGCCGGCCGAGATCCTGCGCGAAGATCTGCTGAGTGAGGCGTTCGGCACCGGAATCGGGATCGTGCGGACCGCGGACGGCGAGCTGGCCGTGATCTCGCACCGGTCCCGGCACCAGGGTCGTGCCTGACCCGGCCGCTCGTCTAGCGCGCCGCCCGCTGGCCCGCTACGAGCAGAGCTTGCCCTTGGGCCGCCAGCGGCCGTAACTGGGGCCAGCGAGCGCCCAGCCCTGGCCCAGGTTTACGTTCTGCGACTCGGTGAACCAGCCGACCCGGACCCGTAGCGTCAGGTTGTCCAGGATGATGCTGCCGCCGCGCCATAGGCAGATTTCTGACGTCCAGGTGAGACGCACCACCCGGGCCTGGCGCGGCGGGATCGCCGCGGATGCTATGTATAGAGCGGGCGGAAACGCTACGCCGTGTCCATAGGGATTATGGAGCGAGGCAGCGACCCGGGGATTGGCGAGGCTATACGGCCAGTCGGTCACCCCCACGATCGTCTGGGTCCAGTTGCTCGGGTTGTAGACAGTGATGAGGATGCCCTGCCGCTGGCCGGACCGGACCGGAATCGTGGTCTGACTGTGACCGTCCGCCGTGGTGTTCACCACATGCAGCGACGGACCCAGTGACCACCACCCATAACCGCCCGCGCCCAGTTCGAGCGCGGGTGCCGTACCGAGCGCGATCCCGTAACCGGCCGGGATGATGACCAGGAGTGCCAGAGCCACCAGCGCGATCTTCTTGTGCCAGGACATCCTGGCGAGCGAACGAAGCACGTTCCGCGATCTGCCGTGAGCCTCCTGCCGGGTGCTCCCCGGAACGGCCGCTCCGTTCTGGTCCTGCCCGGTAACCCGGGCGCCCTCGGGAAGCGCCTCGGCCACCAGGTCGGCCGGTGATCCGAGCGCGGTGAGCACCTCAGTCACTCGCTGATCGCTCGCGTCTGCGTTGAGCGCGTCGTCGAGATGCTCGACGATCTGCTCCCGCAGTTCGCGAGCCTGATCGGCCGGAAGCGCCGGCAGGGCGGCGTCGAGCGACCGCAGGTAGTCGCTCACGGCGGGGTGATCGAACGCGCTGCGGCTCATCTGCGTCCTTCCGAAGTCACCGGGGTCAGGGCATCGGCCGGCCGGCCGGCCCGTTGCGCGCCGGGACCGCTCTGCCTGTCGGGCGCCCCGCTGGCGCGCCCGACCTCAGCGTCGTCCCGGCTGCCGGCCGCCCCTGCCAACCGCCTGGCACCCGCGTCACTCGGGTTGCCGTGCGGCTCCGACGGTGAACCAGCCTGCCGGCTGGTCGGGCCGAGCACGTCGGTCACCGTCTGGCTGAAGCGCGCCCACTCCGACCGGAACGCCGCCAGGCTGGCCCGGCCGTCGGGCGTGATTGAGTAGTAGCGCCTGGGCCGCTGCCCCTCGGCAGCCTGCCAGTCGCTGCTGACCAGGCAGGCGTCCCGGAGCCGGTTGAGCAGCGGATACACGGTCCCGTCGCTGGTCAGCAGGCCGTCCGCGGCGGCGAGGTCGCGGACGAGTTCCAGCCCGAACCGCGGTCGCGATTCGAGCAGGGCGAGCACGCACGGGCCGAGTACCCCGCGCCGCAGTTCGCGTAGCTCGGCGGGCCCGGCCGCCGAATCGTTCGCCATGTCTCACATGATGTCTTGTCACGCAAGAGCTGTCTAGTTGCTCAGCGGAGCGAATCGCCCGGTCAGCGGTTCGGCGTCAGCACCTTGATCAGCACCAGGCATGGATTGTCCGGCCACAGGCCGGTGATCTCCTCCACCGGCATGAACCCCATCGCTCGGTAGAACTCCCGGGTCAGGGCATATCCGGCGTCCGGGTGGGACGGCCCGAGCGTCTTCACCTCGAGCAGGCGAACCCCTTCGGCGAGCAGGTCACGCTCCAGGGCGCCGACCAGGGCCCGGCCGACCCCGGACCGATGCAGGCCAGGCTCGACCGCCAGCAGGTGGATCTCCGCGGTCTCGGGAAAGTGCCGCGCCACGAGCATGACGCCGACCGGGTGCTTGCTCGTCGGCGCATCGGGCGCCGTCGACTTGGTGACCGGCGCGGCGGCGACTCCAGCGTCCCCCGGCTGAGCAGCCTCCGAAACCGGCCAGGCAAGGTAGGTGGGAAGACTCGCCGCATCAGCCACGTACTCCTCGACCGACGACTCGATCCCGAACCACTCCGGCAGCAGGCCGAGCAACCGCCGGACCTCCCCGGGTGCCCGGACTCCGGAAGTGACGACCCAGCGCGGCGCGCCCGGTCCGGACGACGGCGGGCCGCCCGCGCCAGGTTCCGACTCGGCCGACGGGTCCCCTGGGTCCATGCGCGGCTGCATCGGGCCAGATTAGCTGGGCGTACCCATCCGAACGTGGGTGAATTTCAGAGCGCGGGCGATTGTCAGCGGTGGAGACCGAGAATCGACCACGCTCTGAGAATCAACCGCGCTAGCGAGCCGGGGGCCGGGGGCCGATTGCCGGGTCAGACGCCCAGGCCGCGGCCGATGATCTCCTTCATGATCTCGGTGGTGCCGCCGAAGATGGTCTGCGCCCGGCCGTCCACGAACGCCCTGGCAACCGGGTACTCCAGCATGTAGCCGTAGCCGCCGTGCAGCTGAACGCACCGGTCCACGACCCGGTTGCACAACTCGGTGTTCCACCACTTGACCATCGAGGCATCCTCGTTAGACAGCCGGTCGGCGACGTGCTCCAGCACCGCCTTGTCGGTGAACGCCCGCGCGACCGCGATCTCAGTGGCGATCTCGGCCAGCACGAAGCGGTTGTGCTGGAACTTGCCGATCGGCCGGCCGAAGGCCTGCCGCTCCTTCGCGTACGCCAGGGTCATCTCGAAGACCGCCTCCGCGCCGGCCAGCGCGGCCGTGCCGATCGCGATCCGCTCCCTTGGCAGGTTCTGCATCAGCGCGACGAACCCGCCGCCCTCCTCGCCGAGCAGGTTGGCGGCAGGCACCCGGACGTCGGTGAAGAACAGCTCCGAGGTGTCCTGGGCGTGCATGCCGACCTTGCTCAGGTTGCGGCCGCGCTCGAACCCTGGCATCCCGCGCTCGACCACGAGCAGGCTGATCCCGCGGTACCCGGCATCCGGGTCGGTCCTGGCCACGACGATCACCAGGTCGGCAAGCTGCCCATTGGAGATGAACGTCTTCTGCCCGTTCAGCACGTAACTGTCGCCGTCTCGGACGGCGGTGGTGCGGATGCCCTGAAGGTCGCTGCCGGCTCCTGGCTCGCTCATCGCGATCGCCGTGATCAGCTCGCCGCTGCAATAGCCGGGCAGCCATCGGTCCGCCTGCTCCGGGGTGACCAGGCGGCGGAAATACTGGCCGTTGATGTCGTTGTGGACCGAGAAGCCTGGCCCGTTGGCCCCGGCGCGGGTCATTTCCTCGTTCAGCACCAGGTAGTACCGGTAGTCGTCGTTGCCGCCGCCGCCGTAGCGCTCGTCGATGTCGATCCCGAGCAGCCCGGCCTGGCCTGCCGCCAGCCACACGTCGCGGGAGACCACGCCGTCCCGCTCCCACTGCTCGTGGTACGGCTCGACCTCCTTCGCGATGAAGGACCGCACCATCTGCCGGAACGCCTCGTGATCGCTGGTGAAGATGTCCCGCTGCATCGCCCGTCCCGTGGGTCGCCGGAGTGTTGCACGCGCAACCTAACACCGTTTCGGTCACGCTGGCACGCCTGACCGGTTCGCGATGTTCGCGGTGACCGGACTGCTCGCGGCCGCGAACCAGCGACCCGAAAATCATGAAGCAAACACTTCATATCTATTGTGAAGCATCTCTTTCGCAACTAATCTTTCAGGCATGTCCTCCCCCCATGAGCATGACCCGTCGGGCACCGGCGGCCAGCAGCCGGAACCCGTCCGGCTCACCGATCCCAGAGCGATGCGCGCCCTGGCCCATCCGGCCCGCATCGCGATCATGCAGCACCTGGCTATCGAAGGGCCGGCCACCGCAACCGAGTGCGCTGAGGTGGCCGGGCTTTCCCCGTCCGCGTGCAGCTACCACCTGCGCGCACTGGAGCGGTACGGCTTCGTCGAGGAAGACCCGTCCGGCGGCACCGACCGGCGGCACCGACCCTGGCGGGCCACCGCGATCTCAATGACGCTCAGGACCGATCCCGAACGTCCCGAGGCCGAGCGACTGGCCAGCCGACTGCTGATCGAGAGCTTCGCCGCCATGGCGGACGAGGTCCGCGAGGGCTACCTGGACCGGATGTCGGAGTACCCGCGCGAGTGGCAGGTCGCGGCAGGCGGCGTCAACGACGTGCTGCACGTCACGCCGGATGAACTCGAGCAGATCCGGCGGCGGGTCGAGCGCGTATTCAGCGAGTACCGCCGGCTCGATCCGGCCGAGCGCCCGACTGGGGCCCGCAGGGTCCAGGCGATCGCCGACTTCACGCCCTGGTTCGCCCCCGGCGGTGCGGAATGAGCGCGGCGGACGACGCCGAGCCGGCATTCGACCCCGGAACGGCATTCGACCACGGAACGGCGGACGGCACTCCCGGCGGCGGTTCGCGCGGCGACAGCACGCCCGGCAGCAGCGCTCGCGACACGCCGGCCGGGCGCCGGCTAACCCGGCTGCGCGCGGCCTGGACCGGCAGCGTGCTCGGCGTCAGGGACTTCCGGCTGCTCAGCTTCGGCCAGCTTGCCTCGACCGTCGGCGACTACTGTTACGCGGTCGCCCTGCCGTGGTTCATCCTGTCGACGGCGCGCGACAACACCGCCCTGCTTGGCATCGTCCTGGCGTGCTACGGCGTTCCGCGGACCGTGCTGATCCCGTTCGGCGGCAGCCTGTCGGACCGGCTCAGCGCCAGGGCCGTGATGCTCACCGCGGACGTGGCCAGGGGCGTCCTGGTGGCCGCCTTTGCGGTCCTGGCAATTCGCGGCACGCACTCGGTGGCAGTGCTCGGCCCTCTTGCCGCGCTGATCGGCGCGGGCGAGGGTGTCTTCTTGCCGGCCTCCCAGGCGATCATGCCAACGATCATCCCGATGGAACGGCTAGCCGCTGGCAACTCGATCAACTCGGCGATGGTCCAGGCGGGTTCGCTGGCCGGACCCGTTCTCGGCGGGTTGCTGGTCGCGTCGGCCGTCGGCCCTGGGGGCGCCTTCGGCCTGGACGCGGCGTCGTTCGCGATCTCCGCGGTGACTCTGGCGCTGATGGCGGCTCGCAGGCGGCCAGCGTCGGCCATGCCCGCTCCCGAGTCACCCGCTCCCGAGTCACCCGCTCCCGAGTCACCCGCGGCCGGGTTGGCGAACCCGGCAGTGGAAACCTCGGTGTGGTCGCTGCTGCGCAGGCAACGACTGCTCCAGGTGCTCATCGCGGTGAGCGTCGTCGCGAACCTGGTCTTCGCCGGCACCTTCGAGATCGCGCTGCCGGCCCTCGCCCGCGCCGACTTCGGCGCCATCGGGTACGGGACCCTGATCGCGTGCTTCGGCGTGGGAGCGCTGACCGGGACGCTCGTGGCCGGCCGGGCCGGGTCACTGGCCCGGCCGGCGGTCGCCGCCTGCTGCGCGTTCCTGCTCGGCGGCGCGTTCGTCGCGGCCGTGCCCTACCTGGGCGGACTGGCCGGGGCGGCCGCGGTCGTCGTCGTGTTCGGAGCGGCGATCGGTTTCGGGAACATCATCATGATCACGCTGCTCCAGCAGTGGGCGCCGGCCCAGATGCTCGGCCGCGTCATGAGCCTGCTCATGCTCGCCAGCATGGGCACCTTCCCGATCTCGGTCGCGGTGGCCGGCGTGCTGGTGAAGACCATCGGGTCGGCGCCGTTCTTCCCGGTCGCCGGAGCCTCTCTCGCCGCCGCCGTCCTGGCCGCGCTCACCCAGCGGGTCGTCAGGGACTTCGGCTCGGCAAGCCCGCCGCAGCCCGGCCTGGAACCAGACCCGGCCTGATCTGGTGTCCGCGCTGGTCGCCGCCCCGTCCGGAGCGACGGGCCCTGGCGGCCGGCGCGGGCCAGGCAGCAGCACTTCGGGCAGCCGGGCAGTGCCGGATCAGGCGGCCAGCGCGGCCAGGTAGGCGGCCCACTGCGGATCGCCATCCCGTGCGGCGCCGATCAGCCGCCAGTGCGCGCCGCGCGGCGCCCGCGGGTCCCAGCGCAGGGTCCAGCCGATCTCGGAGATCAGCCGGTCCGCCTTGCGATGGTTGCAGCGGGTGCAGGAGGCGACGCAGTTCTCCCAGATGTGCGCCCCGCCACGGCTGCGCGGTATCACGTGATCGATGGAGTCGGCGGCCCCGCCGCAGTACGCGCACAGGTAGTTATCCCTGCGCATGAGGGCAGCCCGGGTCAGCGGGACGCGGCTGCGATGCGGGACCCGCACGTACCGGCGGAGCCGGATCACCGACGGGGCGGCCAGGCTGGCCGACGCGGCGTGCAGCATCAACCCGGTGGGGTCGTTATGCAGGATCTCGGCCTTTTCGGCCAGCACGAGACCGATCGCCCGGTGCAGGCCGACGGTGGTCAGCGGCTCATAGGTGATGTTGAGCAGCAGTACTCTGCGCAATGCACCTCCCTGCGGGCGATCCCAACTGGCCGTCGGGGCGCCCGTGACCAGTGTGACCGGATCTAGGGCCGGCCGCCAACACCTATTTGCCCGCGAGTGGCGTTCGAGCAGGTAGCCGGGGCCTTAATGCTCGGTGACCGGGCGCCCGGGCGGATCCGCGGCCGGCGTGTCGCGACAGCACGTACCCTTGAGGACATCATGGACACCACCGCACAGCCAGCCGCCGGGCAGAACTTCTACGAGGCGATCGGCGGCGAGGACGCCATCACCCGCCTGGTCCGCAGGTTCTACGCCGGAGTCGAGGCCGACCCGGCTCTGCGCGCGCTGTACCCGAGCAAGGACCTCACGCTCGCCGAGGAGCACCTGCGGCTGTTCCTGATCCAGTACTGGGGCGGCCCGGCCACTTACAACGAGCGGCGCGGCCACCCCCGGCTGCGGATGCGGCACGTGCACTTCGCCATCGGCGAGGCCGAGCGGGACGCCTGGCTGCGGCACATGCGCGACGCACTGGACGAACTCGCGCTGCCGCCGGATCAGGACGCGCAGTTCTGGGACTACCTGGTGATGGCCGCGCACAGCCTGGTCAACCAGCCGCCGCCCGGGGTGCCGAACGGCGGCGGACGCCCCGACCTGGGCCTGTCGCCCGCCTAGCGGCGGCAGCACCCTGCCGCCGGGCCGCCCGCGGGCGGCAAGGCACGAGATGGCGAAGACTTGGTGGCGGTTGCGGCCGCTTAGTCTTCCCCTTGCGCTAAGCGCCGGTCAGGAGTTGCCGAACACCCGTTCCGGTGCGATCAGCACGGCGGCGCGGCGCTCGGCGATCATCGCGGCGTCGTAGGCGGCGAAATCCTCGTGCGTACCGCCCGCCGCGGTGAAGATCTCCCTGAGCAGCAGGCGCAGCCGCTCCGGGCCGATCTCGGCAACCGGATCGTCTGGCCCGATGATCTCGGCCGGCCCCTCGACGGCGGCCCACTGCCAGCCGGCCCGCAGCGTGACCGACGCAAGCGGCGTGGCCCGCAGGTGGGCTAGCTTGCGCGCCGTGCCGCGGATCACCGCACCGACGACCGGCACGCCGGTCAGCGGATGCGCGAGCACGCCGACGTTCACGACGGACGGGCGCACCCGGCCGTCCACGCCGAGCACGGTCATCACGGCCAGGCCGTGATCGAGCGGCACGAGCGCCTCGAACTCAGCAAGCGTCGCCATCTGGTCCTCCCGCCAGTCAGGTCGGCCGCGGCTCACATCTGCACGCGGGCGCCCGCCGGATCGTACAGCGGGCGCAGCGACGCCACCGCCGGAACGATCTTCTCCCCTATCCGCACCGTCCAGTCGCCGGAGTCCAGGTACCGCTGGTCGATCGGCTCGTCGGCGTCGATCATCGCCAGGCCGACCGCGCCGCCGAGAGTGAACCCGTAGGACGCGGACCTGATGTAGCCGACCGGCCGCCCGTTCCGGCTGACGATCTCGGCGTGGAACAGCAGCGGGTCAGGGTCACGCAGCAGGATCTGGACCAGCCTGCGACGCAGCGGCCCGCTGGCCTTCTGGCCAAGCACTGCCTGCCTGCCGATGAACCCGCCCGGCTTGTCCAGGGCCAGGGCGAACCCCAGGCCGGCCTCCAGCGGCGAGTCGGTGTTGTCGATGTCGTGCCCGTAATCCCGGTACGCCTTCTCCATCCGCAGGCTGCCGAGCGCCTTCAGGCCGGCCTGCCGCAGGCCAAGCGGCTCGCCGGCCGCGACCAGCCGGTCATACACGGCGGCGGCCTGCTCGGCCGGGATGTGCAGTTCGTAGCCAAGCTCGCCCAGGTAGGTGATCCGGATGCAGAGCACCCGGGCGAACCCGATGTCGATATAGCGGGCGGTCCGGTAACCGAACGCCGCATTGGACATGTCGGCGCTGGTGACCGCCGCGAGCAGGTCGCGGGACCGCGGACCCTGCACGTTGATCTGGGCGTAGCCGGAGGTGACGTCGGTCGCGAAGGCGTGCGCGTCGCCGAAGTGCCGCCGCATCCAGGTGTACGCGTGCCGGTGCGCGGTGTCGGACGCCACCACGTAGAACTGCTCGTCGTCCAGCTTGGTGACCGTCAGGTCGGCCTCCAGCGTGCCGCGCTCGTTCAGCCACTGGGTGTAGGTGATCCGGCCGGGCTCGCCGCCGATCCGGTTCGCCGAGATCCGCTCAAGTTCCCGCTCCGCGTCCCTGCCCTGGACCCAGAACTTGGCCATGAACGACATGTCCATCACGATCACGCCGGTCCGCGCGGCGTGGTGCTCGTCGGCCCAGTAGCCGAACCAGTGCGGCCGGCCCCAGGTCAGCTCGCCGACCTCGGGCTCGACACCCTCGGGCGCGAACCAGTCGGCGCCCTCCCAGCCGCTGACGTCCCGGAAGCAGGCCCGCTGGGCCGCGAGCCGCTCGTGGATCGGAGACAACCGGGCGCCCCGGGCGGTCCTGGTGGGCCGGTTCGGGTAGTGGCAGGCGTAGACCAGCCCGAGCGACTCGACGGTCCGGGTCGCCCGGTACTCCGGGTTCGCCTGATACGGGTGCAGCCGGTCGATGTTCATCGCGGTGACGTCGATGTCCGGGCTGCCGTCCACGATCCACTGCGCGATCGCCCGGCCGATCCCGCCGCCGGTCAGGATGCCGATCGAGTTCAGCCCGGCGGCAACGAAGTAGTTCTTCAGCTCCGGCGCCTCGCCGACGATCGGCAGCAGATCCGGGGTGAAGCTCTCCGGGCCGCAGAACAGCTTCCGGATCCCGACCTGGGCGGAGATCGGCACCCGGGCCATGGTGGTTTCCAGGTACGGCGCCATCCGGTCCCAGTCCGGCGGCAACTCGCCGAAGGAGAAGTCGGCCGGGATGCCGTCGATCCGCCACGGGGCGCAGGCCGGCTCGAACAGGCCGAGCATCAGGCCGCCGCCCTCCTCGCGGTAGTAGCCGTAGGATGCCGGGTCCTCCAGCACCGGCCAGGAGCTGTCCACGCCGTCGATCGGCTCGGTCAGCAGGTAGTAGTGCTCGGCCGCCTGCAGCGGGATGCTGACCCCGGCAAGCTCGCCTAGCTGCCTGGCCCACATCCCGGCGCAGTTGACCACGTACTCGGCCTCGACGTCGCCCTCCGGCGTCCGGACGCCGGTCACGGCGCCGCGGTGAGTCAGGAAGCCGGTAACCGGCACGCCCTCGATGATCGTGGCGCCCGCCATCCGGGCGCCGCGGGCCAGCGACATGGTCACGTCGACCGGGTTCACCCTGCCGTCGTCCGGGATGTAGAAGCCGGCCAGCACGTCGTCGGTCCTGGCCAGCGGCCAGAGATCGGCCACCTCGGCCGGCGAGATCTCGTGCACGTCGACGCCCAGATGCCGGTTGAACGCGCTGACCCGGCGGTACTCCTCCAGCCGTCCCGGCTCGATCGCGAGCTCGATCAGGCCGACCTGCTTCAGGCCGGTCGCCAGACCGGTCTCCGCCTCCAGTCGCGCGTACAGGTCGCGGGTGTACTTCCGCAACTCGGTGGAGGTCTGTGAGGTCGACCCGAAGGTCGCCATCAGGCCGGCCGCGTGCCAGGTGGTGCCCGAGGTCAGCCGGTCCCGCTCGAGCAGCAGCACGTCGCGGACGCCGGCGTGCGCCAGGTGGTAGGCGACCGAGGTGCCGATCACTCCCCCGCCGACCACGACGACCCGGGCGCGCTGGGGCAGCGGGCCCCCGGTCCGCGGCCGCTCGCCGGTTGAAGCAGGGCCGGTCGAAGCAGGGCCGCCCAGCGGGAGGTCGTTCGGTTCCGTGGTCATCGAAGCTGCCCCCGACTCGATCGCTGGGCCGGTTGCCGCCGCGCCCGCGAGTCTGGCCAGCTAACCGGCCGGACCGGCGAGCGGCGGCACACCGAGGACTGCACGAGCATATGCCAGATATGGCCGGATTAACGGGGCGGCCCGGCACGGTCGTGGCGCAGCGGATTACCGGGCGACCCGGACCCCGCTAGCCGCGGGTCAGCTTGCGGTAGGTGACCCGGTGCGGCCGGGCGGCCTCGGCGCCGAGTCGCTCGATCTTGTTCTTCTCGTAGGCCTCGAAGTTGCCCTCGAACCAGAACCAGTTCGAGTCGCCCTCCCAGGCCAGGATGTGCGTTGCGATCCGGTCAAGGAACCACCGGTCGTGGCTGGTGATCACGGCGCAGCCGGGGAAGTCGAGCAGCGCGTTCTCCAGCGAAGACAAGGTCTCCACGTCCAGGTCGTTGGTCGGCTCGTCCAGCAGCAGGAGGTTGCCGCCCTGCTTCAGCGTCAGGGCCAGGTTGACCCGGTTGCGCTCGCCGCCGGACATCACGCCGGCCAACTTCTGCTGGTCGCCGCCCTTGAACCCGAACGCGGCCACGTACGCGCGGCTGGGAATCTCGGTCTTGCCCGCCTGGATGTAGGACTCGCCGTCCGAGATGACCTCCCAGACGTTCTTGTCCGGCGCGATCCCGGCCCGGCCCTGGTCGACGTAGGAGATCTTGACCGTGTCGCCGACCTTGATCGTCCCGGCGTCCGGCCGCTCCTCGCCGATGATCATCTTGAACAGCGTGGTCTTGCCGACGCCGTTCGGGCCGATCACGCCGACGATGCCGTTCGGCGGCAGGCTGAAGCTCAGGCCGTCGAACAGCGCGCGGTCACCGAAGCCCTTGGCGAGACCGCTGACCTCCACCACCAGGCCGCCCAGGCGCGGACCCGGCGGGATCTGAATCTCCTCGAAGTCCAGCTTCCGGTTCTGTTCGGCCTCAGCCGCCATCTCCTCGTACCGCTGCAGCCTGGACCGGCTCTTGGCCTGGCGGGCCCGCGGACTTGACCGCACCCACTCCAGTTCCTCCTCCAGGCGCTTACGCCGCTTGGCATCCTTCTGGCCCTCGACCTTCAGCCGGGCCGCCTTGGTCTCCAGGTAGGTCGAGTAGTTGCCCTCGTACGGGTAGGCGCGGCCGCGGTCAAGCTCCAGGATCCAGCCCGCCACGTTGTCCAGGAAGTACCGGTCGTGGGTAACCGCCACCACCGTGCCCGGGTACTTCTCCAGGTGCTGCTCCAGCCACTGCACGCTCTCCGCGTCCAGGTGGTTCGTCGGCTCATCCAGCAGCAGCAGGTCGGGCTGGGACAGCAGCAGCTTGCACAGCGCGACCCGGCGCTTCTCACCGCCGGACAGCACGCTGACGTCCGACTCCGGCGGCGGGCAGCGCAGCGCGTCCATCGCCTGCTCAAGCTGGCTGTCCAGGTCCCAGGCGTTCCGGTGGTCAAGCTGCTCCTGCAGCCTGCCCATCTCCGCCAGCAGTTCGTCGGAGTAGTCCGTCGCCATCTGCTCGGCGATCTCGTTGAACCGGTCCAGCAGCGCCTTGGTCTCCGCGACGCCTTCCTCGACATTGCCGAGGACGGTCTTGGACTCATCCAGCTTGGGCTCCTGGGCGAGCAGGCCGACCGTGAAGCCG
>JAJYTW010000358.1 GCA_021792855.1 Actinomycetes bacterium
GAAAGAACTGTTCGGACGTTCCGTCCCGCCTAGCATTGCTCACCAGAAACTCAAGGTTATCTGGATCGCCAACCAATCGGTATTCAGCTTCAACCCGCTGGTGAACCCGGCCCACGGAAATATGATCAGGAATCCGATCATCACCGTGATGACCATAGCCAACAGCCTGGGGACCGATCGCGCTAACCTGATAACGGGCAGCGTCGGAACCGCACTGAAAGTACGCCTAACTGGCGGAGCCCAGGCTACGCTAAAGAGATTGCAGCCGCTGCTGCAGCGGCTGAAACTCGCCGACAACCTACCCTATCTGGTGACCATGAACGGCTGGGTATTCCAGAAGGTCCTCGCCCTGCAGCAAGGCATCCGCGCTGTCGCTATTGCTGGGATCGCACTGGAAACTGCGGTCCTCGTCCTGGTTGTCGAGAGCCTGGCACTGCTGTACGAGCGCAACTCACGCAGATTCGTCGTCCGGAAGCTCTTCGGAACCGGGGTGTGGCGAAGGTACCGAGAATTCCTGCGCCTGTTTGCCGTCGTCTGGGTGCTCCAGTGTGTGGGCGCTATGGCCGCGAACGCAGCTGGGTTGAGCCCGTTCAGCACCGCCTCGGCGACGGGCGCTGTCGGCACTGTGACTCTGCTGCTGGTGGTCGCCCTCATAGTGGCGGTCGAGCTAGCTGTATCGCTGGCCGTGCTCGCGTTCATCGACCGGCGCAATCTCACCAGGGTCCTGAAGGGAGAGTTCTGAGAGTATGAACGCCATCTGCGAACTCGCGGGGGTCAGCAAGGAGTTCCGCGGCCGGGAGGTGATCAGCGAGTTGAGCCTGACGGTATCCCCGGGTGAGATGATCGCGATCACCGGTCCGAGCGGGAGCGGTAAGTCCACGCTGCTGAACATCATCGGCATGCTCGACGAACCGGGGACAGGCTCCCTGCGGCTGTTCGGGCGCACCGCGCCGAAGCCGGCCAGCGCAGCCGCCGGGAAGCTGCGGCGACACCGGATTGGTTACCTGTTTCAGAATTTCGCGCTGATCGACAATGAGACCGTCGACTACAACCTGCGGGTAGCTCAGACCTACGCGAAGAGCAGCCGGCGCGATAAGGCAGCGGCCCGGGCCAGGGCACTGGACGAGGTCAGGCTCGGCGGCCTCGGCGCCCGGCGCGTCTACGAACTCTCCGGCGGCGAGCAGCAACGCGTCGCCATCGGGCGACTCCTGCTCAAGCCCTGCGAACTCGTCCTGGCTGACGAGCCAACCGGCTCCCTGGATCCCGGCAACCGGGACGCAGTCCTCGGCATGCTCCACAGCCTCAATCGCGATGGGAAGACGATCATTATCGTCACCCACGACGACAAAGTCACCGGAGCGTGCACCCGCGCCATCGAGCTGGCCAAATCAGCTACCGCTTCCACGGTGTAACTGGTCACGTGCCAGCCCGGCCTCGTACACAATGGTCAGCCGATTCGGGCTGTGGGAGTTCGGGGCCGATGCCGTCGGCGGCCGACCGGGTGCGTGCGGCGGCGGACGCCGCGCTCAGCGCATGTGCCCCCGATGTGCCCTCAGCCCTCCCGGCGACCGCAGAAATCGCCGCCGAGCCCAGCTAGCCCAGCACCGCCCGCGACCCGGCCGGGCGGCGTTTCCGCAGTTCAGCGGCTATCTCACCGGCAGACCGGTAACCGCCCGGCCGATGATCAGCCGCTGGATCTCCGACGTGCCCTCGAAGATGGTGAAGATCTTGGCGTCGCGGTGCATCCGCTCGACCGGGTACTCGCGGGTGTAACCGTTGCCGCCGAGGATCTGGATTGCCTGCTCGGTGACCCGGACCGCGGTCTCCCCCGCGAACAGCTTGGACATCGACCCCTCGGCGCTTGTGAACTTGTGACCGTGCCGGGCCATCCAGGCGGCTCGCCAGGTCAGCAGTCTGGCGGCGTCGATCGACGTGCCCATGTCGGCAAGCATGTAGGCGACCGCCTGGTTCTGCCCGATCGGCTTGCCGAACTGCTCGCGCTGCGTCGCGTAGTCCCTGGCGTACTCGAACGCGGCCCGGGCGACCCCGACGGCCATCGCGGCCACGGTCGGCCGGGATGCCTCGAAGGTCTTCATCGCGGCCTGCTCCCCCGCCGCGCCGCCGCTGGCCAGCCTGGCCAGCCGGGCGTCCAGCTTCTCCTTGCCGCCGACCAGGCAGTGGCCGGGCACCCGGACGTCGTCGAGCACGACCTCGGCCGTGTGCGAGGCGCGGATCCCGTGCTTGCGGAACTTCTGCCCCTGGGACAGCCCTCTGGTGCCGGGCGGGATGATGAAGCTGGCCTGGCCCCGGCTGCCCAGGTCCGGGTCGACCGACGCGACGACCACGTGCACGTTCGCGATGCCGCCGTTGGTGGCCCAGGCCTTGGTGCCGTTCAGCACCCACTCGTCGGTCGCCTCGGAGTACACCGCCCTGGTCCGGATCGCGCCAACGTCGCTGCCAGCGTCGGGCTCGGAGGAGCAGAACGCGCCGAGCTTGATGTCCCCGGGCCCGCCGAACATCTGCGGCAGCCACTCCCCGATCTGCTCGTTCGTGCCGTTGCTGGCCACCGCTACCGCCGCCAGGCAGCTTCCGGTCAGGGCCAGGCCGATGCCCGCGTCACCCCAGAAGATCTCCTCGAACGCGACCGGCGTGCCCAGGCCAGTCGGCTCGAACCACTGGCCGGCGAAGAAGTCCAGCGAGTACAGGCCGACCTTGGCGGCCTCCTCAAGCACCGGCCACGGCGTCTCCTCGCGCTCATCCCACTCGGCGGCGGCCGGGCGGATCACGGTGGCGGCGAAGTCGTGCACCCAGTCGCGCATCGTGCGGGTGTCCTCGGACAGGTCCAGGCTGAACGCGGGTGCCTGCTGGTCCTCGCTCACGGGTCCTCCTCGCTGG